>JAYTUJ010000001.1:0-11933 GCA_043744615.1 bacterium
TAGTTCGTCGGTATTTTCCCAAAAATTGAACAACTGCGACTGTGTTTTGATTAATAACTCGAAGATGCGCAAAAACAATAACTAATAAAATAACGATAAACGGTAAAAATATTTCCATAAGCTAATTATACTACACAATCCAGACACAATAAAAAACACCCCCTTGCGGGGGTGCGGGCTATCTGGAATGTTAACCTAAGACAAAACCTTAGGTGGGTTCCCTGACCGTTTCACCAAGGTGATGCGGTACTCCGAGATCCCTGAAATATATTTAATCTAGATAACATTCAAGCTAACCTGAATATATTATACCAAACCCTACTCTAAAATTCCATCAAGATTTACATCGTACATAATTGCTTCTTGTACAAGTTTGTAATTTGTGATTTCAGAATCAGCAAACCAGTGTTTGATTTCGTTATTTGCTTCTTCAACTGAACCTGATGCGTGGATAAGGTTTCGGATAGCTCGTTGATCGGTATCAGCCATAACATATGAATCCAAAACATAGTCGCCTCGGATTGTTCCAACATCTGTTGATCGAGGTTCTGTACCACCAGTTATTTTTCGGATAATTTCAACTGCATGAGCCCCTTGCCATACCATCGCAACAACAGGTCCACTTGTAATATATTTTCGCAAAACGGCAACAACTTGATTTCCAACTTCAACAGGGTCTGTTGAAGGAGGTGTGATTCCCTTTTTAACATAACTTGCGATTGATTTTTCACCAACGATTCGTTTCCAGTTTGGATCGAGTGTGTAGTGTTGTTCAACTTGTTCTGCAGTTGCAACCATCATTTTCATACCAACAAGCTTTAAACCAATTCGTTCGTATCGGCCAATAATTTCACCGATCAAACTTCGCTGTATTCCGTCTGGTTTAATAATGACCAGAGTTCTTTCGTTTTTAAAATCCATATACAAAACTATTACTTATTAATAAATGATGAAGGTATCATAGCAAAATTTTGCTATTTGTACACGTCGTGGTCGCCGATTTTTAGGAAAATAAATTCACCTTTTACTTGAGAAAATACAAAAACACCCCGCAACCAAATCTAGGTCGCGAGGTGTTTTGAATCACGAGCTATTTCAACTTTCTCCTAATGCAGAAGAGATCTCAGAAAGAGTGCGTTTGACCGCATCTTTAGAATCTTTAGCTCCTGTAATTGGTCGTCCAATCACAATACGGTTTGCCCCTGCTTTGATTGCTTCAGCAGGTGTCATAACTCGACGTTGATCATCTCCAGCAACGGTCGCCCATTGGGGACGAATACCTGGGCAATTGATGGTTATTTCTGGATGATTACCTCGAAACATCGAGGCTTCGTGTCCAGAACAAATCAATCCTCCAGCGCCAGCGTCGATAGCAATTTTTCCTAAACCCTGTGCAACCCCAGACAAAGAAGCTGTTCCGTAGATTGATTGGCATTCACCCTCATCCATACTCGTAAGCACTGTTACACCCAAAACTTCTGTGGTTGCAGGAAGTGCTTTGACCAATCCGTTAATTGCTCTGGTTCCGGCAGATGCCATAACCGTTACAAAATCAGGACTGTATGGAGACAAAAGCTCTCCGTCAATTGCTAAAGTTTCAGGGATATCATTGAGTTTTAAATCAACAAATACTTCCAGACCGAGGTCTTTAATTTGGCCAATGATTTTATATCCATAACGACGAAGTGTTGAATTTAATTTCAAGACAACACCTGTTCCTTTCAAAGCTTTTGCAAGAGCAATAAGCTGTAGAAAGATATTTTCACCTTTAAAGTCTGCTGCAACGATGAGTCGCGAAGCAAGTGGGATGTTACTGGGTTTCATTCTACACCTCCTTTAGTAAGTTCGTCCCAATTTTGTTTTGGCCGAAGACGTTTGCTTCCTGCCTGACAAAGTGGACATTCTTTTGGATCCCAGCTTTTTATATCCGGTTGGATAAGCGAGACAATTTCATACCGATCAAGACCTTCGCCAAGATGAGTGAGTCCAGAACGATTGCAGATAACATAAATAAAAGGGAGAACAATACCCCCCGCAGAAGTTACTGCTTGAATCGTTTGCTCGACACTACCACCTGTAGTGATTGTGTCTTCGCAAACTAGAAACGTTTTACCTTTGGCTTCAGAACTAAGACGTTTCAATGTCTGTTTTCCGCTTTCATCTTTTTCAGTGTAAGCGGAACAACATCTTGATTTTAAAAGTCTTTGAATCTCAGAAGCGATTTGATAAGCAAATGTGATCGCTCCTACAGCAGGACCGACGACGTAATTTACCTCGTCAAGACCTAGTGCTGTTGAGTTTTCGATAAGACAAGTGCAGATCGGTTTCAAAAGAATCGGATCTGCAGTGACGATGGTTCCATTAAAAAAGCCGTTGCTGCAACGACCTGAAGTGAGTTCTGCATGAGGACGTTTTATGTCCTCATCATGGAACCAAAAGGCTCCCTCCGAAGTAAGTGCTTCGGACCAGTGTTGTCTATTGATCATGGTGGTATGTTTGTTTTTTGTACGCAATTTGGTAGAGCTTTGCGAAATAGCTAGTGTCAAGGAATGACTCTGAGAGAACACTACTACACTTCTCTCTTAGAAGTCAATTAAAACTTATCTGATCCGAATTCTTTAGGAAACGCTGGTAATGGTGGGGGTTCTGGTTTTTTGTATTTGAGCATAATCGCCGCTTCAACTTCTTCACGATTTCGGCCGTAGGTTAAGAATGAAAGCTCTTTTAGTTTTCCAGCAAGGTTTCGGTCTGGTTTTGGTGGAGCCAAAGTTTCGATATTAAATGGCTTTACTGGCTTACCATTTGCAAGCATCTTAATGTAGGCGTTTCGGTTATCAAGATCCATAATATCTTTTTTGGTAAACGGAGGGTTAAATTGTTTTTCTAAATATTCTGCATCGTCTGCCCCAACTCGAAACGCTGCAATTGAACCAACGTTACCAAACACGGCATCTTTAATATCGTCTTGAATCTGCGCAATAAATTGGTGAGCAATGTTTAGACTTAATTTATATTTTCGTGCTTCAGATAAAATTGTCGAAATTGAGTTTGTCGTAATATTTTGGAACTCATCAATGTATAAATAAAATGGTGCCATTTGTGAAAGGTCTCCGTCGACTCGTGAAAGTGCTGCCATCAAAATTTTTCCAACAATAATCAAACCAATTAAGTTTGCATTAATATCTCCGAGTCGTCCTTTTGCAAGATTAACCAAAAGGATTTTTTTATTATCCATGATTTCACGGAAATTAAATGATGAAGTTTCTTGCGAAATAATCGGTCGCATAATATCGTTTGAAAGAAAGACATCAAACTTGTTGGTGATATACGGCACCATGTTTTGCAATGAAGATTCCCCTCCTGCCTTTTCGGCAATCTCTCGCCAAAATTGTACAAGGAGTGGATTTTTACATCTCGATAATTTTAATTCACGAAATTGTTTATTCGATAACACGCGCGAAACATCGAGTAACGTATTACCTGTCTCTGGATCTTCCATCACCAGTAATGTGGCATTTCTAAAATACTGTTCAAACATAGGGCCTCCTGCCGTTTTCATATCAAACAATTTATTGAAAATTGAAAGCAATTCATTTACCAAAAATATTTTTTGTTCGGGATATCGTGGATCATATTCCAACATGTTTAACGCCATTGGTCGCGGAGTATATGCAGGATCAAAATAAATTACGTCTTGATATCGTTCGGGTGGAATCATTCCCATAATGTCGTCGATGTCGGTTCCGTGGGGGTCAATCATACACACACCGTTTCCTTCCAAAATATCTTGAGCTAAAAGATTTTTTAATAATGTCGTTTTACCAGTACCGGTCTGACCGATTACGTACAAGTGTCGAAGCCTGTCTTCTTTTGACATCATTACTTTTGTTTCAATATTTCGATTTCGGTTTACACCCAAAATAGTTCCTTCACGTGGAAGTTCAAGTGGTGCAGGTGCAGTCCCCGCTTTTGCTTGGCGAAGTTGTGGTGTCGCAAATATTTTTTCACTTGGAAAATGCATAAATGACGCAACCTCTTTTAAGTTAAGTGGAAAATGTTCATCGCTTGAAAATAATCGAAACGAAAACGAACGCACAAATTGTTGAAAATAATTTTGTGCAACACGTTCAAAATGAAAACGATTACCTAACGGATTATCAAATTGATTAAACGCTGATTCGATTTCAGTTAACATTGTTTCGGCTCGTTCCCTACTTCGGGCAGAAGTAATTATTCGAATATTTGTATCAACAATTGGAGACTCTATTTTTTTACCAATATGTTCAACAGCATGTTGATCAATAGGTTTTTGTTCTTTTTTAAAAGCATCTTTTTGCTGATCATTTGATGAAGCTCCCCAGTTTAATAAGCCTCCTAAAAGAGTTTTACCGATTTCTTTTCCAAACTCTTTTCCAACTTTTAATAGTTCCCCGCCCACAGAATGTTGAATATCAATCGCTTCTTTGAGCGGAACACCTTTATGAATTTCTTCAAGCGCGTTTCGATATATATTTATATAATAATTTCCAGCTGCCTTAATAACCAATTGAATCGCAGCGCCTTCACCATGTTTATTTATTTTAGAAAACGTATTAAGTAAAACGTTTAAAGGATCGTACTCAAAAAAATCGTATGTCTTAATTGGAAAAATTGGATTACGTTCAGGCAACGCATACGCACCAACTGCAATACCATCATAATTAAAAATATTATAATCGTCTTTTTTTTCAATCACTTTTGCTTTTGGAAAAATCGAAAGAAATTGTTTTTCAAATAAATCTTTTCGATGATCGGGCACAGAAACAGTAAATACAAATTCTTCGCTTCCTTCTGCAATTGAAAGTTCGATAGTAAATGTATCAACATGTTTACCAGACTCATCAGTCAAACTGAGCATACCAGAATAAAACTGCTCCATCGTTGAAACAATTTCTTTTATCGTTCGTTCTTTTTCGTCTTCTGTTATCTCGGGTAATGTAACTTCGTACAATGTTTGTTTCAATGCTTTATACAAAGGCATCGATTCATTAATTCCCTGCAAAGGCCAACCAGCCTTAATATACTGTACTAAAAATCGATGAAAGTCGTCTTCAAGATGAGGGCTATTTAATTTTTCAACAATATGAAGTGTGTTTAAAACACCCTTTGTGTGCATGATACCAACTAATTCTTCGATTCGAGTATCGTGAGTTTCAGGTACGAGGTCTAAAACAATTCCCTCAACATGAGGCTCTATCATTGCGTATCCTTTTTCTAAAACCATCTCTCTATTTTTTTGTTGATATGATTTTATTTCTTGAGAAATCAATGGGTCACGCGCAGGTTTTTCACCAAGCTGATTAAGTTCTTTTTCTCGATTTAAAATTTGATCACGTAAATATGCAATCTCTTCTTGAGGTGAAGAAAACTTTTGTACTTCCTGATTTTGGTCGGAAGATAATCGAGCTCTTTCTAACATGGATTAATTATACACCACAAGACCTTTCTCAAATACTAAAATAAGGATAATTTTAAATTATCTATCTGTATATAAATTTTAATAAAAAGAGCCCCCGACCGAAAAACGGTAAGGGGTGCTTTGAAAGAAAGTTTGAGCTAAAAAGCTTTATAGCCCGAAACTTTCAGTAATAGGAATAGACTTATTGAAAATCAAACTCGAAACAAGAAGTAGTGGGCCGGAAAACAAAACCACACATGCAAAAATGTAAAAAAGAATTGTTGTAAAGCTTTTTACAAATCCAAACACGGGTAGTAGTACTTTCCCCACTTTCGATTTAGTTGCTGAATAAAATCCACACAACCAAATTGCAGAACAAAGGACTTCGCTTGTTTTTTGGTTTATCACTTCAATCTTCCATTTATACTTTGTTTTATTATCCTCGACAATAGTGCCGAGAAAAGTATATCCATACCGGTAGAGCGTCCAAACACGAAGAGGTCTGCTAAATTCAACCTCTCGATAATTAAATGCAATGACTTCGGTTTCTTTTTCAAATTCAAAAATTTGGTAGATTGCTTTCTTAGTTAAAGAAAGCACCATGTCGCCAGGACAAGTCATTCCACCAAGTTTTGATTTGAATAAAAACAATGTAAACGGATTGATGTGAATTTTATTCCAGTCTCCAGTTGCTAAAGCAAACAAGAGTATCTGAAAAAAACCAGCTTGAAATGTTTGAGTTGATTCCCAAGAGAATCCATTTTCTAGACTGCGTAAAGCAGCCGCATTTTTTATTTTCATAAGTAAAAGAGCGTTTGCAGTATAGTAACATACTTTACTATATTTGTCTATACCTAAGAAAAATACACTTTTGTGTGCTTAGAGTTGAGTTAAAATCTCACACCCATCTTTAGTAACAACAACTGTATGTTCAAAATGTGCACTTCTCTTTCCATCACCAGTTGAAATTGTATATCCATCATCTTCTAAAACAATTCGAGACGTTCCTTCATTAAGCATTGGTTCAATAGCTAAAACCATTCCCTCTTTTAAAGTTACACCTTCACCTTTTTTACCAAAGTTTGGCATAAATGGATCTTCGTGTGGTTTGTATCCAACACCGTGTCCGCCAAGTTCATCAGCAATTTTAAATTTATATTTTCGTGCAACGGCTTCAATCGCCATACCAACGTCTCCAGTTTTTACACCCGGACGCACTGCATTAATTCCTGCGTCAAGAGATTCTTTTGTTGCTTTCAAAAGTAGTTTTGCTTTTCCATCAATTTCACCAACACCAACAGTAATTGCAGAATCTGTATATAATCCATGAAAAATAATTCCTGTGTCGAGCGAAACAATATCACCTTCTTTTATTTGTACTGGATGTTCATGAGGAATTCCGTGCACGATTTGACTATTGATAGACAAACAAAGTGCAGCAGGAAACGGTCGAGATGCTCCATGGGGAGTGTAACCCATAAACGCAGGCTTGGCTCCATATTTTTTTATTTCTTCGCGAAGTGTTGTTTCAAGAACATCACTCATCACCCCCGCTTTTGTTTTTTCGGCAAGAGTTTGTAAAATCTGAGCAAGAATTTTTCCGCCCTCTCGAAGAGTTTCAATTTCTTGTTCTGTTTTTATTGTTACCATAAAATTTACTGCGCGGTTTTAAAAGCTGTTTTTTAAATTAAGAAATTTTAGAAAGAAGTTCATTTTGAACATCTACAATAGACTGTTCTCCGTTAAGAGTAATAACATTTACTTCGGATATTGAATTAAAGTATGGAATACATGGAGCAACAAGTTCTTCATACCAATTCATTCTGTTATTAATTGCATCTGGATTATCATCGGCGCGAGCACGCGAAGTTAATCGGTCAGTTGCCCATTGTCTACTTACTTCCATATCAATCAGGTACACTTTTTTGAATCCATAAAAATTAACAGCGCTCATTATAATATGAGCTTCGTCGACAGTCCGAGGTGCACCATCAACAATTACATCTTCGTTGCCAGTGAGATTATTCATAAATAAATTTCCCCACATAACAATAGCCAAAAATTCTGGTTGCAATTTTCCTTCATCAATTATTTTTTTTGCAAGACCACTTGAATATGTATCGCTTGAAATTAATTTTCGAAACTCATCACCTGTTGAAAGATAAAAAGGTTCTTTAGAAGATTTTTCTTTTAAAGCTTGAATGAGTAATTTTGCTTGAGTTCCCTTTCCGCATCCCGAGCGACCCATGAAAATATAAATGTTTTGTGCCATATAAGAATTAATTATACACCAACAACTACAATCGTAGTTTAGTATTGTTGAGCAGAAATGTGAGCTTCAACTTTTTTAACAAGATCGATAACCACAGACACAACGATAAGAAGAGCGGTTCCACCAATAGCGATTGTTTGTTCACCTGTCATTTTTTGAATAATCAAAGGAAGAACTGCAATGAGCCCAAGAAAGAGTGCTCCGATCAGAGTGATTCTTGTTGTGATATTTGCAAGATATTCTGAAGTTGCTTGTCCTGGTCGAATTCCTGGAATAAAAGCTCCACCCTTTTGTAGATTTTCTGAAATTTGATCTGGATCAAATGTTACTGCTGTGTAAAAGAATGTGAAAATAACTACGAATACAAAGTATAGAACAATATATGCGATTGTAGTTGGGTTTGTGATACTGATAATAAAATCAGCGATATGTTTGATTGATTCACTTGAAACTGAAGATTTTACAAAGTTAGCAATCATTTGTGGGAACACTAAAATCGAGAGTGCGAAAATAATTGGAATAACTCCAGCTTGGTTAATTCGAAGTGGAAGATATGTTGAAACACCAGCATATGTTTTTCCGGCTCGAACTTGTTTTGCATATGTTACGGGAACAGAACGTTCTGCTTCACTCACAAAAACAACAAGCGCGATAACAACAATAGCGAGTACAAAAAGAAGTGCGTATGTTAACATATCTGCCCCTGTTGCAAGAGAAATTTTTTCTTGTAATTGAACAAGTGAAGGAGGAAGCGCTGCAACGATACCTGCAAAAATAATCATTGAGGTTCCGTTTCCAATACCAAACTCTGTCATTAATTCACCGAGCCACATAAGGAACATTGTTCCGGCAATCGCAATAATAATATTTACAACTTTATCAAATGAAGTTATGTATGTGATCAAACCGTTTTGCTGAAGCAAAGTCATAAACGCAATCGCTTGAAGAACCGCAACGGGTACCGCAACGATTCGTGAAATTTGTGAAAACTTCTTTCGTCCGATTTCACCTTCTTCTTGATACATTGATTTCACTTTTGGTGACATCATAGTCAAAAGCTGCATTATGATAGATGCAGTAATATAAGGACCAACTCCAAGCATAACGATTGAAAGTCGATTAAGAGCGCTACCTGAGAAAATGTTTAAGAATCCGAGTGCTTGGTTACTTTCAAAAAAATGAGCGAGTCGACTAATATCAACATTAGGAAGTGGAATTGTCGCAAGAAGGCGAAATACCATAAGAATACCTAGGGTGAAAAAAATCCGACGTCGTAACCCTCTATCGGTAAACATCAATCTTAGATTTTCTGTGATTTTTTTCATATTAGGTCTAAGATTTTTTTAATTAAAGTACTTTACCGCCCGCTTTTTCTATTTTTTCTTTTGCGGCTGCTGAAATTTTGCAATCAACAATGGTAAGTTTTTTTGTAATTTCTCCGTCTGAGAGAATTTTTACTGCAGGAATTCGTCCTTTGTAGGTTGAAATAACTCCAGCTTCAACAAGTTTTAAAGGAGTTACTTTGTCTCCAGAATTAAATGCGATTTCGAGTGCTGCAATACTTACGTTTTTAGGTTTTGTTTGGATTGTATTAAAAGCATATCCTCGAAGTTTAGGAAGTCGTTTGATGATATCTCGCATTTCTGGTCGAGCTTTGTGTCCGGCTCGAGCTGTTTGACCCTTTCCTCCTCGTCCAGATGTTTTACCTCGTTTACTACCTCGTCCAACTTGAACGGATTTTTTATTTTGTACTTTTCGTTTTAGATTATGTGTTTGCATGGCCGTAAAATTATTTTACTTCTGATTTATGTTCTGGGCGAAAACCAACACGTATTGTTCGGAAAGATGAAAGTGCTTTGATAGCTGCTTGTGCGTTGTTTAATCGGTTTTTTGTTCGAGAAAGAATTTTAGCGTTAACGTCTTTGATTCCTGCTAGTTCGATAACATCTCGAACTGAAGATCCAGCGATAACACCCTTACCTTTTGCAGGCATCATTTGAATTCGAGCAGATGAAAATTTAACTTCAACAGAGTGAGGAATAGACATTGCTTTTGTAACAGGAACTTTGATCATGTTTTTCTTAGCACTTTTAAATGCTTTTTCGATTGCAAGAGAAGTGTCTCCAGCTTTTCCAGTTCCGACTCCAACCATTCCTTTTCGGTTTCCAGCAACAACAGCAACACTAAAGTTGAATCGTCGTCCTCCGGTAACTACTCGAGTTACTCGCCTTATTTGAATAATTTTTTGATCGAATTCTGGTTTAGCTCGAGGTTCTCGTTTTCGAGAATCATTTTTTGAATCTTTTCCTTTTGAGTCTCCTTCACCTGGTTTTGATCCTGGTCGAGGTCGTCGAATAAAGCCGCCTGTTCGTGGTGGAAATTGTCGTTTTGCTGGAGCAGTTGTTGCTGCAGGAGCTGATGTATTAGGTTGTGTTTTTTCTTGTGTATCCATAAAGATTAAAATACGAGTCCTCCTTCTCGAAGAGCTTCTGCTAATGCTTTAACTCGGCCTGTATAAATATATCCCCCTCGATCAAAAACTACTTTTTCGATTTTTTGAGCTTTTGCTTGTTTTGCAAGATCAGAACCAACTGCTTTAGCTTGTTCTGTTTTTGTAGCAGCTTTAACTTTGAGTCCTGAAGAAGAAAGAAGGGTTTTTCCTGTATTGTCGTCAATTAATTGAGCGTATAAGTATTTATTTGATTTAAATACTGAAACTCGAGGACGTTCAATAGAACCAGAAACCTTTGCTCGGATTTTCTTATGTCGTGATTCTCTTTTTTGTTGTTTAACAATTGATTTGTTCATGGATTTAATCAGTTAGTTTTATGTTGATTTCTTACCTTGTTTTCGTACAACAACTTCGTCAGAATATCGAATACCCTTTCCTTTATAAGGTTCTGGTTTTTTCATTTCTCGAATGTTTGCTGCGAAGAAACCAACTTTTTCTTTGTCGATTCCTGTAATTAAAATGTTAAGGCCTTTTTCAACAACAACGTTAATTCCTTCTGGAACTTTTACAGGAACAACGTGTGAGAACCCAAGACTGAATACAAGTTCTGTTGGGCTTTTAGCTTCAACTTTGTACCCTACTCCTTCAATAATAAGTTTTTTCTCAAAATGATTATTTACTCCAGCAACCATACTTTTTACGATAGATGCATATGTTCCCCAAAGAGCGTTATTTTTAAGAGTTTTATCTGCGATTGTTAAAACAAGACCTTCTTCTGTTTTTTCAATTTTAATAGAATCTTTAAATTCTTTTGTTGCTGTTCCTTTAGGACCTTTTACAGTCAAAGACTTTCCTGAAATTATAGCTTCAGTTCCTGCAGGTATTGCGATTGGTTTTTTTCCGATTCGTGACATAAAAATATTACCAAATTTTAAATAGAGCTTCTCCTGCGACCTTTTGATTTTTTGCATCAGAACCGGTAAGGATTCCTTTTGATGTTGTGTAAACCATTAAACCATATCCGTTTTGTACTGGACGAATATCATTTACTGAGTGGTACAACCTTCGTGAAAACTTTGAAACCCGTTCTACTCCTGTAATTCTTGGTTTCTTACCTTCGTACGAAAGCTCTACTTCAAGAGTTCGTGTACTTACCTTTTTTCCTTTTTTTGTAATTGACTTAATGAAACCTTCTTTTTGTAGCACATTAAGAATAGACTCAATTAGTTTTGTCTGAGGTACTTGCAAAGTAGCATGTCCTGCCATGTTTGCATTTTTAATATTTACAATTAAATTTGATACTTTGTCTGTTACCATGATGATTTTTTAATACCTGGGATCATACCTTCGTTAGCAAACTCTCGAAAACAAATACGGCACATAGCAAAATCTCGCATATATCCTCGTTTTTTACCACATCGGAAACATCGTCGAACTACTCGACTTTTGAATTTCGGCGGTTTATTTGATCGTGCAACTGTTGATGTTTTAGCCATATTTATTAACAAAAGTGCTCAAAATGAGCACGTTCAGACATCTTAACAAGAATAGTATGTAGTGTCAATGCGTCCTTTATTTTAGCCTTAATTTCATCTGAAATTTATTAAAAATCGAGTATTTTTTGAGTCGAAAAATGGAGAATAGTGTGCAGAAAGGTCGATTATTAGTAGAACAAAACACAACACCATGTTGAAATTAGATAAAAAAGCTACTTTTGCGCCTTGGTCAGGGAGCAAATAGTATATAAATACAAATAGTCCTACGTTAGTCGT
>JAYTUJ010000002.1:0-3038 GCA_043744615.1 bacterium
AGCCAAAACAATCTTATTATAAAAAAATGAAATTACGTGAATTTGAAGGAAAAGAGCTGTTTAAAAAGTATGCAATTGCTGTTCCCGCAAATTCTTTAGTAGTTACTTCTGTCGAACAAATACAATCAGTCACTTATTTTCCAGTTCTCGTTAAAGCTCAAGTCTATTTTGGTGACCGAAAAAAGGCGGGTGGAATTTTGTTTGCTCAAAATAAAGTTGAATTAAAAAAAGCAGTCGATACACTGCTCGGTAAAAAGATATATCAAAAAGAAGGCGATGAATCTACCACAGAAATTGTTTCTCATATTCTTGTCGAACCCCAGTGTGTAATCGAAAAAGAATTTTACGTATCTTTTTCGTATGATAGTTCGGCCAAAAAAGCTGTTATGTTACTTTCTGCAAAAGGTGGATCAGGAATTTCAAAAGCATATAAACATGAGGTTAGTATGGTAAAAGGTTTACATTCTTTTGAAATTCGAAATGCACTCAAGGAGGCAAAATTTGATTCATCCGACATTGTTTCGGTTTCAAAAATTATACAAAATCTCTTTAAATTATTTTGTGATGAAAATGCCGTCGTTGCAGAAATTAATCCACTATGTAAATTAGTTGATGGCACATATATTGCGCTTGATTCAAAAATAGATTTAGGCAAACAAAAAAGTGTGGATTATATGGACGGAGACATTGCAATTATTGCATCGGGTGGCGGAGCTTCACTTGTAAACATTGATGCATTGCTTAAAGCGGGTGGAAAACCGGCAAACTATGCAGAATACTCAGGAAATCCTCCGCGAGAAGTTGTAACAAAAATTACGACTGAAGTTTTAGCTCGGCCTGGGATAAAAGCATGTTGGGTAGTTGGCGGAACCGCAAACTTTACTGATATTTATGAGACCATGAGTGGTTTTGTTGAGGCGCTCAAACAATTACCACAAAAACCAAATTTCCCTTTTGTTATTCGCCGCGGAGGCCCACGACAAGCCGAAGCAAAGAAAATGCTTGAAGAATTTTCAAAAGAAAGTGGGATTAAATTTTATGTGTACGGTTCAGAAACATCAATGACCAGTACTGCACAAAAAGTGGTTGAACTCGCGTATCAAAATTCAGCTCAAAAAACTAAGTCGAAATAATTTTATGTCTATACTTATCGATTCAAAAACAAAAGTTATTATTCAAGGTATTACCGGAGCCGAAGGTGCGCGTGCGTGTAAATATATGAAAGAATACGGCACAAAAGTTATTGCCGGAGTTACCCCAGGAAAAGGTGGGCAAAAAATAGAAAAAGTTCCTGTATTTGATACGGTTGCAGAAGTTGTAAAAAAATTCGGCAAGATTGATGCGACAATGATTGTTGTTCCGAGTAGTTTAGTAAAAGACGCAGTGCTCGAAGCAATAGATTCTGGAATAAAACTGGTACATATTTTAACAGAAAACATTTCTCCAAAAGATACTTCATATTTTGTTGAATATGCAGAAGCTCGAAATGTTCGAATTATAGGACCTTCTTCGATTGGAATTATTTCTCCTAGTCAAGCAAAAATCGGAAGTATTGGAAGCGGGGAAATTAGTGAAGTCTTTACAAAAGGAAATGTTGGGGTGATGTCAAAAAGTGGAGGTATGACATCAGAAATTTCGTGGATATTAACTCAAGCCGGAATCGGCCAAAGCACAGCACTTGGTATCGGTGGTGATATTATTTCAGGTTCTGCGTTTGCTGATATTGCACAGCTTTTTGAAAAAGATAAACAAACAAAAGCGATTGTAATGTTTGGCGAAGTTGGTGGAACTCAAGAAGAAGATGTTGCTGAACTTGTGCGAACTAAAAAAATAAAAAAACCAATTATTGCATTTATTGGCGGTGAATTTACACACATGTTACCAAACGGCACAGTCCTTGGTCATGCAGGTGCAATTGTTTCGGGTGGAAAGGGTGGTTATAAATCAAAAATTCAAATACTAAAAAAATCGGGGATTATTGTGGCGAAAGAATTAAATGATATCCCAGAGTTAGTAAAAAAAGCTTTAAAAAAATAATATGAATAAAAAATATACAATCAAATCTTTTTTGATACAAAACCTAATTTTCGGTTCAATTTTTTTGATATCGAAATTTATTGTAGATAATCACAAATCTAGTAACTTTATTTTAGATGATATACTCGGGATAATAATGTTTGGGTGCGGAGTAAGCTCTGTAGCTAGTTTATATAGACTGATCACAAGTCTTTTTGCAAAAGAAAAACCTATTTCTTCTGAAGTAAAAAAAGAAACCCATTCTTTTGAAGTTGTTGATCAAGGTGATGGTGGAGTTTCAGGTGCTTTTACTTCTGTAGGTCAAATATTTTTAGGTATCATTTTATTTGTAATGCTTATCTTAGTCATATCTTTTCTTGTTCTTGGATTTGGTTATAAAAAATAAGATATACTACATATATGAAATGGAAAACAAAAATCAGTAAACATCAAGATGGCGATACTCATATATTTGGTAAAAAACTAAGCCAGCTAATACAAAAACATACGTTTGCAGAAGGCATTATGTTGCTTATCACAGGCAAAATGCCTCCAAAAAACCATGCTCAAATTCTTGATATGATTTTGGTTGCTTCACTTGAACACGGAGTTGAGGTTCCATCGGCTTTTGTTCCTCGAGTTATTGCTTCAACAGGAAACACATTTAATACTGCGCTTGCGTCTGGAATTCTTGCAATCGGTGATCATCATGGTGGAGCGATTGAGGCCTGTGCATATTTATTACAAGAACACGAAACAGTTTCTGAAATCGTAGATCATTTGGAAAAAAATAATGTTCGAATGCCTGGGCTCGGTCATAAAATTTATAAAGATATTGATCCTCGTGCAAAACTACTTTTTTCTCAAGCAAAAAAACTCGGTATAAAAACAAATTATATTGAAAAAATAGTAGCAGTACAAAAACAAATCAATAAAAAACTTTCAGAAAAAGTCACTGAAAAAGCTGGTGAAAAAAAGATTTCATTGCCAATAAATATCGATGGTGCGATTGCTGCAATCAT
>JAYTUJ010000003.1:0-11564 GCA_043744615.1 bacterium
CGATAATGCTCTTTTAACAAAAGTTGTGATGCTTGAATTAGTGTAACACAACTGATAACCTCTATTAATTTTTGAGCAAATGATTGGTCGCCATACACAATACAATCAAGAAGTGTTGCATTAGAAGATTTTTCTTTATGAGAAATAAACGTACATACAAAATCGGAAGACAGTACATTTGTTTGAATATCCTTTACATACAAAGATTCTTCAGAAAAACCAAGTTCAGAAGCAAGTAACATATACTGTTTTTTCATTTCTGATAAATAATGAACCTGACTAAAACCACCCCCACTGACCAAACCGTAGTACAGAGAAATGATAATATGGATAATCGATATTGAAGGCATAATACGTTTTTCTAAAAGAGCTTTTGAAACACTTTCAGCGGTAAGTGAAATAAAAAATGTGCCGTCATCAGTGTATAAATCAACAATGTTTTTTTCTATGTTTTTCTTTTGTAAAAGTCGTACTCGTTTATTATCTTGTATCCCCCAAAACATAAAGGTTCCTTTCAATTCTTCGTTAGAAAAAGCTCCTGGAATATTTACAAAATATTTTTCAAACAATTGAGCACCCGAAGCAGTGCATATTAATGTATCAATAAAAGTTTTTTTACCAAGGTGATATTCACACAATAATTTTGTAGCAATAGTTTCTTGAGAAAGTGAAATTAAATCAACCCCATTATACTGAGGCATTTTTTGCCACAAAAGATAATTTGTATAACTTGCCTGATCAATATAAGAATTAAATCTGTACACATCTGAATTAAAATATACTTCTGAAAAAAGTGAATGTAATTTTATTCGATCAGTATCAAAAAAACTCCCCTGCTCAATATCTTCTCGGACCTGCAATTCGCTTTTTGACGTATACGGTTTTTGACACCACACCGGCAAATGAAAATCTTTTCGTGAAAGCAAATGAATATTTGTAATATTTAAATTTCTATCATGAACCATAAGCCCTCGCGGAAAAGATGAGTTACTAATAGAAACACCGGCACAACCCAATACAACCATATATGCAAAACCTTTTTGTTTTTGAGCAATTGACTGAACCAAAAGCCCATCTGAAAAAAATAAATTTGAAAATGGATGATGATGCTCAGACGTTGACGTATAGAAATTTAAAGAAAATTCCTGAGCAATTTCATCTGACATCTTTTGAGCAATATCATTACCAAGAACACTAAAAGTTCTTTTTACTTCATCTGAAATAACAGAAATGATTTCAGATGAACGCCCTAAGTGATTAGGCTTAATTTGATACGCTTGATTTTTTACATAATCAATTAAAGACAAATTACCCTCTTGTTTTAATACTTCGAGCAAGCCGGGGCGTTCTCTGTATACAATTTGTTCAACGTCTTTAATATCCATAACAGCATAATTACGGCTTTAATTCATAATCATTATCCTGAGGAGAAAGAGATGTAATGTCTTCAAAAAGTTGATTTTTTAAACTTTCAGTAATTTCTTGATTAGAAAGGTATTTTAACATTCTTTCTTTCTCTATCTTATATCGTTTTAAATAATTTTCATTAAAAGTTTTAAACTGGGGTTTATTCAATACAACAATAGAATTTTCTAAGTCATCTAAAAACTTTACCGCTGCCTCAAAAAAAGTTTTTTTGTCTTCCATTATTTCACCAATAGCATACGCTGGGTTTTTTATTCTATCATTAAAAGACTTTACAAAAACTTTTATTGCTTCTTCAACCAGTGTCCCTTTGACACCTTCTTTTATCTTTGCTTCTGCTTCTTTTCTTTCTTGTTCTTCTTCTAAAAACCTAATAACTTCCCCTAATGCATTTTTTGCAAATTTTAATTCGTCTTTAGGGTCTTCTTTGGGTGATTCATCTGGAATATTTCTGCCGAGAGATTCATGTGTAAAGTCTATAATCATATATTTTACTATTTTTTATTGTGCTCGTTATCTTGTTTATTATTTTGTTCACCTCGCAATATCGCAATTCGCTCGGCAAGTGGTGGATGAGTCATAAATATTTTTGCAAAAAAACTTTTTCCTGCAGAAGGACCAAAAGGATTTGAAAGAAATAAATGCGCGGTTGCATTATTAGCATATTGCATGGGCTGATCATATTGACCAATTTTTTCTAACGCGCTTGCCAAACCCTCTGGATACCGTGTTAATAAAGCTCCGCACGAATCAGCTAAAAATTCTCGTCGCCTTGAGATAGCAAGTTGAATTAAGGTTGCAGCAATCGGAGCAAGAACAGCGGAAACAATTGCAAGAATTAAAAATATTGGATTTTTACCTTCTTTTTCACCGTCACCACCCCTTTGAAAAGTCATTCGAAGAAAAAAGTTTGAAAGCATTGCAACAACACCCGCCAAAACAACAGCGACACTCGAAACCAAAATATCACGATTGCCCACATGAGAAAGCTCGTGAGCAAGTACACCTTCAAGTTCTGTTTTATTCATCATATTAAGCAAGCCTGATGTAACAGCGACTGCTGCATGCTTTGCATTTCGCCCAGTTGCAAAAGCATTTGGGGCAGGGTCTTGAATAACATACACCTTAGGCATGGGTAAACCTGCCGTAATCGAAAGATTTTCAAGTGTAGTGTATAAATCAAAATACTCTTCACGCGATGCAAGTTTTGCATGAGACATCGACAATGCAATCGAATCAGAAAACCAATAGCTTGTTATATTCATAACTAAACTTAATATAATTGCACCGTATAAAATTGCTTGGTCGTTATAAACCTGACTAAACAAAAACCCGAGCGCAATAATAAAACCTAAAAAGAAAGCCATGAGAAACCATGTCTTTGCAATATTAGATTCTTTGTATGTATACAGCGTAGCCATTCAAATAAAGTTGAGGACGAAAATTAAAATTTAACTTCAACTGGATTTTTTGCAGCAGCATCAGCATCACCGAGTTCAAAAAATTCCATTTTAGAAACAGCAAATGTACTCGCAATAATATTAGAAGGAAATGTTGAAACTGAAATATTAAGATCTCGTACCGTACCGTTGTAAAATCGTCGTGAAGCTTGAACTTTATTTTCAGTATCAGAAAGTTCTTGTTGAAGACTCAAAAAGTTAGCGTTCGCCTTTAAGTCTGGATACGCTTCTGCAACCGCAAACAAAGATTTAAGAGTTCCCGAAAGTGTATCTTCTGCTTTTGCTTTGTCAGCTAAATTACCAGCACCCATTGCTGCTGCTCGAGCTTTTGTAACATTTTCAAAAGTACCACTTTCGTGAGTCGCATACCCTTTTACCGTATTAACAAGATTAGGAATTAAATCATATCGACGTTTTAATTGAACATCGATATCAGACCACGCTTCTTTAGCTTGTTGCACTTTTCGAACAAAACCGTTGTAAACAGCGATGATGTATATTGCAATAACTGCAAGAATGATCACTAAAATGAGTACTGGTGACATAAAATTTATATATTAATTAGTAGCCCTATTTTACCATATCTCCCTTATTTTATCAGTACATTATTTGAGATACTCTTTCCAAAAAGTAACGTGCTTAATATATTACTTTTTTTAATAAAATACTGAAAAATAATGCTTCCGCACAACGCAATTGCCGCTGCAAAAAATACTTGAGCATAAAAATAAAATATTGGAAGAAATACTAAATTAAAAAAATAAAAATGCACAACATATACTTCAAGTGAAATTTGTCCGAAATACACAAACATTTTTTTAAACGAATCAAAAAACTTATATGCAATTAGAATTTCAAATAATATATATATCCCAAATATTCCCATAAAAGGAACTGTTATTTTATACAAAAAAGATGCGTGTTCACGAGTCCAATGTGTTACAAAAAAAGGAAATAGGCAGATAGAAATAATACCAGCTATACGCAAAAGATGTTTTATATGCAACATATATTTATGAATACTGTATCCTGCAATGTAAAACACAAGGTGCCAGGTAAGTAATCGAAGACCAAAATAACTTGCCCATGGAAAGAATACAGAGACTGCACTTAGTCCAATAAAAAACAATGCGAGTACATACTCTTCTTTTTTTGAACTCACTTTCAAACTTAAAAATAATAAAATGTACATTAAAAAAAGTACCCACAAAAACCACAGGCCATTATCTGGACGTACTAGAAGATTTTTTAGTAAAACAAAAAAATTAGACTGTGTTCCTCCTGTATAAAAAACATATATAGAAGATGAAAAAAATCCGACAAAAAACCATGCAAAAAACGGCACGATTAAAGACTTGAAACGTTTATGTAATTTTTGCAAACTACCGTCAAATGTTTTAAAACTTACAAAGCCACTCATAAACATGAATAGTGGCATATGAAAAGAATATATAACCCGAAACAAAAAACTACTATCAAAACTAGCTGGTCTTAAATATTGAATCGCATGACCAATAACAACAAGAATAATGGCAAAGCCTTTTAAGGAATCGATTAAAATATTTCGTTCTTTCATATACGTGTTTAAAATTTTATCATACCTGCAAAATTAAAAAACACCCGTCGTAAGCGACGGGTGTTTTTTAAAAATCTAATTTAAAAACTAAATCGTTTTCTAATTAAATCATTCCTTTTTCTAACATGTTTTGTCGTTTAAATGCTTCAATTTTTGAGCGTTTAAAGTCTGTTTTTCGTTTTGAAATAAAGAGGTATGCAACAAATGCACTCCAAATGATAATTCCTGTAACAAATAAAGCCATTTTCATACTAAATCCAGCTCCTGTATATGGTACTTGGTTTAGAAATACTCCTGAACTTAAGTTACCATTTGTAGGAAGTGTATTTTGACTCAATGTAATATTTGAAGAAAGTACTCCATTTTGTCGAATCGTTACTTCACATCGTCGTGAAATTTCTTGACCATTTGATGATCGAATTCTAACTGTTGCAGATTTCGTACCTGAATTATTGTATGTCTTGTACACAGTTCGATCGGTTGAGTAAAGGTTATCTGTTCCGTCCCATGAGTATGAATAGTTTCCATTTCCTCCTGTTACATTTTGAACTGACCATGTAACAGTATCTCCAACATTAGCAGACGATTGAGAAACATAACATGAACCCTGTAAGTCATTATTATTGTTATTATGGTCCTCTCGAACATTTACCTGACAATTTGCTTGATACTGCTGTGATCCAGAAGTAATAAGTACTGTTGCAGATTTATTACCTGAATTATTGTATGACTTGTATACATTTCGACTGTTTCCTGAAAGACTATCGGTTCCACTCCATGAGTATGAATAGTTTCCATTTCCTCCTGTTACATATGTTACTGTCCAAGTAACTGTGTCTCCTACTTGCCCATCAATTGGGTTTGCCGCACATGATGCTTGAATTTGTTGATTTTGTGGAGGGTTAACAACGGGTGGATTTGTTGTAGTTGGTGGTACGTTAATAACAACATGGTTACTGTTATTATTGTTGTTTGTTACATTACCAGTACTTTGATTTTGGTTTTGGTTTTGTTGATTAGAATTTACAACTCCTTGAGGTTGATGCCAAACAAAAGGTTGAGAGTATTGTTGCTGTGGTTGTGAATATGAACATCCTGAATTACATCCTGATGAATAATCATTGTATCCAGAGTCATAAGAAGAGTATCCACTGTCGTACGAAGAAGGAGTGTAATCGTATGAGTTTCCATCATTGTATGAGTATGAGTTTCCACATGATGAACCACAACCAGAATCTTCATAAGAAGGATATTCGTATGCTGATCCATTATCATAAGATGGTGTGTAATCGTATGACGAATATCCACTATCGTAAGAAGGAGTATAGTCGTAAGAGCTATATCCAGAGTCGTATGACGGAGTATAGTCGTAAGATGAGTAACCACTATCATAAGATGGTGTGTAATCGTATGACGAATATCCACTATCGTAAGAAGGAGTATAGTCGTAAGAGCTATAATCTCCTGTATCTCCGTAATCATACGAATCTGCAAATGCAGGAGCTGCAAATACAAAAAGCATACTTACGATGGTCAATATGGCTCCAAATGTTTTGTTTATTGTTTTTAATTTATTCATAAATTTTATACTCATACTAATAAGTTATGTATACATTATATATTACAATCAAATAAAAGTCAATAGCTTATATTGACGTAGTTAAATATCTATTAGATAGTATTTTTTTCGACAAATATCGCCTGCACTACGATTCTTTCTTGTTTTTCACCAAAACTGTTACAAGTAGATATTGTAAGCATATTTTGTGTACCTGCAAGATCAACAAAAGCATCTTCTGCCTTTGCAACCTTTATCGCAGTAACCTTATAGACATATGTATCTGTGTCAGAATTCGCATAAATAAAATCACCCTCTTTGAGCTTATCAAGGCTATTAAACGTTTTATAAGCCTTGTTATTTACTATCTGATATTTAGTACTATGTCCGAAAATAAACATATTTCCAAGACCAAGAGTGCCTGAATTAGGATATCGTACAGCACCTTTTAAAAGATACTGGTCAAGCACTTGTACATTTGAACTTGTTGGATTATATACCGTTGCTTTTACCCCTATTGTAGGAATAGAGATTAAAATTGGCTTAGGACCATTTAAAATAGCCTGTAACTGCTGGGTTTGTTTTTGTTTCGCCTGTTTAGCTGTTTCTTCAGATAAAGTAGCTTGTTCAAGCGTATATCGCTGTAAATCATCTAAATATGAAGAACTTTCACCGGTCTTTAGCTCAACAGGTTCTGCACCAAAAAAGAAGATGACCGAGGCTGTTATAAAGAAAACAACGCCAAAGATGACAAAAAATTGCCCGAAATCCTTTAATTTGTAAAAACTGAATTTGTTAGACATAAAATAAGTTAATATACATTATACGATAATAATAAGATTTGTACAGACTATATATTGACAAAGCATATTAAATATACTATAATAGTACTACATTAATATTATCACATATATGGAACACCACGAACATAACCACACTATTGAAGAGCACGAAAGTGACACTCACGGTCATACCGACAGAGTTGAAGTCAGTGCAACAGAAGAAAAGGTTTCAAAACCAAACCTTTTTATTCGATCAATCATTGTCCTAGGAATGATTGTTATTCTCCTTGTACTTAGTTTTGGTATTTTTAATTTAATTCCAAAAACTTTTTCTTCTTTATCGGGTGCGGCAGTTTCACTTTCATCTATTTTTTCTTCAAAATCTAATCTCGGTTTTTCAATTGATAAAAGTACACTAAAAAATAACGATAAGTTTACTATTGCATGGAATTCTGAAAAAACTTCAGCCTTAAGTGATGACAAGAAACTTTATGTTAGTTTTCAATGTAAAGGTGGTGCTCGTGTTCAGTACCAAACAACTGACGGAGAAAAACAAATCTATTGCAATACCCTATTCCCTCTTCCAAAAGATAAAAAATCTATAACTTTATTATTACAGTCTGATGCAACAACAGCGTTTACTGTTCCGTTTACATTAAGCGTGCGTGATACAAAAACACAAAAAGTTGATGCGTCTGAATCAATTGATGTAACTGTAGATAATAATCAAACAACTGATAATCAACCAACTGAAAATATTGATTATGGTTATTCAGATACTAAAAATACAAATAATTCTACTTCAACAAAAACCGTTTCTACTTCAACAAAAAATACAACCAAAGGGTCAACAACTCGCCCAACTAATACTTCAACAAATCACACTGTTTATTCAGGAACACCGATTAATCCCAATGGAAAAGCTGATCTAAAAATTACCGTTACTCAAACTGGGATTATTAATTCTGCAGGGCAATTTGTTGCGACTGATGCAATCGGAACTGCCGACAAAGCGATTATTCGATTTCAAGTTGAAAACGTTGGAGACAATGTTTCTGGTGGATGGTACTTTACTGCACAACTTCCAACAACAGTACAAAGTGATAAAAATTACACCTCATCATTACAACAATCACTTAAACCTGGAGACTTAATTGACTATACACTTGGTTTTGATTCATTTGATTCTTCAGTTGCAGCTGCGATTATTCAAGTTAATCCGAATGGTTCTGTAAATGAATTAAATACTGCAAACAACGCGCAACAAGTTACATTTAAACTAGGAACAAATAATTCAAACAATAACGGAAACACAACAGCAAACCAATACAATCCTAATATTTCTGCAGACCTTTTGATTCGCATTACAGATATTGGAGTACTTCGAAACGGTCAATTTGTTTCTACAAATTCATTCAATACATCTGACCATATTGCTGTAAAGTTTGATGTTACTAATGTTGGAGGAACTTCTTCAGGATCTTGGTCATTGAAAGCAAATATTCCTACACAAAATTCTGATTACTACACCGCAGCATCAAATGTATCTTTACAACCAGGACAAAAAACTTCTCTTACTTTAGGTTTTGATGGGCTCTCAAGTGGAACTCGAGATATTTCAATCCAAGTTGATTACACTAATAACCTATCTGAGAACAACGAAAGTAATAATTACGACTCTCGAACAATTACTGTTTACAACTAATTTTAGTTAGCTTTAGATTTGGTTTTAGTTTTCTACTTCGTTTGGATTGATATTACAATCTACTGACTTTGTTACATTTACAACTGGGTCAGGAGCAACTCCTTTACTACAACTTAGAGTATATGTTTTTCGACTACTGATTGGTGTTGTATCTGTTGACCCACTTGGTGAAACAGAAAGATTATTTGTAATGCCGTATCCATTAAGAGTACATGATGTTGGGGAATTACTTACTGTCCACACAAGATGACATGTATTTCCTCGACTAACAAATGAAGGCTCCGCAGTAAACTTTGTAATAATAGGAGCTCCTGTGTCGCATGACTGTTTACAAATACCGTCTGAACATCGAGTTTCACCGACTGCACAACTACAATTTGATCGACAGATACCGTCTGAACATCGGATTAATCCAAGTGCACATGTGTTTATACAATTCCCATTTGCTGGCATAATTGCACCACTTGAACATCGACAGATACCGTCAGCTGGTAGACTACTACGGTCTGGACAGAGGTTTGTAATTGGAGGGGTTGATGTTCCGGTTGTTGTTCCTACTGTAGTGCCAATATAGTCACAAATTCCTGCTGTATCCCCAGCTTCATAGTCACTTGGCATTGTTGCTTGATTTCCTGGAAGGTTTGTACAAAGGTCAACAGTTGTGTCTACATCACAAATTCGTGAGGCTGTTGTACTTGCATGATAACCAAAAGGTATTATTGATTGGTTATCTGGAAGGTTTGTACAAACGTCAGGATCAATTACACACGGTGGACACGAAACCCCATCGGCACATTTTGCTACATCACCCACGCATTTGATACCACTTGATCTTACATAAAACGGATGGTATCCCGCTGTTGCACCCCCTGCTTTTTGATTTGTTAGTACAGAACCATTGTATATATATTGATAATAACTTCCACTTACACTAATTCTTTGTTCGTATAATGAAACTATATTAGTTATTGGATTTGTAGCAACAACCTGTCCTTTGTTTACCATTGTGGTAAAAGGACCAAGTGCAAAGTTATCGGTATAGGTGACAGATCTTGATAATTCATGATGCCCGACGACACTAGAATCAGTGTCACGGAAAAAGGATTTTGTATAACTTTTACTATTAAATGATGCGGTTATTGTTTTATATGCAGGTTTATTGTTACAAGCACTTTGTGCAATTGAACCTGTTAAGGTAAATGCTACCCCTGACGCAACAGGATGTTTACTAGTTCTTTGATACGGAGAGGATATGCTTATTGTAGGAGGACCAAACGGAGTACTTCTTGAAGTTTCAACATAACCCTCTGCTTGATTTGTAAAATAAACACTACCACCCAATACAATACTTAATACTACAGCGGTAATAATTGTATTTTTTCTTTTCTTAAAAACTAATGCGAGTGCAAGAATTACAAGAACAATAATTACAGCGAATGAATATGCGATTAGATCAGGATCAATTTGTTCTTTAATTATATCAAAATCTTGATTAAGCAAAGTTGTATTTTGAGCAAGAATATTTCCATCTTTAGAGATTGTTGTTTCTGCTCGAAGCGCTCGTGCTTTTGCAGTTAATGTAATAGATGCTTTTTTATTTCCTTCAATCGAGTATGTTCCGACTTCTTCATAAGTACCAACAATTTGATTTTTTTCATTAAACAATTTAATTTCGAGTTTTGCATTTGTTACGTCAGGTGAAGTTCCCGTAACAAGATCTTGTGCCATACCTGTATACTGAACTGAGACAGTAACAACTTCTCCTTTTTTTGCAAGAATTTTATCTGAAGAGACTGAATGAATAGTTACCATATCGCCACCAATTATATATTGAAATTCAAGCGCAGGTGCTCGACTTTTTCCGTCTGCATCTTTTAGCTCGATGACTGCAACATAAACCCCTGGTTTTAAATCTTTTGTTACAACTGCTTCTTCAAAACTTTTAGTTTGACCTTTTAGAATGTCAGTTGAAGAACCTTGGATAACTGCAATCTGTGCACCCGAAGTTGTTCTATCGTAAATAGAAATAATTGGTTTAACACTAACTGTTTCTGAATTTGTATTTTTTACTGCAAACAAAAATTTTGCATTGTCATCTTTTTTAATTGTAGGGCCTTGCTTAGGAGTAAAGTCTATTCCTTTTACGGTTACCGCACTACCAATAACAGTAAGGGGTTTAACAGAGGCTTTAAGAGACATAAAAGCATCTGACCAGCCAAGTGGGATTCCAGCTTTTGTAAATGCTTGAATTTCAATTCCAAGTTTTTCACCGTCGACGAAATCAGGTAGTTTGTATGAAAAAGAAATAGTTTTTTCTTCTTCAGATTTTAGAAATATATTTGAAGGACTTGTTGATTTATCATAATTTATTTGAGGAATACCATCAGTTCCATATTCTCCTGCAAGTACAACTGTGTAGTATAGATCAGACATTGACGACTCGTTGCCGTTGATTATCGTAAACGAACCTCGTACAGTTTCTCCGGCAACATATTGATTTTTATCTATCTTTAGATTCTCAATATATGCTGCGGGTGACACTACTTCTTCTTCGGCTTTTACAAATGTAAAAACACCGAAAGAAAAGAAAACGGTAAGGAGCAAAAACCATGATTTGAGTCTCTTCATAAATTATATAATTCTACTTATTAATAAATATAGCTTTATTATACAATGTCCAAAAAAAAACGCTTGTCATTTTTCAATGACAAGCGTTGATAACTTATTATTTTTTAATTACTAATTGTTGTCGTTGCTGGATTTGAAATCAATACAAAGCCTTTTTTAATTGCTTTAATGACAGACGCTGCATAGTCACCAGAACCTGTTTTTTTAGTATTAACGTTTACAACAGCGTTTCCAGCTTTGTTTGTCATTACCTTTTTAGAAGTTGTTCCTGTTGGAGTTTGAATTTCTACCGTAACAGCACTATTAGCCACAGGGCGTCCGTATCCATTTTGTGCATTTACTTTTACTTGCAGAATATTTGTTTTGCTCGTGGTCGCAATATCAAATTTTGTAATTTCAATATCTCGAGTATCAGTCTTTAAATCAAAAA
>JAYTUJ010000004.1:0-2880 GCA_043744615.1 bacterium
AATAGATGAGTAACAAAATCTTCATCTTTTGTATCAAGATCTACAACACCAACACCACCTCGTTTTTGTTGTCGGTATTCTTCAGGGTTTGTTCGTTTAATGTATCCACCTTTTGTTAACACAAGAACACTTTCTTCATCAGGAATTACATCCTCGATAGAAAATTCTTTTGCTGCATGTTTTACAATTTTTGTTTTTCGAGGGTCGCCGTATTTTGCTTTAATGTCAGCAAGTTCATTTTTGATGATCGTAAGCATTTTCTTTGCACTTGCAAGAATACTCTTGAGTTCAGCAATTAATTTTTGTATTTCGTCGAGTTCGTCTTCAATTTTCTTTCGTTCGAGTGAGGCGAGCTTTGCGAGCCGCATTTCCAAAATAGCAGTTGCTTGCCTGTCACTAAATTTAAATTCCTTCATCAACTTCATATGAGCCTCAACAGAATCTTTTGACCCTCGAATCAATTTAATAATTGCATCAATATGATCAAGTGCTTTTTTGAGACCAATCAAAATATGTTCTCGTTCTTCGGCTTTATTAAGATCAAATTCTGTTCGCCGTTTTACAATATTTTTTCGATGACTAATAAATTCTTCAAGAACTGTTTTGAGTGAGAGTGTTTGTGGAACACCATCAAGAAGCGCAACCAAGTTTACGTGAAAGGTGTCTTCAAGCTGCGTGTGTTTGTATAAAAAGTTAAGTGTGTTTTGTGGATAACTTCCTCGTTTAAGTTCAATAACAATTCGAATATCTTTTGTTGATTCGTCTCGAATATCTTTAATTCCTTCAAGTTTTTTGTCGCGCACTAAATCAGCAACTTTTAAAATAAGTTCTGATTTATTTACTCGATATGGAAGCGACGTAATAATAATTTGTGATTGCCCTGCTTTGTCTTCAACAATTTCTGCTTCTCCTCGAACTAAAATTCCTCCTCGTCCACTATTGTATGCAGTTGCAATATCTTTTGTTCCATACATTACTCCTCCTGTTGGAAAATCGGGACCTTTCACAAATTCTGTTAAGTCATCATTTGTTGCATCAGGTGTATCAATTAAATGATGTACTGCATCAATTAATTCTCCTAAGTTGTGCGGAGGAATGTTTGTCGCCATACCCACGGCAATACCAAGCGTTCCATTTAATAGAAGGTTTGGCACAGCAGCAGGAAGAACAGAAGGTTCTTGTCTTGTGTTTTCGTAGTTTGGTCGCCAGTCAACAGTTTTCTTTTCAATATCTTTCAACATTTCCAAAGAAATTCGAGAAAGTTTTGCTTCTGTATATCGGTCGGCAGCGGCTGGGTCTCCGTCGATTGATCCAAAGTTTCCTTGTCCGATTGCAAGTGGGTATCGCATTGTAAAATCTTGAACAAGTTTTACTAACGCTTCGTAGGCAGCTGCTGTTCCGTGTGGGTGATAGTTACCTGTTACGTCTCCAATAATTTTTGCAGACTTTCGAGTTTTTCCTCCTGGAGATAATCCGAGTTCATACATGGTGTATAAAATTCGTCGGTGTACCGGTTTCATTCCATCACGAATATCAGGCAATGCTCGATCAGTAATAACCGACATGGCATAGTCGATATACGAATCTTTCATTTCTTGAACGAAGTTTACCGGAACCAATCTGCCCCCAACAGGAACTGGGATTTCATTTTCTTCTGTTTCGTGTGATGTGTTTCGTTTTGCCATATAAGTTTATTATTAATTGTACTGATATTCTGTTTCTTGTGTTGTCGACGCTTGTGTTTGTATTGTTGATGTTGCTTGTTCTGTTTTTTGTTCTATTGGCGCTGGTGTCTGCGGTGGCGGTGGCGGTGGCGGTGGCGGTGGCGGTGTTGAAGAATTTTTTATATTCGTAACCAGCGAACTTATATTATCTTTCTGTATCATAACCTGTGCAATCATATCTGAAAACATTCCTTTCAGTTGTGTGAAGGCTCCTTCTTTTTGTTGTCCCGAAGCAATTGTTTGATCTTCGCTATTATTTTGATTTAAATTTTTTACAAAAAAATATCCCCATACAACAAATATTAATCCACTGATACTCAATGCAACAAAAAAAGCTATTTTTTGTTTTGCATGATCTTCTGGAGTTTTTAAGTTATGGAAACTTCCGATCATGATTATGCTTCGTTAATAACAACAATTGCAGCGTCTTTTCCTTCTAAATCTTTTTTCTTAAATGAAAACTTATCAACAGTTTCAGGAGTTTTTGATGATTCCTTTAAAAAAGTTTTTAGACTTGCATCATCAAAACCCATTGGTATCACAACCTTAGGTTCGAGTGCAACAACAAGTTTTCGAGCTTGTGCAGGAGTTATTGTTCCTTCGGTTCCAACTGGAATAAACAGTACATCAATTTGATCAAACATTTCTTTTACTTGATCAGAAACATCAGTTGTACTTACTGCACCTAAAAAACAAATGTTTACGTTATCCATTGTTAATGAATATATAGTATTTATTTTTTCTTCATCTGTTGATCCATATTTAGAAAGTGAAGGATACCCTTTTATAAAAATATCTTTTACTTCGTATTCTCCGGGGCCATAAATTTGAAACGCTTCTTTTTCACCATGAGCAATTTGGTCGAGACCATTCATGTCAGGATGATTAATAGTAGAAAGTGCAACGTCAGCACCAAATCGAGTACCTTTTAATTTTGAATCTTTTGAAATAGGGTTAAAAGCAATAACTGTGTCTCCTACTTGAACTCTAAAAAATTCTGCTCCGTGATATGTAATAACCATGTCAAACATTATATCACCCGACCTCTTGTAATAAAAGTATTTGTAATAAAAGGATTTTAGTGTATACTACTCACGTTATTTATTAATTTCCGCAGCTAAAGTAACCCCACTTGTTTTACAGTAATTTTCTGGGT
>JAYTUJ010000005.1:0-37796 GCA_043744615.1 bacterium
TTTCATCAGCAGCAAGATCTGTTTTTGTTAAAATAACTACTTCAGGTTTTTTTGCTACCTCTTTGTCAAAATCTTCAAGTTCATGTCTAATTGTTTGATACGCTTCTTCAATTGATTCGTTTTCAAGAGAAATACAATGAAACAAAATTTTATTTCGTTTAATATGTCGAAGAAATTTATGTCCCAAACCTTTTCCTTCAGAAGCACCAGAAATTAAACCAGGAATATCTGCCAAAATAAAACCGAACATATCACCAAGGTTTGGTTCGAGTGTTGTAAATTGATAATCACCTACTTTTACATCAGCATTTGTAAGTGAGTTTAATAAACTTGATTTACCTGCATTTGGTAAACCGATTAAACCTGCGTCAGCAGTTAATAAAACTTCAACATAAAAAGTTCCTTTTTCTCCTTCTTTTCCTTCTGTAAATTCTGTAGGAGTTGTGTTTGTTGAAGATTTAAAATGTTCGTTTCCGTATCCGCCACGTCCGCCTTTTAAAACTAAAACTTCGTCACCAACATTTGGTAATTCGTATTTTTTTTCTTCTTCAATAAACGTAACAACACTTCCACGAGGAATTTCAATATACAAATCTTCTCCGTTTTTTCCGTGTTTACTTCGACTTGATCCTCCGTCGCCATTTGCAGCAGAATAATTTTTTTTATGTTTGTATCGAGCAAGCACTCCAATGTCTGCCGTTGCACGCATATATACGTTACCGCCACGAGCACCATCGCCACCTGCTGGTCCTAAAAATTCTTTACCTCGTTCATGAAGCCAACGAGCAACGCCGTCGCCACCTTTTCCTGCTGTGAGTTCAAATGTAAGTTCATCAATATATGCCATATATCCTTAAATATAGCACATAATTTATTCGAGGGCTTTTTGAGCAAGCAAAACGATACCCTCTTTAGAATTTGCAATGGCCATAAACCGAGCATTGTGACAAAACAAAGCATCAGAAACACCTGTAATTTTTTGGAGCTCTGCATCAGATTTACCTGCCCACGCTTGTGGCAAATCTTTTCGATTTACAAAAGAATGCGTATCGTTTGAAATAGTCTGCAAAACCCACTTTCCTGCATTTGTATGTGGATGAATGACAAATAATGGTTCTGTTTTTTTAGAAAGTACTTCGTGCCACGGCACATACGCATCGAGAATAATTAATCGTTTGTCTTGTGTTTTTTCATATACATCAAGAACAACTGTTCGTGCATTAATTTTTGCTAAAGCTTTTTTAATTTCTTTTTTAAGAATTATTTGAACCATTGCTACTGCATCAAAAAAATATGTATCTGCAAATGAAGATGCTTCTGTGTATAAAGGATTATATCCACCTTCAATAATGTCTGAAAATGAATACTCGTATATCTCTGAAAAATTTTCAAGTGGCTTAGAAATAATAACTCCATTATCATGAGCATCAACAGGGCAAACTATTTTTTGTTCTATCTTTTGAGCAATTTCTTGATATACCTCAATTGATTGTTTTTCACAGATAACTTCACAAACTTTTTCGCCATACTGTTTCCATATCAAACCAAACGCCGCATACGGAACATTGTTTTCTCGAACACCAGCACCCCCTTGTTGATGATGATCAAATCGTAATGTTTCAATGTTGTATATTCGCCCCACATCAAACACAATATCCGCTGAATGTATAATTTGTTCATCACGAGTTCGAATAATTTTTGCATGTGGAAATAAAAAAAGAAGTGCCGCAGTTGCGCATACATCATCAGCATGAAATTTTCCATCATGAGTAACTAATTTCATATATCACGAACTTTATCGCCTGATTTTGGAAAATTATCATCACTCTGAGCACCTCCTTTTGTATCAAAAGTTTTTTGAACAATCTTATCAGAAACTATACTTATACAAGACATAACGAGAGCCCCTAATATTGCGGTGACGATTCCTTCTACCTTAAACCCTCCAATAACAAGTGATACGAGCCAAAATATAAATCCGTTAATTACAAATCTAAATAATCCTAATGTAATTATATTAACTGGCAACGTGAGTAAAATTAATATTGGTTTAATAATAAAATTAAAAATATCTAAAACAATTACCACAAAAATTGCAGTGCTGAATTTGTCGATAAAAATACTACTGCCAAACAATACCGGCAAAAGCATTAGTCCGAGAGCATTTATAAGAATTTTAAAAATCAGTTTCATACTATTCGTTTAACTTTAAAATATCATTATACAGACCGATAAGTGCGACCAAAAGACTGAGCACAATTGGACCCAACAAAAAACCTTCAAACCCAAAGAACGCGAGACCTCCCATAATTGAAAACAAAATAAGTAGTGGATGAACTTTTAATCCTCTTTGAACAATATGGGGACTTAAGAAATTATCAATCATACCGATTCCAAATATAGCCCATAGAAACATACCGATGGCAGGATATGTTTGTCCTTGGATAAACAAATAACCTATTGACGGCATGGTAATTAATGATGTTCCAAGCCCTGGTATCAAAGCAGTCATTGACGCAACGGTTCCCCACAATACAGGATTTGGTACACCAAACACAGCCAAACCAATACCGGTAAATATTCCTTGTATGATTGCAATAATAATAGTACCCTCGAGTACCGATTTAATTGTGTTTTTTACTGCACTAAAAATAGATTCGTCGTATTCATCAGGCAACGGGCTTAATCGCAACATTTGTTTTTTCAAAGCAGCGCCGTCTCGAAGTAAATAAAATAAAGAAATTGTCCCAATAAATAATTTGAATGCAAAATTAAGAGTGACTGAAAATAACGAACTAATATTAACAACTATCCATTGAGAAACTTGCGATATATACGCACTAATATTAATAGTTATATGTGGTGCAATTCGGTGTAAAAATTGTTGCACAAGTGCTGTTATCGAATGTGCGTCATCAACACTGGTTACTCTTGTATACAAATCTTGAGCATCACCAAATAATTTAGTGAACAAAAAAGAAATTGGTAACAGCACCACTACGTACAGGCCAATAATAACAAGAAACGCTGCGATGTTTTGTCGGCCACCAAGTATTTTTTTAAGACGAACAAAGACGGGTTCGAGTAAAATAGCAACAGTTCCTGCTAATAAAAATACAATTAAGAATGGATAGAAAATAAAAAAAGTAAGTATCAATACGGCGATTAATGTAGCGAAGAAAAAATATGTCGGTATGTGTTTTTGCTTGTTCATATAGTTAATAATAGCCTATCTTATTTGACAATCAAGCTATGGTGAACATGATCTGAAACAGAGTATCCAAGAATATCTAATAGAGTGTCTTTAATGTGTACAACTTCTCCGACAGATAATAGTGAAAGATTTTGGTCAAGAATTGAAAAACTTGAGATATTATCTTCTTCATTATAATTTAAGAGACAAGGAACAATATTTTTTTGTTGCATTTCTTTAAGAACATCGATCAAAAGCGTTTCGATTTCTTTTGAAATATCATTAAAAAGTTTTTGGTCTGTCTTAAAAAATGGAATATGCGAAAAAATCATATTTAATGCAATACAAGAAATATTATCTTCAATTTCTGATTGGACTCGGTCTTTTATTTGAACAATACGTTTTACTAATTCTTTTTTTTCTTTTTCAAGACTTGAACCTTTTGGCAAATGTATTTGGTTTTCAGCCTCAGCATTAAAAGAAACTTTATTAAAATAATATATTTCAGAAGGATCAACTTGAGTTGCATCAATAAGCGACACCGAACCTTGCAAATCACGCACTGCTTGAATCGTTCGTGATGCAATTGTACTAATTTCAAACAGTGGGTCTAAAGAATCTTTAATCATTACATCGTAATCACCTTCGGTAATAATCGAGATTGTTTCATTTTCTGCTTTTGTCAAAAAACCATTATCACTTTTTTTAAGTTCAGAAATATTAGTACCAAATATAAAAATACCGTCATTTGGTTTTGGCATATATCCTTTGCTTGTGTCATCAAGATATAACACTACTTCATGTTTGTTCTGTTCGGTACCCTTTCTTTTTAATGCATACAATCTTCCTGAGGCAGTAATAATTGAAGGAATGCCAACATCTTCTGCAATCTTTTCGAGTTCGATTAAATAATCGAGAGCTTGTATATCGGCCTGTTCTGCAAATTCAGAAATATGAATTACTATTTTTTGTATTCCTTTTTCGAGAATAAATTTTAAAATACTTTTTATTTTTTGATGATGTTTTTTAATTCCGTCGATACCACCAATTCCTTGTATGTGCATCATCGAATCATTTTCTTGAACGTGTGCAAGTGTGTCGGTAAAACGAAGGTTGCCCTCAAACTGATGTGCGTCGGTAACATCATGTTTTGGTGGCATGATAATAGTTGTTGTTGGAAATTTCATAGTTGCCATTTTAAAAAATGGCAAACCCCACAAATCACTGACAATCAAAAAAACTTGTTTTTTTGATATTGAATCAGAAATAGTAGACCGCTGTAATTCGTCGTTCATATTTTCATTATCTCACGCACTGTAAATTAATTCTACTATTCGACCGTAACTGATTTTGCTAAATTTCTAGGTTTATCAACGTTAAATCCTTTATTTGTTGCTACATAATATGCAAATAGTTGTAATGGAATGACTGAAAGAATCGGAGAAAGCGCTTCAATTGTTTGTGGAACATAAATTACGTCGTCGGCAAGTTTTGCAATATCTATATTCCCCTCTGTTGCAATAGCAAGTACCTTTCCTTTTCGAGCTTTTATTTCTTGAATATTTGATTGCATTTTTTGATACACACTGTCAGTTGGACAAATCACAACTGTAGGAAAATTTTCATCAATCATTGCAATTGAACCATGCTTCATTTCTCCTGCTCCAATTCCCTCTGCATGAATATAAGAAATTTCTTTTAATTTTAAAGCTCCTTCAAATGCGATTGGGTACGAATATTTTCTACCCATATACAAAAAATCACGATAGTTTCCATATTTTTCAGCAAGTGTTTTGATTGTTTCTTTTTGCGCAAGAATTTTTTCGATCTTTTCTGGAAGTTTTGCAAGCTCTTCAAGAATTTCAGTTCCTTGCGTATTCGACATTGATCGTTGTCGTCCAATAAATACAGCAAGTAATGTAAGCGCGGTTAGTTGTGAAATAAATGCTTTTGTTGAAGCAACTCCAATTTCTGGACCCGCATGATTATAAATTCCTGCATCAGTTTCACGCGCTATTGTTGAACCAACCGTGTTTATAATCCCAAGCGTAAGTGCCCCCTTTCGTTTTGCTTCTCTAATTGCTTCAAGAGTATCCGCTGTTTCACCTGATTGTGAAATTGCAAGAACCATTGTTTTATCATCTATAATTGGGGTTCGGTATCTAAATTCAGATGCAATTTCAACTTCTACTGGAATTCCAGCATATTCTTCAATAATATATTCACCAATTAAACCAGCATAATATGCAGTACCGCAACCGACAATAATCAGTCGATTTTTTTCAAGTATTTTATCTTTCACCGATTCAAGGCCTCCAAGTTTTGCAAGACCGTCTTCAACAAGCAACCGCCCTCGAGTTGTATTTTTTACAACTTGCGGAGCCTCCATCATTTCTTTCATCATAAAATGTTCATATCCATTTTTTTGAGCCTCCTCAATATTCCAATCAAGGATATCTGGGTTTCGATTTTGAGTTTCTTTTTCGAGTGTGAATACCGAGTGAGAAGTTGGTGTAAGTACCGCGATTTCACCATCATGCAAATACATAATTGTTCGAGTGTGACGCAAAATCGGTGCGGGATCAGAAGCAACAAAATTTGCACCCTCGCCTAACCCAATTACAATCGGACTTCCCATTCGAGCAACAATAATTTTTTCTGGCTGACTTTCAATCATTGCAGCTAAACCGTATGTACCATGAAGCTCTTTTAATGTCGCAATGACAGCATCTTCAAATGAAACATCTTTTGTCTTTAAAAAATCAGCGATCAAATGAGGGATAACTTCGGTATCAGTTTCAGATTCAAACACAACCCCTTTTTGAGAAAGCTTTTCTTTAATTTCACGATAATTTTCAATAATCCCATTATGAACTACCCAAACTTTACGAGCTCCGTCATGATGCGGATGTGCGTTTGTAATTGAAGGAATACCGTGAGTTGCCCACCTTGTATGCGCGATTCCAGAACAACACATGCCTGAATCTTCTTTATTTAAATTTTTCTTTTGCAATTCTTCAGCGAGCGCAGCAACATGACCAACTGCTTTTGTTGATCCATTACCAGAAACATAAATTCCTGCCGAGTCATAACCGCGGTATTCAAGGGTGCGTAATCCATCAAGCAAAAAAGGTGTTGCTGATTCTTTTCCAGTATATCCAAAAATTCCACACATATAATTTTATGCAAACATTAACACCAAGATGTCTTGCAACATATCAAACGAAGTGATAAATATATCGGCAATTTCATATTTATCTTTTGGTTTAATATCTTTATACTTCCAACCTTCAACTAAAACTGTTTTACATCCGAGCATTTTTCCATACCGGATATCGATATCTCTACGGTCTCCGATTACATACACATCTTGTGTATTCGTAATTGAGTGATGTTTTAATATATCTTTAAAAATTCTTTCTTTATCTTCTGGTTTTGGCACAACATGTATCTCTGTAAAGTATTTTCGAATTCCAAGAATATCTATTTTTTTATTTTGAATATCAGCATCTCCTTGAGTAACTAATATGTTAGTAACATTATCTAAGTTTAAAACCTCAAGAACTCCTGGAAACAGGCGCATAGTTTCATAATTTGGAGTTACATCGTCTAACCGATCTTGTGTTGAATATAATGTATCGTCTAGGTCAAAAATCAAATATTTCATCCTTATATCTTAGCATATTTATAATATTGATTTGAGTGTATATGCAATTTCTTCAGCTGTATAACGTTTATTACCATAATTTCCCTTATCAATATATTGAATAGAATGGGTATACTCAGAAACATCATTAATGTTTACTCGTGAAAACTTAGGGTGATGATCGTCAAAAAATTCAGTGACTTCGCGAGAAAACTTTTGAAAGAATATCATATCGAGTTTAGAAATTCCTGAGTATGCACAAACTTCTTTTACAAAATCGAGTGCGGTGTAGTTCCATGTTTCTCCATACTTACCTATTTGAGTAGGAATATATATTTTTTTTGCTTTTGATTTTTTAAGAGCGTCGGTAATTCCAGCAACTAAAAAATTTGGAATAAGTGAAGAATATAAATCTCCATTTGAAAAAATAATATGGTCAGCAGTATTAATTGCTTTAATCGCATCACTGTCAGCGCTGACGGTGGGAAACAATTCAAGGCGTGTTATTTTTTTTGTTCCATCGTGTGATGGAATATCAATATTTGCTTCGCCCACGATAACCTCACCTGTTTCAAGATACGCCATAACGTCTGCTTTTTCATACGTCACAGGAATAATTTGTGCCGAAGAATTACCAAACAATGAAAGTGTTTTTTGAATTTGCTCTACTGCCTTTTTATCACTTCCTATTGTTTCTGATAAAGCAAACATAAGTAAATTTCCTAAGTTATGCCCGTTCACACTCGATTCTTTTGAAAATCGAAATGCTAAAAGTTTTTTTACTAAATCGTTTGAGTGAGCTGCCGCAATACAATTGCGGATGTCCCCCGCTGGCAATGAATTAAAATCTTCTCGAAGCATTCCTGTACTTCCACCAGAGTCGAAGACACTAACAATGGCAGAAACTTTTATTTTTTTCTTTTTCTGAATAATTTGTAGTGCTTCGATAATTCGAGCGGTACCAGTACCACCGCCAATAATTACAACATGTGGAACTTTTTTAAGTTTCTTTGTGGTTTTTGGAGTTTTACTTTTTAGTACCTTTTTTTTCATTTCCAATTTTTTTTAATTTCTCTGCTACTTTTGCTTTTTTCTCTGAAGCTTTATTTACTAACCACGAACTTGATTGCACTTTTCCACCTTGTCCAACATTAAAAACCATTTTTGAACCGATTCGCGCGCAAATTAAATTTTCAGGAGTATTTTCACTTACTCGATCACCACCGTTTGCAAATATATCTGGTTTAATTTTTAATAAATCTTTCGAGACACTCATGTCTTTTGGGTTTCTTCCGTGCGATGTAAAAACTGCTTTTGAGACACACGCAAAAGATTCAATAATTTCTTTTCGTTCGTGTTGATCCATAAACACATAGCCTTTCTTTTTAAAAAGCCAATTGTCATTATTAATTAACACAATTAGTTCATCACCAAGCGCACGCGCTTCTTTCATAAGTCGTACATGTCCAATATGAACCGGATCAAATCCCCCACTAATAACGACAACTTTTTTATTTTTAATTTTATTTTGAGCCATCACAATGATTTTATGCTAGAGCAAATAAATAATAAAGTGGTTATGAATTATGTGCAACTAAAGGAATATTTTTCAAAATTTCTTCATTTACAGAAACTTCCATTTCTTTAAAGAGTCGAAGGCCTTCTTTTTTGTATTCAACCAAAGGGTCGCGTTGTCCATATGCACGAAGATTAACACTTGATCGAAGGTAATCCATCATTTCAAGATGATCCATCCAAAAGACATCGATTGCTTGTAAAATAACAGGTCGGATCATCTGCAAAAACTTTTCTTCTTCAAACTTTGCTTTCTTTTCTTCGATTAATTTTTGTTCATCTTCAGTCGCTTGAGCAATAATCTTTTCAAAAACTTGTTTGATGTCGTCAGTACTTCCTACTAATACTTTTCGTCTTCGTTCGTATACAATTTTTCGTTGATAGTTTAATACATCATCATATTCAAGTGTGTGTTTTCGAGAATCAAAATGAAACCCTTCAATTTTCTTTTGTGCAGTTTCAAGAGACCGAGTAACTAAAGAGTTTTGTATCGATTCATCTTCGGGCAAACCAAGTTTGCCCATCATTCTTTTTACAATATCAGAAGCAAATACACGCATCAGACTATCTTCCATCGAAACATAAAATTGAGTTTCTCCTGGATCGCCTTGTCGTCCTGATCGTCCTCGAAGTTGGTTGTCGATTCGTCGTGCTTCGTGTCGTTCGGTTCCAATAACAAGCAAGCCTCCTAGTGATTTTATTTCTTCATATATTTCGGGTGTATTTGGTACTCCTCCCAATTTAATATCTACTCCTCGTCCTGCCATGTTTGTTGCAATTGTTACTGCACCCTTTTTTCCGGCTTGTGCAATAATTTCACCTTCTCGTTCATGATTTTTTGCATTCAATACTTGGTGAGGTACTCCTTCTTTATTAAGGTATGCAGACAAAAGTTCGTTTCGTTCAATAGAAACAGTACCAATCAAAATCGGCTGACCTTTTTTGTGTAATTCTTTTACCGTACGAGCCAGTGCAATAAATTTTCCTTTTTCAGTTTGAAAAATTAAATCGTTTGAGTCTTTTCGAGAAATATTTCTATTTGTTGGAACAACAATCGTATCAAGCCCGTATACTTTATAAAATTCTTCTCCACTTGTTTTTCCAGTCCCCGTCATTCCACCTAATTTTTTATACAGTCTAAAATAATTTTGAAATGTAATCGAAGCATACGTTCGTGATTCTTGCTGAACCTTCATTCCCTCTTTTGCTTCAACAGCTTGATGTAGCCCTTCTGACCATCGTCGTCCTGGTTGCATTCGTCCGGTAAATTCATCGACAATAATAACTTCTCCGTCTTTTACAACATATTCTTTGTCTTTTTGAAACAAAGCTTTTGCTTTTACGGCAGTTTCAAGATGATGAACAAATTTAATTCCACCTTCGGTATAGATATTTTCTACACCAAGAGATTTTTCAGCTTTATCAATACCGCTATCTGTCATTGCAATAGAGCGAAACTTTTCGTCCATTGTAAAATCAACATCTTGTACAAATGTATCTGCAATCTTTGCAAATTTTGCGTACAGATCTTCTGAATCTTTTGTTGGTGAAGAAATAATAAGCGGAGTTCGTGCTTCATCAATTAAAATAGAGTCTATTTCATCAACGATTGCAAAATGATGTTCGCGTTGTCTTAAATTATTTTGATCATATTCAATATTGTCTCGAAGATAATCAAAACCAAATTCATTATTTGTTCCGTATGTTATATCTGCAACATAGGATTCTTTTCGAGTACATGGACGAAGAAAATCATATACAACTTTAAAAGAACCAACATCATCACGTTCTTTGTCTTTTTCAACATGCGCAGGATCATACAAATATGATGCTTGCTGATTTATAATACCGACACTTAAACCAAGGAAAGAAAAAATTTGTCCCATCCAGACTGCGTCTCGACGTGAAAGATAATCATTGACTGTAACAAGGTGTACCCCTTTACCACTTAATGCATTTAAATATAAAGGTAATGTTGCTACGAGAGTCTTACCTTCTCCGGTACGCATTTCGGCAATACTATTATTATGAAGAATCATTCCTCCGATTAACTGAACATCGTAATGTCGTTGCCCTAGAGTTCGGCGCGAAGCTTCTCGCACAACGGCAAATGCTTCGTGCAGTATATTATCTACTGTTTTTCCAGCTTGTAATTGCTTTTTAAAATACTCAGTTTTTGCGGCAAGTTCAACATCTGAAAGCTTTAATAGTTCAGGTTCGTATGCATTTATTTTTGCAACGTCTTTTTTAAGTTTTGTGACTGTTCGGGCATCTCGGCTTCCGAAGATTGTTTGTAGTAATGGCATGCACAAATAGTAACATAAAAATAAAATCCCCTCTACTTGAGGGGATTTTATTAGACTATCGTTTTTTTGTAGTCTTCTTTGCTTTTTTTGCAGGAGCCTTTTTTGCTTTTGCTTTTTTAGCTGGAGCTTTTTTAGCTTTTACTGCTTTCTTTTTTGCTGGCATTGAGATGATGCTTAGCTAGTAATTGCGACATGCTATGCATGCGCTTAATACAATTATCATCTACATTTGATTTACATACAATATTTTTTTCAAAAAAAATGTGGATAACTAAAAAAAAATTATTTGAAAAATATTTTTTTATTTTTGAAAAATAAATTTTAAAAAAGTTTTTTATAAAAATTATTCTAATGTACGGACTTCGCGTTCAAGTTTTATATTTGTTTTCTCAAAAACTTTTTTTATAATTAATTCTACAAATTCATCAACGTCTTTTTTTGTTGCAAGATTTTTTTCTGACATATAATTAACAATCACGAGCGGTTGCATTTCATACGCACCAATATTTCCAACTCGAAATCCTTTTAATGAACAAACATGGTCAAGAATCCATGCAGTAGAAACTTTTACCATACCAATTGTTTGTTGAGGGTATCCTGGAATATCAGAATATATCTTTTTTAATTCATCAAAATGAGCCTGTGTAATAACAGGATTTTTAAAAAACGATCCTGCTGTGCCATATATAGTTAAATCAGGAAACTTCTTTGCGCGTATACTCACAATAGCCTCTCTGACATCGTGTAACGTAGGCTGTGTAATTTGTTTATCTAAAAAGTATTGCGCAACATCTTTATAATCGGTTTTTAATACACCATCTTTTTGTAAAACAAATTCAACAGCAACAATAATATATTTGCTTCCTTCATTTGTTTTAAAAAAACTTTCACGGTACTCAAATAAACATTCGTCGTGTGTAAATATTTTTTCTTCAAGAGTCTCTGCGTTAATAGTATGTACTGCAAAAATAGTTGTTTGAATCTCGGTGCCGTATGCACCAATGTTTTGAACAGGTCCTCCACCAACAGTTCCTGGAATCGCAGAAAGATTTTCGAGACCAAATAAATTTTGCTCAACACTTTGTGCGACAAACGAATCCCATTGTTCACCAGCAGCAACCAAAACTTTTACAGAATTATTATTTTTATCTTTATTTTCATCGTCCCACGCAATTCCTTGTATAGAAATTTTTATCACTAATCCATCAAAGCCATCGTCCGAAGCAAGAATATTTGAACCTCCGCCAATCACTCGAAAAGAAATACTTTTTTCTTTTGAAAATTTGAGTGCTTGTTTTAATTCTTGAACAGAAAATACCTCAACAAAAAACTTGGCGTACCCACCAATTTTAAATGTTGTATATAAAGACAAAGATACATTAGACTGTATCTGTAAGTCTTTTATTTGAATGTCTTTCTTCGCTTCTGTTGACCCTTCCATAATCAGCTAATGTTAAATTAAGATTAAACAAAAATTAAATTAGATAAAATTCTTTAAACACTTCTTCATATAAACCAATAACGCGAACCGCCTCACGTTTGGTCATTTTAAAATCAGAACCTTCGTGCGCAATTGCGTTTCGAATACGGTGTGCTTGCCACGCTGAGTCAATCGATTTAAATTCACTTCGATTAACTTCTTTTAATCGTTCACCCATTGTTTCACCTTCGTAGCCAATCTTTTTGAGCATGTCGTCTAAAAGTGCGTCTGCTTCAATAATCGCAAGTCGCCAATCATTTGTATTTTCAGAATCAATAAGACCAAGAATATTTTTCCATTTTTGATTTGTTTTTTGAGCCAACGACTGAGCAGTTTTTGAAATAGGATGTTCACCATGAGAAACTTTAACAGTGTCAACGGCATGAGAATCATGTGTGTGCGAATCATGTCCACCTGCATGAGCTTCATCACCATGACTATGGCCGTGTCCATGATGAGAAAACTGTTTCATTTTTTGATGAATAAATACTAAACCAAATATAAATACAAGTGAAGAAAATATCGCAAGAAACTGAAGACCTTTTAAAATATCAAAAAAAGTACTGATCCAATTTGTAAAATCTGGATGAATATTAAGAGCATTACCAAAAAACCACATTATTCCTTGAATAATAAGAATACCGAGCAATGCCCAAAATATTACGTCGATATGAAACGGGTTTCCTCCACCACCCTCATCTGCATGTTCTGCATCAGCCATATGTTAATTATAGTACAGTTCCTTCAAATTTTTTACCAATTTCAAAAAGAACATCTTCGTTGCCGTGTGCAGCCATAAACTGAATACCGATTGGTAATTTGAGTAATTTGAGTAATTTTTTGTCTTCTCGTTCAACAAAACCTGACGGAATAGCAATCCCTGGAATACCAACAAGATTAGCAGTTACGGTAAATATATCCTCAAGATACATTGCGATTGGATCATTTGATTTTTCACCGAACTTAAATGCTGGTGATGGTGATGCAGGAGTTAAAATTACATCAACTTCTGTAAACGCTTTTTTAAAATCTTGTGCAATTAATTCTTTTACCGCAAGAGCTTTTTTGTAATAATCGTCGGCATATCCTGCTGATAATACATACGTTCCGAGCAAAATTCTTTTTCGAACTTCTTTTCCAAGCAACTGGGCTCGAGTTTTTGTATAATCTTCAAGCAAATCTTTTCCCTCAATTTTATTTCCGAATTTTACCCCATCAAATCGAGCCATGTTTGAAGAAACTTCTGCTGGCATAATTACATAATATACCGCAAGTGAGTATCCGATATTTGGAAGAGAAATATCTATAATTTCATATCCAAGTGATTTTAATGAGTCTATACTTTTATTAAAATTAGAAAGAATGTCGGCATCGATTCCCCCTTGATTAACAAAAGAAAATGGAACTCCGATTTTTTTAGGAGAAACTTTTTTAGTTTCGACATCAATCGAAGTACTGTCGAAAATATCTTTTCCTTTTATTGCATCGAAAATAATTTGTGCATCAGAAACATTTTTTGTAATCGGACCAATCACATCAAGTGAAGATCCCATTGCCATTAAGCCGTGTCGAGAAACACTTCCGTATGTTGGTTTTAATCCAACAACTCCGCACAATGCTGCCGGCTGCCTAATTGACCCTCCTGTATCAGAACCAAGCGCAACCAAAGCGCCGTTCATTGCAACTGATGCTGCAGAACCACCTGACGAACCCCCCGGAACCCGCGATGTATCGTGTGGATTTTTTGTTGTGCCGTATGCAGAAGTTTCAGTTGAGCTTCCCATGGCAAATTCATCCATATTCACCCGTCCCAAAAACACGACATGTTGTGCTTTTAATTTTGTAACGACTGTTGAATCGTATGTTCCTACATATTGTTCAAGAATTTTTGAACCCGCACTTGAGTGTTTTGATTTTATTAAAATATTATCTTTAAGTGCAATTGGAATTCCGGTTAGAATTGTTGCGTTACCCGCATCAATAATTTTTTGAGCTTCATCGGCTTGCTCCATCACATCATCATATATTTCAAGATAGGCATTGATCTGTGGATTTTTTTCAGAAATAATATCAAGATATGTTTGAGCAAGTTCCCGCACAGTGATTTCTTTTTTCACCAGCATGTCATGAGCTTTTTGTATTGTTAAATTTGAAACGTCTATCATAAAATTAAATGGTGTTGATTTTTATTGTGATTGTCCTCCGAGAATCTTTTTTACTTTCACATATTGCCCTTCTCGTGCGGGTGCAGCATTTAAAACAGTTTCGGTATTACTGCCTGTTTCGTTTATATAAGTATCGTCTCGCATAACATTAACCAGTGAATACTCGGGCGAAGCAATATCTGCAGAAGCAGTTTTGATTTGATCTATATAACCTAAAATAGAAGCCATTTCTTTGCTCAATGACTCAGCTTCAGAATCGCTAATTGCGATTCGTGAAAGCTCTGCTAATTTTTTTACTTGTGTGACGTCTATCATGCGAATACTTTTAACGATATTGAATACGTCCGTTGAACATTGAATTCCATGACTCGAAAGGAAGACCAGTAAACATATCCGTGATCATTGTTAATATTAAAAGTGTTAAAAGAATTAAAAATATTTTCTTAACTAAACTAAGATTTGATCTGTTTAATCTCTTATTCACCCGTATCATTACTAAAATAAATAATATTACAGAGATCCAAGCCAAAGGTGATAAAATAAAAAGTATTAAATTTCTTGGTCCAAAAGGAACAAAAAGACCTATAAATAGTACAAAAAAATTAATAAGGCCTGACAATATAAAAGAGCTGGTTGATTTTAAAGATGGTGATGATAGTAAAGTTGAAGATAAAAATGTGTAAGTTATAGTAAGAGATATCCACCAAAACCAAATTGACGATATTAGTTGTTTGATTTTAGGGCTTGGTACGTATTGATATGGTGGCATTCTGTTTTATAAGATAAATTTTAAATGTATTGTAGATATATTATATCAGATTATACAAAGCACCTAAACTACTTATGCTTAGTTAAGCTGTTTTAAAAATTCTTCTTCAGAAAGAACGGTGACGCCGAGTTCTTGAGCTTTATCAAGTTTTGAGCCTGCTTCGTTGCCTGCTAATACGTAATTTGTGTTTTTTGAAACAGAACCAACAACTTCCCCACCTTTTGATTTGATTTTTGCTTTTGCTTCATCACGACTCATTGTTGAAAGTGTGCCGGTAAGCACAAATGTTTTACCAGCAAAAAAAGTATTTTTTTGCGTGTTTGTTTTTATTTCGATTTTTTCTACGGTAAGATATTTTAGTAAACGATCAAGCTCTATGGCATTTTTTTGTTCTGCAAACCAATCAATAATTGAACGTGCAACAATTGGACCAACTCCGTCAATAACTTCAAGTTCTTCAAATTTTGCATGCTTAATTGCTGATATTGTTTTAAAATGTGTTGCTATGTCTTCTGCAGTTTCTTCACCAACTTGTGCAATTGATAACGATGCGATGAGCCGAGCGAGGGTAACTTTTTTTGCAGACTCAACTGAAGAAAATAAATTGTCGACAGATTTTTGTCCCATGCGAGGAAGGGCCGCGACTTCGTCGCGGCTTAATTCAAACACATCTGCAAATGTTTTAATCAAATTATGCTCCATCAACAAATCAATAATCTTTGGACCTAATCCATCAATGTTAAAACATTTCTTTGATGCAAAATGATATAGTCTTCGTTTTTGCTGAAGATCAGAATCTTTAAACACACATCGCCATGCAACTTGCCCTGGAATTTTTTCAATACTTCCATCGCCACCACACTCAGAAACATACGTTGGGAATACATATCTTTTTTCTTTTCCTGTTCGAAATTCAGTTAGTACTTTTACAATATCAGGAATCACATCACCTGCTTTTTGCAAAATAACCGTATCACCGACACGCACATCAAGGCGGGCGATCTCATCTTCATTATGAAGCGTCGCCCGCGCCACCGTTGAACCCGCGACTTGTACTGGTTTTAACACAGCAACCGGAGTAAGCACACCTGTTCTGCCAACTTGCAATATAATATCTTCAACAATTGTTGTTACCTGTTCTGCCGGAAATTTAAAAGCAATTCCCCATCGAGGAGCTTTGCCTGTGTATCCTAATGCTTCTTGATATTCTGTTTTATTTACTTTTATCACAACACCGTCTATCCAATAATCTTCTTTTTTAGATTTTTTTTGCCATTCGTTCCAATATTTTATAATCTCTGAAACAGATTTACATAATCGAAAATTTGAATTTACTTTAAAACCAAGTTCGCGTAAAAATTCTAATTCGCCTTGTTGTGTTTGAGGAATCTTATCATCAGAATTTAATTTTCCAATATCATATACAAAAACCTGCAAATTTCTGCCCGCGGTTATGCGTGGGTCTAACTGTCGAATTGAACCCGCCGCAACATTGCGTGGATTTGCATACAATGGCTTATCAAGCTTTTTTTGTTCTGCATTGATGCGGTTAAAATCTGTTTTACTTAACCACACTTCACCTTCGACAATAATATCAATCGGTTTTTTTAATATCAGTGGAACAGACTGTATTGTTCTAATATTATGAGTTACGTCTTCACCAACAGAACCGTCGCCGCGAGTTGCAGCAGTTTTTAGTATTCCCTTTTCATATTCTAAAACTACTTTAAGTCCGTCGATTTTTAATTCACACACATACTCAACATAGTATCCATCTTTTTTTTGTCCGATATCTTGTGTCAAAAATTTTTTTACTCGAACATCAAAATTTTGTATATCTTGCGTATCAAATGCATCATTAAAACTCCATTGAGCAACCTTGTGTTTTATTTTTTTAAATTCATCAAGCGGCTTTCCGGCAATTCGCTGCGACGGAGAATCTGGAGTAATCAACGTTGGATATTGTGTTTCGATTTGTACGAGTTCCCTTTTTAAAGAATCGAGGGCTTGTTCAGAAATTTCTTCTTTATCAAGAACATGATAATTATATCGATGATGTTCAATAGACGCCTTTAGTTTTGTAAGGCGTTGGGTAATTTCTTGAGGAATATCAGATGTTGCAGAATTTTTAGAGGTAGTTTTACGCATACCCTATTTTATCACAGGTAAAAAAGTCGGCTAGAAACTACTCAAAATAGCTCGTTCTGTTCGACGATTATCGTCAGAATCACAGGTGTTATAACCTCGAGATTGCACATATGTGCTTTCATCTGTTTTTTTTGTAACGGTTACACTCACACAAGGATCAGGTATTGTAAAAGAAGTTACGATACCGTCCGAAGTTACTTCTTCAGTCAAAGAAACTGGTTGCCCGTTACAATTTATAGTTTGCCCGTCAAGCATTGAGGCAGAAGATGTAGGAAAAACACTCGTGCCAAGATCACCATTAACATCATGTCTGTCCCAATATTTTGCACATTCTTGGCCAGTGTCAGCAGCAAAAAAAGCAAATTGCGATTCACGGCCAGAAGAAGAAAGTAATAATTGTTTTAATGTTACCGACAAAATAGCAATTCCAATCGAAAGAAGTAAACTTGATATCAGTACCGCAAACAAAAGTGTGAATCCTTTTTTCATATTATTGTTGCCAATTAGTAATTACTTCTTTTAATGTAAAGTTTTTTGAAATTTGTCCCGTTGACCACCTAATTTTTGATTCAACAATTGCTTGATCAGCAGATAGTTTAGTAATAGTTACTTCACGAGTAAATCGTGAATTTACGGTCCCAACTAATGAATAGCTAAATATTCCTGCCGAAGAATCAAATTTTAATACGTCACATCCATCAGCAAGAGAACACGTTTTCACTGACCAATCATCAGCCCGACCATCTTGATCAGCAATAGGAGCAGAGTGACGAGCGTCTATTTCACATTTTTTAATTGTTGGATCTGTATCAGCTGGATCGTTAATACAATCACTTAAACCAAATAACCAAGGTCTTTTGTCGGTATCTGAAAGCCCTTGGTTATACAACGTATTTGTATCTCGTACATATCGAACAAATTCAATTCCTTCTTGAGCTAAATAAAAAGCAGTAACTTGATCACGAGCAAAAAAAGCAGAGTTTAAACCATTTGAAGCAATCGTCATCGGACCAACCAATGCAGTCACTAAAATTGTAACCGCTATTAGTGTTTCAAGCAGAGTGAATCCTTTTTTCATATTTTTATTTTTTGAAAAGAATTTCATATATTAAATATCAAGCTGTCTTTGAGTTACTAAAGTTTGTAAATTAAATTCTGATTTTGTTCGTGGATTAAGACCAGAATATCCTCGTAGAGTAATAAGAACTCGAGCCTGTTTTCCATCACCTACTCCTGCACCTGATACATAAAAATTTAGGTTGGTGATAATTACTTCAGGAGGAGTAATTTCTCCCACTCTATCAGAGTCTATATACTTTACAATTCTATTAGACACTAAAGCATACGAAACAGCTTTACCATTTTCTTGTGAAGAAATAAACGATATAGATTCATGTCCTGTTGTACAATCATTAGGTGAAGGATTGGGTCTAGCTCCAGTACAATCATACTTATATCCTGTTCGCAAATCTCGAACCATACTTTCAAATGCACCGTTTAAACTGGTTACTACCGAGTTAAGTGCATTGGCTTTTTTATTTGCTCCAACAATACTCAAAATTGCTCCAACTGCCATTGTCATTACTAATGCAAAAATGCTAACTGCAACAATAATTTCAATCAATGTAAAACCTTGTTGTTTTTTGTTTACTGTATTATTTATTTTTTTATATCCTGTTATATGCATGGTGTCGTTTGACAAACTGAGATAAGACCAGTTCGTTCTACTTTTAACATTTTAGTTTTTTCTCCGTTTGCAGAAAGTATACTAATTGTAGCAGAAAAATATTTACTTGGGTTACCATTTATAGTAATTATTGCGTCAGGACTTGGACGAACAAATGAAATATCGAGAGTATTAAGTCCTCCCCCATTTGAGTTTGAACAAATTGTTGTATTTGTGGTGTACGCACAAACATCATTAATCGTGTAGCCGATTGGTAAAGCTTGTGTTTCACCATATTGTTCATCACCATCTGAGTTAGCATCGAAAACTCCTGATACATTTCGATCGGCAAACCGAATAAAAAATCCTGGGATACTTGCATCAAAATGTACTCCGTATCCACTTTTAAAAGATTGACCTGTTGCACCTTCATCAAGTCGTGAACCAAGCCCATATACTTGTGCTTCTCTAATTGCGAGTGATACATCATACGCAGTGTCAGTTACCAAAATATCACTACTAAATTTAGATTGTTTTACAAGTGCGACTGTTGTGATAATCAAAAAGATTGCGAGTACGACAATAAGTTCAATAAGACTAAAACCTTTTTGAAGATTATTTTTTTTATAGTTTTTTTGAGAAAAAAAGATGTTCATATTAGTTTTTTGAATTATATGCATATTACATAGATTGCAAAAGTGTTCCAATTTGAAGCACATCAACATGGTACACAAATACAACAAGCATCCCTAACACAAGAAAAGGTGCAAATGGAATTTCACTTTTCATACTTAAACCATGTTTTGATTTTGAGGTCATTCGTTGGTATATAAGTAATCCAACACTAATCACCGCACCGATCCAAAATGAAATTACAATTGCTGACAAAGCTTGAATTGCTCCAAGCGTAAACCCAATACCCGCTGCAAGTTTTGCATCTCCAAAACCCATCAATCTACCTTTTGAAAGAAGCCAAAATAAACCGAAGACTGCAAAAAAGATGATTCCCCCGTATAAAAATAATGAACCTAGATACAATGCTCGAATAAATGAAAGAAGAATAAATGTGTAGACCATTGCATCAGGAATAATTTTGTGTCGAGTGTCGTATACAACAATAACAGTCAGTAAACAAATTGAGATCAGAAAAAATAAAAAGTTTGCTATTGAAGCAAGGGTTGCAACAGGTGCTAACACTTGATATGCCAAGACAAACAATAATCCTGTCGAAATTTCTACAAGAATATATTGTGGGGATATTTTAGTTTTACATACCCGACATCGCCCTTTTAGAAAAAGAAAACTGAGGATGGGAAATAAATCTTTTGAGGTTAACGTGGTCCGGCAAGACAAGCAATAAGAACGTCCTTTGACGATTGTCTTGCCGGTATTGTACCTAAGAATAACCACATTCAGAAAACTTCCAACAATAATACCCAATCCGCATAATCCGATAATACTTAGTTGTGTGATAAATTCTGCTGACATATTAAAATAATTATTAACTTTTTATATCGTACACTTTGTTTGTAGTGGATTCGCTTGAAGTGTCGTCGTCTTTTAATAATGCAGAACTTGGGGTTTCAAGTGTTGCATGAAGCCAAAAATGTCTGTAAGGTGATGACCCGACAACTTCGTATGAATACGGCGTACCCGCTGGCGAAATTTCAGACGTTGGTTGTACGGGAGTAGTTTGTAAATATGTTGTTAACCCTGAATCGTTTAAGTCAGCTGGGTATGTGCCATTTTGATCAAAATAAATTTCAAGTGCTTGCTCAATTTGTTTCATATCAGCAATTCGTTTGCCATCTCGCCCCCCTGCCCGAGTTGATGATAATGAAGCCATAACTACTGCAGTTAAAATACCGATAATTGCAATTGTTACGAGTAGCTCGATAAGAGTAAAACCTTGTTTGTGAAAATATTTGTGTATTTTTTTGTCAGAAAAAAAAGATAAGCTCATAGATATATAATACCACAAAAAATATTTAAAAATAAAAAACCTCGGCATTTATGCCGAGGTTTTTTATTTTAGAAAAATTCTAAAGAATTAGACTAAAATTAGTATTTTGTACAACCAGTTTCTGTACAAACAATGTTTGATCCGTCTCCATAAGCACCGTAAGAAAATGTTCCGTTTGCAGTAGAACTTGTAGTAGTAGCTGAACTACTGTAATTCCAACCTGTTGGTAATGTTAACCAAGTGGTTGATGAGTTTGCACAAATATATTGAGTTGCTACTGGTAAACCTGGGTTAGCAAAGGCAGTAACGCTGGCTGATGTAGAGTTAGTTCCTAGAGACTTACCATCATCCATACAAACTTGTGCTCCTGGTCGAAGACTATCAAGTGATGCTTGAGCTGAAGCAACTCGTGCTTTAACTCGAGCTGAGTTAAGTGATGCTAATACTACTGATGACAAAATACCGATGATTGCGATTACCACAAGGAGTTCAATCAATGTGAAACCTTTTTTAAGATTCTTCATTCTAATTAAAATAATTTACTAAAACTGATAACTAATAAAAGTACACGTACGTACACTTTACAATTTTTGCGACCGGGTTTGTATCCCTTAGTCGTAATTATATAACAATTAAAATTAAACCATAATTTACAACGCGAAACTGTGGATAACTGTTGAGAACAGTGTTCTGTAAAATTTAAATCGCAGCAGAGATATTATAAATTGGAATCAGTACTGATGCTAAAAGAAAACCAACACCGAGACCGAGCAATACAATCATGGCAGGTTCGATAAGATCAACAAGTGTGTCTACTGCGTTAATTACTTCTCGTTGATAAAATTTAGCGAGTGTATCAAAAATGTGTCCGAGTTCTCCGGTTTCTTCACCGACTTTTGCCATTTGCGACATAATTGATGGAATCTCTTTGTGTTTTCCAAGGGCTTCAGAAAGAGGTGCTCCCCCTTTTACATCTTCGAGTACTGCATTTAAAATATTTTCATAAATTGCATTGTCTACTACGGTTGCAGTAAGTTCGACAGTACGAATCATTGGAATTCCTGATGTAAGCATTGTGCTGACGTTGTCGGCAATACGAGACAAATATAATTTTGTATACAAATTTCCTAAATATGGAAACGTTAGTTTGAGTCGTCCAAATGTTTCTTTTCCGTCTCGTGTTTGGCTATATCTGAATAAAAAGAATCCACCCCCAACAAGAACAACTAAAAAGAATGGCCAGTAGTTAACCAAAAAATTACTAAGACCGATTACAAACTTGGTATATGAAGGAACTTCTTGCCCACCGTCGGTAAGAATTTTACTAATTTTTGGAATTACTAATGTAAGCATCAAGATCATTACCGTTACGAATGTAAACACAACGAATGCCGGGTAGATAAGGGCATTTTTTGCTTTAGAAGTAACACTGTAGTTTCGATCAAGGTAATCAGCAAGATATGAAAAGGTTTGATCAAGACGTCCTGATTCTTCACCCGACTTAACCATGTTAACGTAAAAGTTTGAAAAAACTTCTGGATGTTTACTGAGAGCTTTTGAAATCGCACTTCCTGATTGCAATTCGTCGGCAACTTCAGTTAATTTTTTTCGAAGCGGAAGACTTTCACTTTCTGCAGCAAGTAATCGAAACACCCGAAGCGCAGAAACTTGCGCACTAAACAATGTCGCCATTTGGCGCGACAAAATTACAATATCTTTTATTTTTACATGATTAAAGATACCGATGCTTCGCCCCAATAAAGGTCTGTCTTGATCTGAAGGTTTAACCGAGGTTATCATTAAACCTCGTCGTTGAAGTGAACTAATCGCAATATCAATGTTTACGGCATCAATTGCACCTTCACTTTCTTTCCCTTGCCCATCTACTGCTTTGTAATTAAATAACATAAATTATATGTTTTATAAAAGTCGCTCAAGCAACTTAGGATTAAATGCGTGGCGGTATGCATCTTCAATGGTGATTTGACCAGAACGAACAAGCTCTGCGATTGAACGGTTCATATCGATCATTCCATTTTCGGCACCAGTTTCGATAATTGTTGCAATTTCATGTGTTCGTTTTTCACGAATCAGGTTTGATACTGCATTGTTTGCAATCATTAATTCATACGCAGGAATTTGTCCTCCGGATATTCGTGGAATGAGTCGTTGTGAAAACACACCCGCGAGTGAACCAGCGAGTTGAATTCGAATTTGATTTTGTTGTTCAGCAGGAAACGAGTCGATAATACGGTCAATTGTTTGTGGTGCATTATTTGTATGTAATGTTGAAAATACCAAGTGCCCTGTTTCGGCGGCGGTTACCGCCGCCGCCATTGTTTCGGCATCTCGCATTTCACCAAGCAAAATTACGTTTACGTCTTGCCGAAGTACGTGTGTGAGCGCAGTACTAAAACCATTTGTATCAACACGAACTTCTCGTTGGTCGATGATTGATTTTTTTTGTGTATAAATATATTCAATTGGATCTTCAATAGTTACAATGTGTTCTGCACGTTCTTGATTGATCAGTTCAATCATTGCAGCAAGTGTTGTACTCTTTCCTTGTCCAACAGGTCCAACTACCAAAAAGAAACCTTGTTCTCGTCGTGCAAATTCTGCAAGTGCATCAGGAAGATTAAGTTCGGCAAATGTTTTTATTTTATTTGGAATCAGTCGAAGAACCAAACTGACATGACCTTGTTGAAAAAATCCGTTTCCTCGAAAACGTCCGTGCTCACCAAAATCGTAAGAGAAATCAACTTCTTTTGTTTCTTCAAAACGTTTTACGTTTTCAGCAGATGTCATTAATTTTAAAAATTCTGAAGTATCGTCTCGTGTTAACAGAGGTTTTTTTGCAAGCGGAATAAGTGATCCTGAAATACGAATCGTTGGATGCCGACCTTCTGACAAGTGAAGATCTGAACCTGATTCTCGAAAAACTGTTTCGAGTAATTCGTGTAATTCTGTTTTGTAATCTTTATTCATGTTTGTGTTCGTTAATTATCGACATTACTTCTTTTAATACTTCTGATGGAATGGTCATCGCCTTTACAATATATCCATTTACCCCTATTTGCTGTGCGCGCTCGATGTCTGAAGATTGCCCCTGATTTGAAAGTACTATCGTAATGGCTTCGGGTGCAATTTTTTCTTTTTTTACGGCATCTAAAAATTCAATTCCGTCCATTCCCGGCAAAATTAAGTCGGTAATAATAACATCAGGAATATATCCTTGTCTTATTTTTTCGAGAGCATCTTGAGAACGCATTGACGTAGTAACTTCGAACCCTTCTTTTTCAAACTTCATGCCATACATGTTTAAAAGAAAACGGTCGTCGTCGATAAGAAAGACTTTCTTTTTTGTTGTATCAGAGGTGCTTGTCATATTGTATAAATTATATCACAAACATATTACGAAATTATAATTTATTTGCTTCTTCAATTGGTACAATTTTTTGGAAAGCTTTAATGATGGCGTCTTCTTTCATAGTAATCATTCCACGAGCTCGTACAATCTTAATAATTTCTGGTTCAGTTGGATTAGAAAGAATAACGCGTTCTAAATCTTTATCCATTTTATATACTTCAAAAACAGCTTGTCGTCCAAGAATACCTTTTGGATATTCGGGCGTTGGTTTGATTCCCAAAACTTCATCTGACCACGGAATATCTTTTTTAAATTCTTCAGGAAGATCAGCGAACTGTTTTTCAATCATAATTTTTAGACTATCTTCAACTTTCATTGGAATACCACCGGTCGGAGGAATTTTTCCAACGAGTCGTTGTGCCATTCCTAAAATAAGAGTAGGTGCGATTAGATATGGATCGATTCCCATATCAACAAGTCGAGGAACAATACCGACACCACTGTTGGTGTGAATTGTTGATAACACCAAGTGTCCTGTAAGAGCGGCTTGGATTGCAAGTTGTGCAGTTTCTTTATCTCGGATTTCTCCTACTAAAATAACATCAGGGTCTTGTCGCAATGTGGTACGCAATCCAGATGCAAAGGTGTATCCGATTTCAGAATGAACTTGTGATTGACTTACCCCTTCGATATTGTATTCAACCGGATCTTCAAGTGAAAGCACGTTAAGTTCGGCACGATTAATTTCGTTAAGCATTGAATATAATGTTGTTGTTTTTCCAGAACCAGTTGGACCAGAAATTAAAATGAGTCCGTATGGTCGATTGAGTGCTTCACGAAGCATCTCAAGCGGACGCGGTAAAATACCAAGGGTATCAAGGCTTTTTACGCCTTTTTCTTGATCCAAGATTCGCATTACAATTTTTTCACCAAAATATGTTGGGAAGGTAGAAACTCGAAAATCAATTTTTCGCCCGTCGATACGAGCCGAAAAACGGCCGTCTTGTGGCTTTCGTTTTTCGTCCAATTTCATGTTTGAAAGAATTTTGATTCGAGCAGCAACCGCAGAGTGAATTTTTATCGGCAACAAAATACTGGTGTGCAAAATACCGTCGACTCGAAATCGAACTTGTGTTTTTTCACGCATCGGCTCAACGTGCACGTCTGATGCTCCCCCTTCAATTGCATATCGAAGAATGGTTGCAACAATTTTTGTTACGGGCGCATCTTCAATAATGTTTGTTTGATTTATTTTTGAAGCAACGTCTTCGGTTTTTTGTCGATTGATTTCTATTTCTTCATCAGAAAGATCTTCTTCGAGCTCAGAAAGCGCCTTAGTAACCTCACCCGATAAACCTTTATATGATTTGAGTAGATTTTCAAAATCACTTTCGGAAATTAAAAAAAGTTTATAAGGTAAATTTATTTTTGTTGAAATAAAGTTAAGTGCATCACGTGCATCGATATTTTCTGGATCAACAATTCCAATCTCAAGAATTCCATCAGTGATTCCAATTGGTGCAAAGCGATAATGTTTTGCGGATTCTTCGGGAACATTTTTAAGAATTTCAAAAGAAACATCAACTCCGTCTAAACTTTTTTTAGGGATTTGAAGGTAATCACTTTTTGCGGTTAAAATTTCTTCTTCAGGAACTCCTTTTTGTTTTAAAGCTGTTTCAATATCAACACCATTTGCAGAAACATCTTGCATAACCGCAGAAGCGGTGTCTTCGTTGATGACGTTTCGATTTAAAAGAATATCAACAATGCTCATATTTATTATTGTACCTTAGCTGCGGGTTTTGTGCTTGGTTTTGTTGTAGGTTTAGTTGTTGACTTACTTGTTGTTGCAGCAGAAGTTGTTGTATCGCTAGAAAATTCAAATTGTCCTTCAGTAGAAGTGTTTGTATCGGTTGTTGATGTAGATGTTTGTGTTGATACAGGAATATCGTATCCAATTGGTGAAAATGGGTTTGTTCTTCCTCTGTCTTCTTTTTGAATTGGAATACCTTTGTCTGACAAACTTCTAAATACAGGGTCAGCAAAAATAGAATCGTCGAGCTTTATTTGTTTTAGCTGATTAAGTAGTGTAATAAAATCTTGCCCGATTTTATCTCTTGAAGAACTTGCATTTGCACCATTTGTTGCAGAATTTTTTCTTGCCGAATACGATGAGTATCCTGCATATATAACAAACGCAACAATGATTACGATAAGGGGTGTTTTTATTTTTTTAAATATGTCTGACATATTATTTTAACCAATAGGTTTTTATTGAAACATTATAATTGTTCGACACGGTTCCTGTTTTTAAGGTTAACGAAGTTACATCAACGATACGGATACTTTTTTCAAGCTGCACTAAAAAATCGATAAATTGATCGTACGATGCAGAAACTGAAAACGAAAGACCGATTGATTTGTATAATTTTTTATCGGGCCCTAAACTAGTATCTTTTGCAGAATCACCTTCATTAATTTTTATCCCCTCAAGAATCATCCCCCGATCTTTTGCTAATTGATCAATGTCGTTAATAAGTTTTACGTTATCAACACTATCTGGCAAAAGAGTTAAAATTTTATTTTTATCTTCAGGCTTAATATTATTATACTTTTTTTCTCCGAGATCTTTTCGTCGAGAAACAATATTTTGTGAATTTGAAAGTGCATTATCGTAACCAGCTTGAGTTACTTGAAGGGCTTTGATGTCGGTATATTTTGAATCTGTGTATCCAAAAAATAACCCGACTGCTGCGATTATTAAAATAATTGGTGTGAGGCCTCTCATATTAGTTGGGGGGTTGATTAGTTGTATTTGCTTCTGTTGGTGCAGACGGAGCAGGTCGGATAGTCTTTTTATAAAGTGCGAAGTCTGAATCAACGTGTGCAGTTAAAGAAAACCCAACAGGCTTTTCAGTATTAATACTTTTTGCATCACGAACTGTTCGAGAAAAATCAGTAAACAAAAAATCTCGCAAAATACGATTTTCTGTAAAAATTTGTGATTGATATGCAATTGAGTTATACCCTTTTGCCTCACCTTTTATTGATAGATCAACTTTTCCATCAGAGTTAAGTTTGTAATCAAACGAAGTGTAATCAATTGTTTTTAATGTAGCGTCTTGTAAGTATGAAAATATTAATGAAGCAGCAACATGTGAATTAAGTAATTGTTTTGCGGTTTCAATACGATTATCAAGACGACTGTATGTTTCAATTGTTGTTGGCTCAAAAGCTTTGCGGGTTTTTTCGAGACTTGTAATTTTAGAATCGATTTGTTGTTTTAGATATTTTTCAAAAGCATAAGCACCACCCGCACCCACAACACTAACGATAAAAAGAAAGGTCGCAATAATAGACAAAATACTTACAGGCCTCTTTGTTGAAATACTTGAGGTTTGTTGTATCGGCGCTTTTGGAATGAACGATGTTTGATATCTACTTTCCATACATTTATATAAATAATTGTATCACAGACTCTATTAATTTACGTCAACACTAATCAACTTCTTGTAACTTACGCAATGCGATTCCGACAGCGACTGCAAAATCTAAACCGGTTGCATGTAAAATACTTTGAAATGCGGCAGGTGCTTCAATTTTTCCAAACGGGTCGCCAAGCACAACTTCAGTTTGAAATCGTGCTCGTGCATATTCATACATTCCTTTCATTGCAACTCCTCCACCAGTAAGATACATTTTTGAAATTGTTTTGTTTGCTCTCTTTTCGTAATTTAAAATTGTTCCACTTGCTTCTGAAAAAACATAGTCGAGTGTGAGTGAAATAATTTCGTATACTGTTTTTTCATCTGCTTCTGGATTTTTTCCTAAATTTCTTTTTATTTTTTCTGCTCGATCAACTGGAATTTGTAATCCACTTGCAATACTAAGTGTTACATCTTGAGAGCCTTTGTTAATCACATGAGACTGTCGAACAACACCGCGTTCTACAATATATAATTTTGTTGACGAGGCTCCCATATCAAAAACCATAATTGGCGAAGGTTCTTGATCAATCAAAGATCTGATAGTACTAAACATTTCTATTTCAAAAAAAGATGATTCGAGCCCAGCCTCTTTTACAATCTGATTATACGTATTTAAAATTTCATTATGAATTGAAACAACAAGGACCTCGGTTTTTGGAATATGCTCTTTTGCATTATCTGAATCAACAAAATCTAATTCTCGTTCGTCTTCGTTTTTTGGAATCACCCACCAGTCCATTGTTACTTCACTAATTGGTACTGGAATATATCGCCGTGCTTCGAGAGGAATCATTAGTTCTAGTTTTTTGTTATCAAGAGCAGGAAGTTCCATAAGAGTTACCAAACTTGAACGCAATGGAATAGAAATACCGCACATTCGAGTAGTTACATTTGCTTCACGAACAAGGTCGTTAATTACACTTGCAATTTGAGTCGCTGGCATATTAACAACCTGACCAATTGAAAGATTAACGTACGGACCAAGTGCAAGCGAACCATATGTTTCCAAAATAGCTTTTCCTTTATGTTTGGTTAATTGAACAACTTTGATAGCAGAAGAGCCGATATCGATTCCGATAACACTCGTTGATTTTTTTTTGAATAAGTTTTGAAGAAATGATGCCATACTGTTTAGACAATTTATGTAAAGTATATCACACCATTTATATTGAATGCCAAAGTTTTTTCACAGATTTTATAATCACCTGCTTAATGTTTTGTTTCCGAGTGAATATAAAACAAAAGAAACCCTAAAACATGTCGAAAAACATGTTTGCCTGCGGCAAACAAACAATATCTGGTGGCTTATGGATTACAAACACACCGCAGTACACGATGCAATTGTAGAATCAAAATATTTTAATAATACAGAAGTTTTTAAAAGTTTTGCTCATATTATAATGACATACGCATTTTTTATTGTTAATAACTCTATTATTATTCCCCTACCATCAAGTAATCTTCAAAAAAGAATAAAAGGTTACAACCAAACTGAAGAAATTATAAAAGAAATTTCAAATATAATTAAAAATTCTGATACACAACATATTAGTATCGAAACAAAATTATTAGTACGAAAAAAGAATACAAAAAGCCAAACACAACTAACCAAAGTTGAACGTGAAAAAAACCAATTAGGAACTTTTAGGGTTACAAAAGGTTTTACACATCTGCACAATAAAAAGATTGTTCTATTAGATGACGTCTGCACAACAGGGTCAACATTACGTGAAGCAAAAAAATGTTTAGAAGAAAGTGGATTTACTGATGTGGTCTGTTTGGCCTTAGCTTATCAAGCAAGCCATTTTAATAATAGTTAATTTAAAAGGCCGCAATAAATTTCTGCTGAAATTTTTACTTAGCGCTCGGCCTACCGGCCTGCGCGAAACCTTTTAAATTAACTATTATTAAAATGGCTTTGGGACGAAGAATATGCTAATCTGACACCAATTGGAGACGTGTCAGAGTGGTCGAACGTACCTCTTTGCTAAAGAGGCAGACCCGTTAAACGGTCTCGAGGGTTCGAATCCCTCCGTCTCCGCACACAAAAAGAAATGCCCAGCTTCATGCTGGGCATTTCTTTTTGTGAAGTGGTAAATAGTGAGATTCGAAAAGCCAGACTGAAGTCCTGTTATGAATGAAGCAAATCAGGACAAGGGAGGCGGGGTTGCACAAAATTTCTAAAAGAAATTTATGTGTAGCCAAATCTCAGTAACATAAAATTGTAAAAGTGCTATTATTACTATAATCAATGATCGATGAATTATTTATGGTACGTATTATTTTAAATAAATGACAGTAGCTTCAAGTTCAATTTGGTGGGCAATTATAGGTATTATAGGAGTAGTAATTTTAGGTACTCTATTCTTCTTTTTTCTAGCCTTTTTATTTGAGCTTCCTGAATTGGTACGAAGTATCCGCTTATCAAAACTGGCTAAAAAATATAACTTGAAATTTATAAGAGCGAAAAAAGGTTGGCGAGGTGGTTGGATTAGTCTCGATGTAGGAGAAAAAAACTTTATTTCTGGAAAAATTAACAACATACTTTTAAGTTATTCTGATTTACATTTAATCCGAAGTAACTTAGGAATTGGTTTCAATCCATCAATCGCAGAAGCAGATAGTCAGTGGTCAGGAGCAGGATGGAGAGGTTCTACAACAAAAAATGTTTCAAAACTAAACAATGTTGTTTATTCAAGGCTTAGCCTCAAAGATCTCTATAATTTATTAGAGAGTATTAAAGCTGGGCAAATTACTTCTGAGTCTGCTATATATAATTTATTTGAAAAGAAAGACTTTTCAAAACAACTTATGCGAAATTATAAAGTGGCTTGGTGGATATGTGGTTTTATCTTTTTTCTTTCAGCTGGCATAACGACAATCATCAATCCTAATTTTTCAAATTTTTCCCTTCTTTTATTAGTTATCTTTAATTTATGTATTAACTTTCCAATTTTCCTCTGGACGTCCAAAGCTTACGGAAAAAAGTTTAATCCTAAAGATATAAATAAAGTACCTGAAATAAATAACTTTTTAGACGATAATATTAAACTTAATTAAAAATGATTGAAAAATTATCAAATCATATTATTCTCTCTGTAGTAGCTTTAATTGCTTTTATTGTAGGTTGGATAACTCTTTTCCACTATATTATTCCCTCTAATGACTGGTCTGCTTTCTGGCATACTCAAATTTGTCAGCTTGTTCTTAATTCAGGGCGTAGAGTAACAACCCCAGCTTCTATTCAATTTTGTGTTAAAGATTTCAATGGAACTATAATTTTTTTCGGTGTATTTTTACTTATTTTTGTAGTAGTTAGTATTATTTGGTTTATAGTAAGAAAACAATACCGTAAGACATTTAAATAAATTTATCCCTTTAGATTCGAGTGTAATAAAAAAACTGAAAATAAAATTAAACGAGCTACACTGTAAAATATCCCATTTTTGTGTACTGTAGCGCCACAGGAGGCGTAGATGAGTGTTTTAAATCAACAGTTTACTAAACTGTTGAGCCGTAATTGGCTCCGTGAGTTCGAATCTCACCGCCAGGAAAACTTAGTGTTGGTATGCCCACAGACATAGGTAGATGGAGTAATCTGAATACCTTTGCTACATAAATACTTAAATGTGAGTTATTATTTATATATCAGGTATGGTCTTAAATTTAAAAAATAATTGTAACAATATATATGCCCCCAGAAACACAACCTACTCAAACACCTAATCCTGCTCCAGTTTCCATGTCTTTATTACCCTTAGCAGATCTTACATGAGTGCTATCCGAGTTAAATATCTTATATTCGCTCTTGTAGATTCATATTTTGCAGTAATCTTCTTTTCAGAGAGAGCGGCCCAACTTCTTCCGTTTCTTATTGCTCCATTTGTGTTTATCTTATTTCTGGCCTTTTTCCAAAATCCCCAATCATTTATTAAACAGTGGAATAGCTGGTTTGCTCAGATATTGAAATTCTCTTTTCTTCTCGTCGGAGCATACATCTTTTTCAAAGTGGGACACTTTCCGATGTTAAACGATTTTCTAGTCAAAACTTCAAATGAACACACCGTGCTCATGGCAGGAAGGTCAGAATCACTGTTATTTGTTTTTCTTGCAATATTCTCTCAAATCGGATTTATTATCGGCATCATCTTCAATTTACTCGCTTTCTCATTCCCAAACAAATTTAGCGATAATACAAAGGATTACACCATGACTTTTTTCATGGCATTAATCCCCACAATAATCTTTACTCTTATCTTTATACTTGGTCTTCCATATATCGGCTCAATAGTTGCTCGATAATTAGTTTATCTCAAGAATTCCACACACCTCATCAAAACCTCAAAATGAGGCTAAAATATCCTTGCGGTGCCTCACCACTCTAATACTGAATCCACGATGTCCGCCAAGAGAATTTGCTATAATTACTACATGAACCAAGAACCACAAAACATTCCTACTAAAATCCTTATTATTGGGAATATCAAAAAAGATGACTCTGTTTTAATGAGAAAAAAGTTCGTGGGTTCTAAACCTTATGAAGAAACATGGTACTCATTCGGCGCTGAATTTATTCCTGGCGAAGAACCCTTAAAAACCTTTAAGGATTTTATAAAAGCTTTTGTGGGCATTAACATCTCTCCAACAAAACAATTATCTTGGGACACAGAAACAAAGGAAGATCATGACGGAGTTCTTAAACAATTTGTTTACCTAAATGCAGAATTCGAGTATGTATCTGGAGAATTGATTGTACCGGAAAATTTAGAAAAAGTTGAATGGATTCCAATTCAGAATCTTTCTCAACTAGATATTGTTCCCCCTTCGATAGTCTTGTTCAAAAAGCTTGGGTACTTAAAATAAATCAGCAACCTTTCCGTTCATTTCATATCCAATATTTTGACTTAAACTTATCCACCAAATTTCACCTTCTTTAAAATAAATAGTGTTTATTTTTAAATCAATCGTCTTTTTCTTTTCATTCCAAATATCAAAGTCTTTTTCCATACACCGAAGAATACTTGATGATTTATGAAATAAATTAGAAAAATATATAAAATATAGTAAATATGCTAAAGTAACGTCACGGAGAGATGGATGAGTGGTTTAAATCAACAGTTTACTAAACTGTCGACCCTTAACAGGGTCCGCGAGTTCGAATCTCGCTCTCTCCGCCAAGAAAATAAAGTATCGAGCATGACCCGAGTACCTAGTTTTCAAGTAAATATATGAATCTACAAGAACTTATAAAAGAATATAAAGAACAGGTGGTGATTTGTTCAAATATCGATTATTCAAACAAAGATTCAGTAAAGTCTAACAATAAAGGTGTGGATAGGATGTATCAGATTGTCGATACGATTCACTCTCAGTTTGGTGTTGAAGGGCTTCATGAATTCGCTCACCTGCTTGATCTAGTAGAAAACGAAACAAATGTTTGGGTTGCGGTGCACATTGTCGAAAAGATGAATCCTGATTCAAAGAGAAAAGAGGAGGCACTATCCATCATTAGAAAAGTTGCTGACAGGAATACTGCCCAAGGTTTGGGATTCCGGCACTGGCTAAAGAATCATGGAGAAGAACTTTAAATCTACACTGACCCACATACCTTGTTTCAATTTCTAAAATATTCCTAAAATACCCTTACAAGGCTTGAGGTGGTGGGTACTTAACCCACATGGCCCGCCAATAATAATCAACATGTTATTACAGCCTAGTGTAAATGATTTATCTGAAAAGATATATGACATATTAAATCAGAGAACTTTCAGAAACGGTCCACTTCCAGATAAAAAACGTAAAGATCTTGTTCTGGCAAATATTACAGAGAAAGTTGAAAAAAATCTTCCTGTACAATTCCTTCAGTTTTGGGGAGGGAGTAAAAATATTAACCTTCCTATAGAGTGCGCAGATTTATGTGAAGAAGCTACATTAAAACAACTTTCAAAAATTAACGAAGCGGTAAAGAAGGTGTACAGTCCGGGTTTACATTTTCATATTATCCCAGGTGACAGGCGCGTACAACTTGCTAATAATATTCCAAAAGAAAGAACTGAAATTTATGTAAATTCTTTAACAGCGATGACAGAAAAATTCGGAGATTTATTTAAAGTTACTCCGGTTTCCGTACTTTATGATAAAAAAGGAAGTCTATTTGAAGAAAATTACAAAAGAGCACAAAAAGATTTTGGCGATAAAATAGCAAAAACAAGTAACATTTCAAAACTGCAAAAAGGAGCGAAAAATAATGTTAATACTAAAAACAATATGTTGGAAGAAATTCCTCAAACAGACTTTCAAGCTGCGCTGAATTATTCTTTAGTTAGAGCATCAGAAGAAAAAACACAAATATTTGAAGAATTCAAAGATTATATACGAGCATATTTTGTTAAAGTAATTCCCTTTTATGAACAGATCTCACTATACTTTGATGACATACCGGAAACGCAACCACTACTTGATAGAGCACTATTCTTTTATACAGGAAGAAAAGGTAACATAACCCAACCATGGCAAGCTATTGGTAAACAAGAAGGTGATGAAGTATTATTTTTAAGCCAAAAAAAGTTAGAGACGCACCTTTTGTAATTATCTTATTTTCTTTTTACGGAAGATGCCTTTCAAACTAGAACAATTTATTTCTGCGCACCTCCTTTTGTCTCGATTGAAAGGGGGGTGGCAATTTGTCCCCACCCTTTGCCAAGTTCGCCATCACGTAGTCTCATTTTCTTGATGTAGTCGGATACGTTGGGTGTCTGAGTAAGGACCTCTACAACATCGTTTATGGCAAAATACCACTGTTCATCGTGCCACGTACGACGGACTTCTTTTTCCTCAAATAACACTATTTCTTTTTTTGTAGTTGATTTTTTCATACTGTTATTTATTGCTCGTTACTTTAATAAACGTCGTATTTTGATGATACTATAAACCCACATGAATTGCTCCCTACCTTTACGATCTAATAAAAAACCACCTCGCTTTTTTGGCGAGGCGGTCTTGAATAAAAGTGTCTTTCAACACGATTGGTTTGCGATAATTTACGATTTTTTTGCAGCAACAAGTGTGTGTCCACTAAAGAGCCACGTGAGTGGAATATGTCCGGGTGACCAACCATACGAAGTGATTTCATATACCGCAACACACTGTTTACCATCTTTTTGCTCGATAATCGACGGAAACACAATGAGTGTGCACTCAGGTATTTCTTTAGTCAGAGCCTTAATAGTGTCGCGGTTCAGATATTTATAATCACAAATGGTAACAGGTTCATATTCTTGATGATCAAGCTTTTCTCGAGCTCGACGTACAAAAAAATTTCCAGAAAATTTATCCTTGGGATAAAAGACAGAAACGAGTTCAATGTTGTCTTGTAGCTTCATAATATTAGTAAGTTTGATTGTGTGGTATTGGTGTTAATTGTTTGGAATCTTAATTTTATTATTTTACATACAAAACTCTGACGTTCGTCAGAAAATCGTAAATTATAAAAGAACAAAAAACCAGCTCTTGGGTGAAGAGCTGGTTTGTATTTCAAAATTATCTTAAAGTCATTATTTTGATACACAAATCAACCCTTCATTCGTTATGTAACGAATACTAAGAAGGGCGACCGACTTTTTTAATTGTGTACCTGAAAACAATTTCATTGAGTAAATAGTATTATTTGAAGGGTGTTTTGTCAATTTTATGTATAAAAAGTCTATAAATTACATGTTGTATTTGATACAATTAACCTATGAAAAAATATACTGTTGGTTTTATATTCAATTCTACTCTCGACAAAGTTTTACTTATTCACAAAAATCGACCCGATTGGCAAGCAGGAAAAATTAATGGTCCAAGGGGAAAGTTTGAAGAGGGTGAAGACGGCTTTGACTGTATTGTTCGGGAAATTCGTGAAGAAACAAGTTTAGAAACCAAAAAAGAAGATTGGGTGTACACAGGAAATATTTTTACCGATGTAATGAGTGTAGAATTTTTTGCACATATCCACAAAGGATCTGTTGATGATATAAAAAATATGACTGATGAACCAGTTGAATGGTTTAATGTTTCTGCCCTACCGCAAAATACAATTAATAATATTCCGTGGCTTGTTTTAATTTCACTCGACAAACTAAAACATAATGAATTCGAAAATTTTAGTATTAAATATAACTAAACAATAACTAAACACTTTTTGTCTGTATGCCGACTCCCCTTGAAATAAAAAAATTTAAACAAAAAATTTTATCGTACTATAAAAAGAATAAACGGGTCATGCCGTGGCGTGATATTAGTGACCCATACAAGATTTTGGTGTCTGAGATTATGCTTCAACAAACACAAGTTACTCGGGTACTTGTTAAATATAAAGAATTTTTGGCAAAATTTGGGACTGTGCAAAAATTAGCGTCTGCTCCCCTGTCGGATGTTCTTATTGTATGGAAAGGCTTGGGTTACAATCGCCGTGCAATTTTTATTCACAAAACAGCACAAGCGATTGTATCTGAGTATAATGGAAAGTTTCCAAATAAAACTGAAGAATTATTAAAACTTCCAGGAATCGGACAATCAACAGCAGGTGCGTTAATGGCATTTGCATTTAATAAGCCAGTAGTCTTTATTGAAACAAATATTCGAAGCGTGTTTATACATGAATTTTTTTCTCAAAAAGAATCCGAAAAAGATTCACCTAAAATTTCACAGAAAATTCATGACTCGCAAATTTTACCACTGATCGAAAAAACGATAACTGGGGCGAATGGAATAAGTGATGCAAGTCACAAAAACCCTCGCGATTGGTATTATGCATTATATGACTACGGCACAATGCTTAAACAGACACTAAAAAAATCTGCTGGGGTCTCTGGAAATCCAAGCCAAAAAAGTGCTCATTATAATAGACAGTCTAAGTTTGAAGGCTCGAAGCGTCAGCTTCGAGCCCACATCCTTTCATATATTCTTGAACAAAAACAAAGCAAAACTTTATTAACAATCTCTACAATTGAAAAAGCCTACAAAACCATGTGGGTGAAACATATATCTTTGCAAAACAAAAAAATCACATACACGATAAAATCAATCGTCGAAGAACTCGCCAATGAAGGCTTCTTTTTTCTTAATGGGCAGTATATTAAATTAACGGTATAATCTGTACATGCATCATTTTATAAAAGTAACCGAACATTATTTAGCGTCGATAGGAGTATTTGGATATGTTGTTATTTTTATTATTGCTCTTCTTGAATCAACCCCTTTCATAGGAACACTTGTTCCTGGTGCCACCCTCATTGGTTTTGCTGGGTTTCTTGCATCACAAGGTTATTTTAGTTTTAGTCTTTTAGTCTTATTTTGTTCAATTGGCGCATTAACTGGGGATTTATTAGGTTTTTTTCTTGGAAAGAACGGTTCTCATTATTTTAAAAACGAAAACAAATTCTTAAAGCTTGAACACCTAAACAAAGGAGAAGCTTTTTTTAATAAACACGGCAAAAAAAGTATTTTTATTGCCCGTTTTATTGGGCCAATTCGAGCAATCGTTCCTTTTATTGCAGGACTCTCAAAAATGAAATTTCGTGAATTTATGTCATGGAACGCACTGAGTGCAATTTGTTGGGCATACGTCTATTTAGGAGTTGGCTACTTTTTTGGTAAAACTTTTGGCAAAATCGAAATTTGGATAACCCGAACAACAAGTTTAATTTTAATCTCTGCATTAATTTCTGGACTAATTATTTTTTACTATCGATTCATCCGAATACAACACATCAAAAAAGCAAACTTCTTAATCGCCTTAATATCGGTACTTATCTTTTTAACAATGAGTGCGTGCGTATTTTTAGGAACTTCAACAAACAAACTTGATTTTTCTATCGTAGAAAACGTATCGCATATCAGAAGTACTTATGGGATCAGTCTTATGATGGCAATCACAAATCTTGGTGACAAAATATTTATTATTGGAGCAACAATCATTCTTTCAATTGCACTTTTTTTACGAAAAAGAAAACAATTTTCGATTATACTTCTTGGATCAATCGCA
>JAYTUJ010000006.1:0-10693 GCA_043744615.1 bacterium
AAAATGTATGATATTCCTGAAGGAAAACGTGCAACAAAAGGTAAGTCAATCATGAACTTCATCTCTCTTTCAGAAGAAGAAAAAGTGACATCGATTTTGCCAATGCCAAAAGATATTCAGAAAGGAGACAAAGAAGGTTTGTCATTAATGATGGTCACAAAAAATGGAGTAACTAAAAAAGTTGCAGCTCTTGGTTTCAGAGATGTACGACGAAGTGGTTTGATTGCCATTACTCTTGATTCAGGTGATGAATTAGTATGCGCACAATTTATTGAAAAAAATGACGATGTAATTGTGGTTACTCGAGAAGCACAATCAATTCGATTTAAAGAATCTGATGTTCGTGAAATGGGCCGAAACGCTGCTGGAGTATGGGCAATTGACCTTGATAAAAAAGATATTGTTGTCGGTGCTGACGTAGTTAAAAAAGATGTAAAAAATCAACAACTTCTTGTTGTGTTTGAAAATGGACATGGAAAGAAAACAGAATTAAATGAATACAAAACACAAAAACGAGGAGGTTCTGGAATTTTAACTGGAAAAATAAGTGATAAAACAGGAAAAATAATTGCATCAAAAGTAATTACCGAAGACGTTACTGAAATGGTAGCAATCTCAAAGAAAAGCCAAGTTATTCGACTTGACCTAAAAGAAGTTCCATCGCTCGGACGACAAACTCAAGGAGTTCGAATTATGAAACTTCGAGATGGGGACGCACTTGCTTCTGTTGTGTGCTTGTAGGTTGTACAATTAGTATATGTCGCAGAACTTTCATAATCCATTTTCTTTTTTAAATTCTATATATGCTGATGCAGGAATGGTTATTGCCGATGTCGGTGCAGGCGCTGGATACCACACGTTTCATTTAAGCACGATGGTTGGACAAAGTGGAAAAGTGTTTGCAATTGATGTTCAGAGCGATGTACTGGATCAAATCTCAAAACGAGCACAAGAAGGGGGATTTGAAAATATAAAAACTATTCTTGCTGATGTTGAAAGTAAAAAAGGAATTTCATTAAAAGATGGAATTATTGATCTTGCATTAGTTTCTAATATTTTTTTTCAATTGTCTGATAAAGATTCTGCAATAAAAGAAATAAAAAGAATATTAAAACCAAACGGAAAAATTATTTTTGTTGATTGGAAAATAAGTTTAAATCAAAAAGGTTCTCAAGCACATGTTATTTTTTCAGAGGATGAGGCGCATGAGTTTTTTAAAAAACATGAACTTATCCACGTTTCAGATATTCATGCGGGGACGCATCATTATGGTAAACTAATACGAAAGAAAACCTAATATGAAAAACATAAATGTCCGCTACATTATTATTGGAATTTTTATTGTTTTTTCTGTTGTTGGATTTTTTATGTTTGCAGGGATTGGTGGTTTAGGGGGCGGCGGAGCCGCCCCCCATCAAACAGTAATCTGGGGAAGCGTACCTGCCCGATATTTTAATGATGTCTACGCTGCGCTTAACGAAGGTGCCCCTGGAACAATTGACTATGCATACCAAGAAGTCCCTGCCAACAAATGGGATGAAACTCTTTTACAAGCACTCGCCGAAGGAACTCCACCCGATGTTGTTGTTGAGCCATATGAACGATTAGTAAAAGATGAATCACGACTTGCAGTTATTCCATATACTGCTTATTCAGAAAGAACTTTCCAAGATAATTTTATTGAAGGAGGCGACTTATTTTTAAAGTCCGATGGAATAATCGGTCTTCCATTTATTGTTGATCCTTTGGTAATGTATTGGAATAAAGATATGTTAACTTCCGAGTTAATTGCAGTTGTACCAAAAACATGGGACGACATGATCGCTCTTTCAGGTAAACTTACTAAAAAAACCGAGGATCTCGAAATCAAAAAAAGCATGTTTGGAATGGGTGAATGGACAAACGTAACAAACGCAAAAGAAATTTTATCAATGCTTTTTTTACAATCTGGTAATCCAATTATTACTCGAATTAACGATGGGGGATACAAAGCAATTCTTGCAGAAGATTTTGGAAACACTGTTGCACCTGCACAAACAGCGTTAGCTTTTTATACTCAATTTGCTGACCCGCTTAAATCGGTGTATGCATGGAACCGTTCATTACCAACTACTCAAGATACATTTTTACGCGGAAACAGCGCGTTCTACTTTGGTTTTGCAAGTGAATTACCTGTGCTAAAAGCAAAAAATCCTAACTTAAATTTTGATGTCACAACCGTACCGCAGCCAAAAAATCCCAAAGCAACAATTACATTTGGAAAAATTTACGGACTCGGTATTTTAAAAAGTAGTCAGTTTAAATCAGAAGCTTTTAAAACAATACTCGATTTAACAGCCGGAACAACAGCAAAAGCTTTGGTTACTGCAACTGGACTACCGCCTGTTCGACGAGATTTACTCGCTTCAATTCCTGCTGATGCATCCGCCGCTTCTTTTTACCAAGCAGCATTACAAGCACATGCATTTTTAGATATTGATCCCCAAACAACAACGGCTGTGTTTAAAAATATGGTAGAATCTGTGTTATCAGGAAAGTCAGAAATCGGAACACTTCTAAATACTGCAAACCAACAATTAGAAGAGCGTATTCAAAATAAAGAATAAATGAAAAACATAAACACTACTAAAAAATATATTGCCACCCTCAGTTTTATTTTTTTAGCTTTGTTTACTTCTTTTGGAAGCATACAAATTGTTCGTGCTGCCGATGCTATTGATACTGCATCTAGTCCAGGTTTTCAAATTGTGCCTGATTGTAAACCACGCAGAGACGGTTCAGGAAAAATTACTAATTTAGTTGCAACATCAGAATCAACAAATTCTGGTAGGCCGGAGTACGAATGCGGATATTCAGACCTTCTTGCTCTTTTACAAAATATAATTAGTTTTCTTTTATATTCTGCATTTACTCTTGCGGTTATTGTTACTGCATATGCCGGTTTTGAATATATGACATCTGCAGGCAGTACCGAAAAAATTAGCCATGCCCACGCTATGTTTAAAAAAGCTGCGACAGGCATGTTCATTGCCTTTACAGCATGGTTAATTGTTGATTTAATATTAAAGACATTACTCGATACTAATTCGTATAATTCAGGTGAATATTCACTACTTCAAAAAAATAAATAATATGAAAAACATCTTTAGAAAAACTTTAATTTTTATGCTCGCATTACTAGTAATAACTGGACCAACACTGTTATTTGCTGAAAATAAGGCACAACTAAATGCTCCAACTCCTAACAGAATCCAAAACCCACTCGGCGCAAAAAGTCTTGATGGTTTTGTCGCAAGTTTATTGGGGGTTGTAGTTAAGCTTGGTTCTATTGTTGCCGCACTATTTATTATTTATGCAGGTTTTATGTATGTAACCGCACAAGGTAATGAAGAAAAACTACAAAAAGCTAAAATGAGTATGATGTGGACTATTATCGGTAGTGCAATATTGCTTGGGGCTCAAGTTATTGCAAATGCAGTTGCAAATACGGTAAGAGAGCTAAAATAATTTTTAATAAAAATTTTATGAAAAAAACATCAAACACTTTTAAAAAAATAATAGCAATATTTTTTATTGCAGTAATTTTTATTGCAGAAGGTTGTTTCCAAACCGCTTTTGCTGCTGCTAAAAAACCAGCCACAGCAGCAGAAGATCCTGTTGTTATATCTAATCAACAAGATGCAGGATCTGACTTTGTTGTTGACTCAAATACAAATACAGCTCCTTCTTCGGTGAGTCCAACACCAGCTTCAAAATCATCGGGTTCTTTACAACCACCAAAAGATATTCCAGGTGTTTTTACTTTTATAAAAAATCTTTTATTGAATTATGTAATAAGTCTTTTAATTGGTATTGCAGTTGTAACGTTTTTGGTAGGGGTTCTTGGGTATGTGAAGGCGGGTGATAATGAAGAAAAGCGTACTGCAGGAAGAGACTTAATGCTATACGGAATTGTTTGTTTATTTGTGATGATCTCTGTATGGGGATTTGTTAAATTACTGACGACTTCATTTTTTGGAAAAGATGCATTTGTTTTGCCAACAGCTTTACCAGAAGGTGCTAAGGTTGCACCTAAATAATATATGAAACGCACTTTTTTAATACTTCTTTTTATTTTTTCTTTTGCAATAATTACAACTTCTTTTGTATATGCAAAGGCTGACTTAAATCCAAATATTGATATTGGGTGCGACAGGGCAACCGGAGGCGACCCAACTGTAACCCCTCGAACATTTAATTGTTTGTTTATTGGTTTTTCTATTGGAAATCCTAAAGTATTTTTTCCAATGCTTTTTGCAATTGCACTGTGTTATTTTCTTGCCTCAGTAGTTACATTTGTGGGTGCAGGGGATAATGAAGAAAAGCGCGCCCAAGGGCGCGCCCGCATGATCTGGGGCATCTTAGTTATTTTTATCATGATATCTGTATGGGGGTTAGTATCGCTTGTTACCCATACATTTTTTCCAAACTCAGATAACGAATCACCATTTATTCCTAATCGCATCCCAGAGTTTCAAAAATAAATTTAGATAACTTTAAAGAATATGAAAAAAATAACATATTACATATACGCATTACTCATTACCCCTCTTTCTGTGTTTGCAGTTGCACCACCTAAAGATGTTACGGGTGTTGTTAACTTAATTGATCGATTAATTCTTGATTTTATTCCCTTTATTTTTGCAATTGCAGTCGGAGGTTTTTTGCAAGGTCTTATTAAATTTATCAATGCAGGGGACAACGAAGAACAGCGAGCAACCGGAAGAACTTTTATGATATGGGGCATCATTGCTATATTTTTTATGGTTTCGTTTTGGGGTTTTGTAAAAATATCTACAAATAGTTTTGGTTTTAAGTTCGGTATTCCTCAATTTAAAGAATAATCTAGTCACCGTGCCAACTCTGGTGGGGTAAAGGCAGTTGTGCAAAAGGTAGTAGACAAAGCCTTATATGTGTTACAATTATGGGGATTATTAGAGATTATCATTTATCCAAAGTTTTTATTTAGGGTTTTATTTTATGATTAAAAAAATTCTTACAGGTGCAGCAAGTGTATTAGCTTTACCTCTTGTTACATTAGCCGCTGATCCTTCATTAGGTACTTTTAACGATCTAGGTAGCTCAATTAACAGTGTTACAAACATTCTTCAACGATTAACAATTCTTGTTATCGGTCTTGCAGTGTTTACATTTATTGTTGGAGTTCTTAAGTATGTTACTTCAGGAGGAAACGAAGAAAAACAAGCAGAAGCTCGAGGAGTTATTGTATTCGGTATTATTGCAATCGCAGTTATGATTTCAGTATGGGGACTTGTAAACCTACTTGTTAAATCATTTGGATTCGGAGCTGAAAACGGAAACGCACGAGGTCCAGCAAACATTCCTACAATTCCTACATACAACAGTAATCCAAACCCAAATAACTAGTTTTAGTTTGTTTTATAATCGATGATATCGACCATAGCACAAGTTTCAGTAGCAGGAGCAAAAGCTTCAAACGTTGATACTCTTTTGTTATCAATCATGAAGAATATTGTTAACCCTGCAATTGTGGTAATGTTTACCTTCGCACTCCTTGCTTTTTTATGGGGAATGAAAGATATGGTTCTTGCAGCAGATAATGAAGAAAAGCGAGGAGCAGGTCAACAACATATGTTATGGGGAACACTCGGCATGATGATTATGATGGGAGCTTTTGGGATTATTCATCTGATTGTGCGAACGGTTGGTGCAGATGCTCAACAAACTATTGGTGGAACAAAAACTAATCCATACGCAGATATTAAATCGGTGATTGGAAACGAATAATAGATAAAACAAAAATCACGTCGCACAAAGTGCGACGTGATTTTTTATTTGAAATAGAAGAAGCCCCGCCTGCTTGCGCATGCGGGGCTCCGACGATAAGGCTTTAATACTGCTAAAACTAAAACCTTTTGACCTACTCTTTACGGATGACCAGCTAACTTTTTGAAGGTGATATTGCAATGATCTTCAACACCTTCTGTATTTATCCATTTTTGCCAACCAGTGTAGGATTCCCTGACTTTCGTAAGAGAGAATGTTGCCTTCACTGGTCCGCCAACAATATTAGCATCCTCTACGGCAACTTGGCAGTTACCATATATGATGCCGTCTTTATCGCGAATTCCAACCCAGTTTGTGTGGGCGGTATTTTCACCCGCTTGTGTAGTAAGATCACGAGCCTTTGCTGTGAACACCGAACCGTCATCACTGAGGCTTTCAACTGGTGAAATACTTCCGCCCATCGGTTCTATGAACCAGTGAACAGTGTTATGTTCATATTCCTCAACGCTGATTTCCCGATTCACATCGGTTATCATCGCAATTAGAATCAAACCAAAGACGATGGTTACTCCTAACAATACGTCGGGCAACCATCCATCAAACAAGCCATGCTCGTGGTGAGCGTGTGGGTCAGCAGGTTTGAACCTTTTGACCCAGCTAAACATTCCACAAGCAGTCGCAAGTGTAATAATTACAATCAAGGATATGTGAAACCCACTAACTTTGTGGAAAGGGGTAAACAATCCATGCTTGATGGTTAGGCCTGTTGCCAAGACTACTAAACCGATATACACAAAGCGTGTAAAAGCTTCGAACCCGGTTTCGCGATGTTTTTTAGGGGCTTCAGCAGTTTTTTGCTGCTGTGTTTCACTTTGAGCACCATGCTCGTCCGTTGCTGCATGGTCTGCAGAAGCGGTAGCTGTAGTGTCGGTTGGTGAAGGGGGAGTCTTCTGTTTTTTTGGCGTAAAAATTATCGCCAATATTGCTTGGAATAGACTCATAATTAAGGTTTCTCTATTTTTGGTGTTTCTGTTGTCGTTGTTGTGTTTGTTGGTGGCAGAATCAAACCGTTTGCTCCACCAGGAGCATAGGTTTGAACTGCTGTGTTATTTTGATATGCTTCATAGGCTTTAATGGCCGTAAGAAGTTTTTCACCGAGCTCTTGTTTTTGAATCAGAAGCTTTAGTGTTTCTTCATTGACTCGACCTTCCGAATCTCTACATTTTTCAATCAAGGCTTTTAGTTCTGCCGCATTTACATTTGCTTTTACGGCTAGATTTTTTATTTCTTGTTCTAGAACTTTTTTTGCTGCTTTCAAGACATTCTTTCTTTTTGCTTCTATAGCAATTTCAGTTTGTTCTTGAATACCAACAAGGTTTAGGTTTTTGAGAGCTTGTTCAGTTTTTTCATCTCGATCAACTTCGTAGTCATCGTAATGAATCCCACCAGCTTCAACTTCACAGCCAATACCAGTGAGGTCTATGACCAGTCCTTGAATTTGTTCAATGAAATGTTTTCCACTAGCCTCATCTTTTTTTGCAAGGTCGGTGCGAGAAAGTCGGCGCATAATCTCACGTGCTTTTGTTCCTGCAATGGTGGTGATTTCTTTCCAGGCTTCTTTGCCTTTCAGATACCAGAATTTATAAGGATCTATCACTTTCACTGTAATGCGAAAGGTAACTGACCCTTTTCCCCCATCTGTGAGTTCAACATCACCAACGACAACAAGCCATTCAAACTGTTGCATGAGAGCGTCAATTGTTACCTCGTATTCTTCAACACGAGATGCAATTGTTGCTTCACCATGTTTTGCTTTGAGGCGTGTTGCTTTGAAGGTAAGAGATCCTCGCCGAATCGCAGCCGGAGCATCAAGCCCTAGCCAGATTATTTTTTTTCCAGCGAAGAATCTTCCCACATTATCTGTTGGATTATAGGGTCTTTTTTGTAATGCACCATTTTGCATATGGTGTATATACTGAAGACTGTTTTCAACAGACATTGCGAAATCAAACGTTCCAGGTTTGATTTTTCCGTGCTTATCAACAACAACACCTCTTTCGTAGGGGCGCCATTTGTTTTCTTCGGCAACGGTGACGAATTTGTCTTCTTCGGCAAATTCGTTAACTTTGCCCCAGAACCAGCCGGGGAAAGATAATTTTGCCCAAATACAAAGGACCACTATCACTACCAGCACTATCAGTATTATTCCAATTCCAATAAGGAATCCAATCATTTGTTTTTGCCTCGTTATCGGAGGACTTTTTGTGTTACGTGTGTTTTTGTTTGCACGTAACGGGTTTTTGTTTAGTTTTTTAGCAGTATTAAGCTTTCAAAGAACGCTCTTTACTTACTCTGAAAGTATTATAGCACATAAATTATAAAATAGCAAGTGCTATCTTGACGAAAATATGGTTATGTTTTAGAGCAAAATAACCTTGATTTGTAAGGTTATTTTGCTCTTTTTTAGGTACCATACCTACGATGTTGATTCTTATGTATTCTGTGCACAGGAGAGGACTCGAACCTCCACGGATTACTCCACTAGTTCCTAAGACTAGCGCGGCTACCATTACGCCACCTGCGCGTTCATGTATAGTATCAGATTATTGTTTTTTTCTAAAGGGGTTTGATTTTTATAAGCGAAGTAAAGATTTTTTTAGATTTTTTTGAGAATAAATTTAGATGTGGCAAGTTAGTATAAAAAGAAAAAGGCTCCTAAGGTACGAGCACCTTTCGGATCCCTTTTCGTATTTGTACAAAGGTATTATTACATAAAGTAAAATAAACGGTCAATGCTTTTTACATTTAACCATCGATGAATAATACTGAAAACAATTTTGCTTTTATCGATAGTCAGAATGTCTATCTGGCGGTGAAATCTCTTGGTTGGAAAATTGATTGGAAGCGTTTCAGAATATATTTACATGAACACTATTCAGTTACAAAAGCTTTTCTTTTTATCGGATATATTGAAGGAAACAATCGTTTATATATAAAGTTACAGGAAGCGGGATTTATTTGCATATTCAAACCAGTTTTAGAATATAGGGACGGGACCATTAAAGGTAATGTTGATGCTGAGCTTGTACTTAACACGATGATACAATTACATAATTTCGATAAAGCTTTGATTGTGACAGGTGACGGTGATTTTTATTGTCTAATTCAATATTTACTTGAGCAAGGAAAATTAAAAACAGTTCTTGTTCCTAATCGGCATAAGTATTCTGCACTGCTTAAAAAATTCGCAAAAAAGAATATTGTGTTTATGAATGACTTAAATATAAAGATCGGCTTAAAATAAAAAGGACCCTTGCAAGACGAGCTTGCAAGGGGACTTTTTGTGGTGATGTGTACATTATAGATGAAAGGACTTGTAAGTCAATAAAGGGTTATGAGAGCTACTAATAATTTTAATGTCCACTCAGCAGGATTCGAACCTGCGACCAATTGCTTAAGAGGCAACTGCTCTACCAACTGAGCTATGAGTGGGAATGAACTCGAATAGTATAACAGAACTTGATTTTTTGGTCGAATAGATGCCGTGATATAATGGTTTTATGTTTGAATTGTGCCGAGTTATAAATCCAGAAGAATACAATCCGTTGGCGATTTGCTCTGATGCACCGTTTCCTCAATCATGGTTTTACGGAAGTCTGCGTGAGCAATCAAAAATGAAGGCGTTGCGATACAATATTTTTTTTACCGACAAAAATCAAACAACTAAAAAAAATATTGGCTGTGTTCAGTTTATTACGTTTAACTTAGTAAAAGGGAAGACGTATTTGTATGCGCCGTATGGTCCGGTGATTAATGAAGAAATATATACACAAAAAGGTGAGGAGCTTATGAGTTTTTTGAAGGTAAAGGCAGAGGAAATTTGCCGCAGCGAAGCTGCGGCCTTCATCCACTTTGACCCTTCTGTAAAAACAGATGTTCAAAAAGATAATCCTCAACATAATCCTCAACAATTTTGGAAAAAGTATTTCAAAACAACTCCATCTTTTGTTTCTTTTTTGCCTCATTTTCAACCTCGTACCGAATGGGTGTTAGACCTTGATAAAACTCCCGATCAAATTCTTTCTGCGATGCACGAAAAAACTCGATATTCAGTTCGGATGGCAGAACGAAAAGGTGTTGTTGTCGAAATCATCACTCAAAACATCAGTAGTTATTTTGAAGAATTTTATTCGCTCATCAAAGAAACTTCAGAGCGAAATAATTTTCATCTTCATGCATACGAATATTACAAATCAATGTTTGCTGAAGCAGACAGGCTTTCTGAAATTTCACTTTCATCTGCATTCTCATCCACTTCGCCTTCATCTTTAAATTCTCAAAAAAATAATTTTCAAATATATCTTGCGCGTGCTGTGTATGAAGGCAAAACACTCGTACTCGACATCATGGTTCGATACGGTAATATGACAACTTTTGTATTTGGTGGCTCAAGTAACGAATATCGAAATCTTGCACCTTCAAGTATTACCAAATGGAAGGCGCTTTTGTATGCTAAAGAGATTGGCTCACACCAATTTAACCTTGGTGGATATGCACCAGAAGGTAGCAAATATACCGGCTGGGAGGGCTTTTCAGAGTTTAAACGCAAGTTTGGGGGCTATATGCAAGAACATGGCAACATGTATGATTACGTCGCCCCTAGCGCACAATCAAAGTTTTTATATTACACATACATTCTTAGAAAACTCTATCATTATGTGTCGCGAATCATAAAATCAAAATTTAAAAAACATTAAAAGTATTTGTATGAAAAAATTTCTTAAAAAAATAGTTTCTCAAAAAATCTTTGTCGCATACTACAAATTAAAATCATTTGTGGCGGCAAGTTTGTATGGTTTTCCAGCACAAAAATTATATATCGTCG
>JAYTUJ010000007.1:0-2685 GCA_043744615.1 bacterium
TAATTGCAGAGCGGTTTGAAGATGCTAAAAAGTTTTTCAAAAAGAAAAAGATAGAAACACTTTCTGTTTCTGCATACGATGATGTGCAAATTACCGCACTTAAAAAGTCGCTTTCAGAAATAATTAGAAAATATTCTTAATTTTGCTACAATTAACTGCGTTACAATAACTGAACAATATGACAGCTTCTTCGCTTTATAAAACAACAATTGGTCTTGAAATACATGCCGAATTACAGACAAACACAAAAATGTTTTGTGCTTGTAAAAATGATGCCGATGAAGATCGGGCAAACGTAAACGTTTGCCCGATTTGTATGGGTCACCCAGGAACTCTGCCGGTAATAAATAAACAAGCGGTAAAAAATGTTTTAAAAGTAGGTATTGCAGTCGGCGGAAAAATTCCTGACTTTACAGAATTTGATCGAAAAAATTATTTTTATCCTGATATTCCAAAGGGGTATCAAATTAGTCAGTACAAATATCCACTTGTTTCAGGAGGCTCTATTGCTGGTATTGAATTAACCCGAATTCATCTTGAAGAAGATACTGCAAAGTCATCACACGACACGGGTAATTATTCACTTGTTGATTTTAATCGTTCATCAGTACCTCTTATGGAGTTGGTAACTGAACCGGTAATTCATGATGCGCAAACTGCTGTACAATTTGCAAAAGAATTTCAATTATTGTTGCGATATCTTGGTGTTGGTCATGCAAATATGGAAAAAGGCGAGATGCGTGTTGAAGCAAATATTTCTGTCTCAAAAGATTTTTCTGGTGATCCAAAAAAGTTTGGTACAAAAGTTGAAGTAAAAAACTTAAATTCATTTAAAGCAGTTGAGAAAGCAATTGAATACGAAGTCGCACGCCATATTGAAATTCTTGAAGAGCTTGAAAAAAATGGGGGAGTCGGTGAAACAATTGCACAAGAAACTCGAGGTTGGAACGAAGACAAACAAGAAACATTTTCACAACGAGCAAAAGAAAATTCAAATGACTACCGATATTTTCCAGATCCCGATTTACCAAAATTATATATTTCACAAATCCCTGAATTTTCAAAAGATATATTATCAAGCGAACTCGCCGAGCTTCCATGGCAACGACGTGCTCGATATACAGAAAATTTAAAATTAAAAAATCAAGACGCAGAAGTGTTGGTTAGTAATACTGCGCTTTCTGATTATTTTGAAAAAATTATTTTGTCTTTAAAAGATGAAAAAGAAATTAGTCTTACAATAAATTATCTACTTTCAGATTATGTTGGCTTGTTAAGAAGTTCTCAAAAAGATATTGAAAATAGTGAAGTTCTTAACACAATCTCTCCTGTTTCTTTTGCAGAAATTATAAGCATGGTTTCGGGTGGGCAATTATCATCACGAGGTGCAAAAGATATGTTTGCAATTATCTTTACAGAGGGTTTGGCCGTCGGCCAAACTCCACAAACTCTTGCCGAGTCTAAAGGTCTTATTCAAAAAAACGATGAAGGTGCATTACTTGTTGTTGTACAACAAATTATTTCTGCTCATCCAAACGTAGTTGCTGATTATAAAGCAGGAAAAGAAAGTGCTTTGATGTTTTTTGTTGGTCAAGCAATGAAGGCAACAAAAGGTTCTGGAAACCCAGCTATTTTGAAAGAAATCTTTTTAAAGTTGTTAACATAATTTTTTATTCTTTGTTTTGTCTGTGCTATAATTTAGCTTGTACAGATTTATTTACATGGAACAAAAAGAATCAACATCGTCAGTATCGGTTGGTCCAAAAACTCGGTCAAAACATTTTATTTTGTTGACATCTTTTCTTCTTTTTCTGATTGTTCTTGTAGCACTTTACATTGTCGGTGAGATTGTAACGACATCAAACTAATGAAGAATATTTTTCTCAAAAAAAATATAATAAAATCTTTTCTCCTTCTGATTTTGTTGTGCCCAATCTATTCGCGTGCGCAACAACAAGTTTTTTCTTCAGATGATGTTGTTGCAAACGTATATTCAATCGTTTGTAAAATTAAAAACGGTTTCTTTTTTGTTACCGGATATTCTCAACAAATCGATTCTCAATGTGTTAAACCAATAACCGCAGATACACAAACGATCATAGAAAATAATGATCAATATATTGTAAAACCAATTGTTGTTTCTCCATCAACAAAAACTACAAGTTCCGGTACTTCTGCTCCCGTAGTTTCTCAAAAAACAATTGAGCGAATTATCAAACAAATAAACACTCCGGTAACTCAAATTATCGGTGTTACCCAACAACAGCTTGATGACGCAATTAATACACTTCGTGCACAGGTGTATGCACTACCTCGAGGTGGCGGAGGTGGAGGGTCAGGTTTGGCGGGTGTATCAAGTGTAATTAGTACCCTTCAAAATCAAGTTAATACTATCAATACAACGTTGACACAAAGCATTGCTGATACAGCGGCAAATCTTCAGAGTCAAATTGATAATCTTCCAACATCGCCAAGTTCGACAGCTTCATTTTCAACATCAACAACTCGAGGAGTATTTTCTTCATCCGCCCCCGCCCTCACCTACGCAACTTCAACAGGAATATTCTCTCTCACCTCAGGCTACAACATCCCAACCTCTGCATCATCAACCGCATGGGATGCTTTATATGCCGATCCAACATCTCGAATTTCTTTGGGAACAGGATTATTACGAACAGGAAACTC
>JAYTUJ010000008.1:0-10462 GCA_043744615.1 bacterium
GAAGAAGAAACAACTGATATCAAGCCAAAAAAAGATGGTGCGATGTTACGAATTCTTAACGAATCTGCAAACCCTCCAATTGTTGGAGACTTAGTAGAAGGAAAAGTTATCGGAATCGATAAAAACGGAGTTTTTATCGATCTTAAACCTTTTGGAACTGGTCTAATTTACGGACGAGAATTTATTGCTGTTCGAGACATCATCAAAAAGATGAGTGTTGGCGACGCAGTTTCTGCAAAAGTAATTAGTATCGAACATAAAGATGGATACATCGAACTTTCTCTTAAAGAAGCAAAGCAAGCTCTTATTTGGAGTGATGCTGAAACAGCAATTAAAGGTAAAACTATTTTTGATCTTCCTGTCCTTGAAGCAAACAAAGGGGGTCTATTAATTGCATGGCAAGGTATGCAAGGTTTTCTTCCTGCTTCACAACTTAAACCAGAACACTACCCTCGAGTACAAGATGGCGACAAAGACCGAATCTTAGAAGAACTTAAAAAATTAATTGGTACAAAAATTGCAGTAACAATTATTTCTGCACTTCCTAAAGAAGGAAAACTTATCTTCTCTGAAAAAAATCTTGATCAAAAAGAAAAGGAAAAAGCAATTGGACAATACACTGTTGGTGATTCACTTTCTGGAGAAGTTACTGGAGCAGTTGATTTTGGTATCTTCGTAAAAATTGAAGAAGGTCTAGAAGGTCTTGTTCATATTTCAGAACTCGATTGGGCACTTGTTGAAGATCCACGAGCTCTTTATAAAATTGGAGATAAAGTAAAGGTCAAAGTTATAGAAATAAAGGACAATAAAGTGTCTCTTTCTATTAAAGCTCTCAAGGACAACCCATGGAAAGCTGCTGAAAACAAATACAAAAAAGACGACGTGGTAAAAGGAGTTGTTATCAAATACAACAAGCACGGAGCTCTTGCAAGTATTGAAGAAGGAATCGCAGGACTTGTTCACATTTCAGAATTTGGTACTGATGTAAAACTTCGAGAAAAAATAGAACTTGGAAAATCATACATGTTCAAAATCACATTGTTTGATGTAAAAGATCAAAAAATGGCTTTGTCATACGTTGAACCAAAGTAGTTCTTAGTTACTTACTAGGTTTACACAAATAAAAATACTCTTTCAAAAAGCCGCCATAATTTTTTGCTAAAAATTTGGCTTAACGCTCGGCACGACTGCCTCCGCGAAACTTTTTGAAAGAGTATTTTTATTTGTGTAAACCTAAGCCAATAAGAACTATCTTTGGTTAATGACCTCCATAGCCTTCACTCGCCCTTCAGTAACAATAAGTTCAATAGCTTCTAAAACCGTTTTTGAAACTTTTTTAAGTTCATCGAGTTCTGGTTTTTTAAATTTTCCGATTATAAAATCAACAACCTTTTCTCCGCTTGGTTTTTTTGTTTTACCTGATGGCGTATGTGGAGAAATACCAACTTTAATTCGTATAAAAGCCTCTGTCTTTATCGCTTTTTTTATTGACTCAATTCCTCGATGCCCTCCTGAACCCCTATTAAACGCGATTTTTACAGTTCCTAGTGGCAAATCTAAATCATCATGTACAACAATTAAAGATTCTGCTTTTTTAAGAGTAGCTTTTTGAGTTAAAGAATTAATGACTGGAGCAACTGACTTTCCTGATAGATTCATAAATGTTTGCGGTTTCAAAAACACCGCAGTGTCAGAAAGTTTTTTTATTGTTGAACTTTCAATTTCTCCTTTTGTCATTAAAGAATTTGTTTTTTTGTCATGCTTCCATTCGGGCATATCAAATTTTTTTACTGCATAATCAAGCATAATTTGCCCCGTATTATGACGAGTGTCTTTATATTCTTCTTCTGGGTTTCCAAGACCTACGATATAAAACATATTATGTATTGTATCAAAATATAACCCGATGCACAGCAAATCAATATCTTGTTACGCAATATAAATACGTGTTGTGTCAATCCATGCTTTAGGCTTATGATACACGCATATATGAACATAAAAGAAAACATCAAATTTATTCTTTCAGTTCTCTTGATAGTATTTATTTTTAGATACTTCATCGCTCAACCTTTTATTGTGGAAGGATCTTCAATGGAACCAACCTTTGAAACCGGACAATATCTTATCGTCGACGAGCTTTCATATTTTTTTGAAAATCCACATCGTGGTGAAGTGATTGTTTTCAGGCCTCCGCAAAATACAAGTACTCATTATATTAAACGCGTCATCGGACTTCCCGGAGAAACTGTTACCATTAGTGGCTCATATGTATACATTAAAAATGCATCTCATCCCGAAGGATTTAAATTAGACGAGTCATATATTGTTCATAAAAAAGATAGCAACATGGCAATCACACTAAAAGACGATGAATATTTTGTTATGGGAGACAACCGCGCAAATAGTTCGGACTCTCGATACTGGGGACCGATTCATAAATCTGCAATCTCTGGCAGAACATTTGTTCGTCTTTTTCCATTTAATGTTATGAGTCTGTTTCCTGGAAAAATAGTTCTTTCTTCTCAATAATTTCCTTATCATGAAAAATAAAAAACAAACAGTTACCATATCGCCTGAAATCGAAAAAGCTACTCATATTGCCGCACACTTTGGTTTTACAAAATTAGAAAAAATAGAAATAATCAAAGAAGATCTTTCTTGCGCAAAACAATTTGAAGAGTCTTCTTTAAAAGCGGTTCATCCTTTTAAAGATGATGAATCTCGTTTTTCGGGTTACCTTGAAGAAAAAATTGCTCTTTTAAGATACGCTGCAACGACAAATATTGCAGCTAATCCTTTAACTCTTTTTTATGAAGGTCCAATGAAAGGAAATCCTCACATTAAAAATAGTGTTGAAGAAAAAACTTTTAACCTCGAAATTATCGGTATTTCAAAAAGTGTTGCAGAAGCAATGATTCTTGAAACAGCCTACGTTGTGTTACACGATCAATATCCTGACTTTGAACTTTCGATAGAAATTAACAGCGTTGGAGACAAAGATTCTGCAGCTCGATTTGCAAAAGAACTCGGACTCTTTTATAAAAAACATAGCAAAGAACTTCCTGCGCACTGCAAAGAAACTCTGAAAAAAAATCTATTCGGTTTATTAAATTGTAATAATCCAAGTTGTATGGCGCTTCAAGAAGAAGCTCCGAAACCAATGAGTTTTTTAACAGAACCTGCTCGAAAACATTTTATGGAGGTTCTTGAATATATTGAAAGCCTCGGTATTCCCTATTCTCTTAATCATAAATTAGTCGGAAGCAGAAGTTATTGTACAGGCACAATTTTTGAGATTCGAGGAAAAAAGAAAGGTGACAAAACAGAAGGTCATGTGCTTGGTATCGGAGAACGCTACAACGGACTGACAAAAAAAGTATGGGGCCGAAAAGATGTTCCTGCTGTTGGAGTTGCACTACATATTCATCCTCATTACAAAAAAACAAAAGTTGCCGAGGCTACCGACAAAAAAGCAAAATTCTTTTTTATTCAATTTGGTTACGATGCAAAACTAAAAAGTTTAAAGATTATCGAGATGCTTCGTCAGGCAAATATTCCTGTATTTCAATCATTAGCTAAAGATAAACTTACCCAACAACTTGGTCTTGCAGAAAAACTCCAAGTTCCCTACATTATTATGATGGGACAAAAAGAAGCCATGGAAAACTCTGTGGTGGTGAGAGATATGAATACAATGTCCCAAGAAACCGTATTAATTGATGAATTGGTCAAGTTCTTGAAAAAAATAAAGTAGTGTGATATTCTAGTACTTATATGATAAACGTAGCAGTTGAAAAAACAGCAACAGAAAACCCAACAGGGCTCATTCGCCGATTTACAAAGCGAGTTCAAGATTCAGGTGTTATTCGACGAGTTCGATCACTTCGATATGAAACTCGAAACGAATCATCGTATGTTCGACGAAAAAAAGCTCTCAAGGGTATCGCTCGAAAAGCAGAAGTTGAGGTATTAGTCCGATTGGGCAAAATGCAAGAAAACCGACGCGGACGATAAACACAATGATGGTATCAAACGATACATGCACTGTGGTGAACAATACAAAAGGCAAGCTTCCACGCTTGCCTTTTGTATTGTTGGATGCAAAAAACGCAGTTCTTGGAAAAAAATATAATCTAAGTGTTGCAATTGTTACTCCCAAAGAAATTGCAAATTTAAACAAAATATATCGAAATATTAATAAACCGACTGACATACTTTCATTTCCTCTTGAAAAAAATGAGGGTGAAATATATCTTTGTCTTTCGGAAACAAAAAAAATGGCTAAAGATTTTTTGCGAACGTATGAAAATTTTATAGCATTTTTATTTATCCACGGACTTTGTCATTTGAAAGGAATGGATCATGGGAGTACAATGGAGAAAGAAGAGATAAAGTTTCGTAAAAAATTTAATATTTAATCTCTTATATCTTCTTAACAAAAAAATGATTCGCAACGTATCAGTCGGAATAGATATTGGAACACATCAAGTCAAGGTTATTGTTGCTGAACACTCAAGCGACAAATCTCAACCCCGAGTCATTGGTGCTGGATACGCAGAATCAAAGGGATTACGTCATGGGTATATCATTAACCAAAAAGAAGCCGAGCAAAGTATATTAACTGCGATTAAACAAGCAGAAAAAACTTCGGGGGTAAAAATAACTCGTGCATTTCTTGCTGTTGGAGGTGTTGGGCTCAATACAATAACTTCAACGGGAATTATCGCAATTACGAAAGCGGATTCAGAAATTTCAGATCTTGATGTTCAAAAAGTAATTGAAGAAAGTGAAAAAGCAATACCAGAAAACCTTAATTTAAATAGACAAATACTTCATACGCTTCCTTTGCAATATAAAGTTGATGGAAAAATTGTATTAGGAAAACCTCAAGGTCTAAAAGGAAATCGTCTTGAAGTGAGAACATTATTTATTACATCTCTCTCAGGTCATCTTAATGATTTAATTGAAGCAGTGCAAGAATGTGGTGTTGAGATAAACGATGTGGTTGCTGCGCCTTTGGCAACAGGTTTAGCAACACTGACAAAGGCGCAGCAAATTGCAGGTTGTGTACTTGCAAATATTGGCGCTGAAACTGTTTCAATTGTTGTATTTGAAAACAATCAACCAATTTCACTCGAAGTATTTTCTATCGGATCAACAGATATTACAAATGATATTGCACTTGGACTTAAAATTCCTCTTGAAGAAGCTGAAAAAGTAAAACATGGTGAACTTGCAGGAACTCAAATTTCAAAAAAGAAATTAGATGAAATTATTATCGCTCGACTTTCTGACATATTTGATCTGATTGAAAATCATTTAAAAAAGATTGGAAAAAGTGGTTTACTCCCCGCAGGAATTATTCTTGTCGGTGGAGGTTCTGGAATTGCAACAATTGAAGATATCGCACGAGCATCATTAAAACTTCCTTCAAAACGGGTAAATTTTTCAATTGAAACAGCTCAAAAAACTCAAATAAAAGACTCAACATGGGCAGTTGCGTATGGTTTGTGTATTCTTGGTCTTAACACAGAAGAAGACGGCTCTGTGGTAAAACGACTTGGAATGCGTTTCGCTCAAAAAGCCACTTCAAGTATATGGGGTTGGCTCAAACAATTTCTTCCGTAATCCCCTTTTTAGGCCACATTTTACTATTTTTAGCCCTTGTTTTGAAACTATCTTCTGTTATTATTGACTTATATATAAGTAAGATTTCATTATTACCGTATGCCACAAATTAAACCAGAAGTAGAGACATTTGCCCGAATAAAAGTTATTGGGGTTGGAGGTTCAGGAAAGAACGCATTGAATCATATGATCAACTCAAAAGTTGGCGGTGTTGATTTTATTTCAGTTAACACTGATGCTCAAGACTTACTAAATTCTCTTTCAAAGAAAAAAATCCATATTGGAAAAAATCTAACAAAAGGTTTAGGAACAGGCATGAATCCAGAACTTGGAAAACGTGCAATTGAAGAAACAAAAGAAGAAATTCAAGAAGCAATCAAAGGTGCTGATATGGTTTTTATTGCATGTGGTATGGGTGGTGGAACCGGAACCGGTGCCTCACCTGTTGTTGCAAAAACAGCAAAAGAACTTGGGGCACTCACTGTAGCAGTTGTTACAAAACCTTTTTTCTTTGAAGGCTCACAACGATCAAAACTCGCAGAACAAGGAATTGAAAATCTAAAACAAGAAGTCGATGCACTTATCGTTATTCCTAACGATCGACTTCTTGCAACCATCTCAAAAGACACTCCTGCTTCACAAGCATTTAGTACATGTGACGAAGTACTTAAACAAGCTGTTGAGGGTATTTCAGACCTTATAACTACACCAGGGATTATCAACATCGACTTTGCCGACATTAGAGCAATTATGCAAAATGCAGGTTCTGCACTTATGGGAATCGGTAAAGCAAGTGGTGAAAAACGAGCAGAAGAAGCTGCAAAAGCCGCAATCAATTCACCTCTTTTAGATATTTCTATTAGTGGCGCTCGAGGAGTTCTTTTCTCAGTTGCTGGTGGTGATGATCTCACTATGTTTGAAATTCAAGAAGCTGCAAAAGTAATTACAGAATCAATCGATGCTAACGCTAAAGTTATTTTTGGAACCGTAAAAGATTCTTCACTAAAAAAAGATGAAGTAAAAGTTACCGTTATCGCAACAGGATTTCCAGAACCAGGAGGAACAGAACGCCGAACAACTCTGTTTCAATCGACCGCTCCATCAAATTCTCAAAGTTCAGTATCAGCAGGATTAAGTGGCTTAACTCAAAATATTGGGGGCTCGGAAGAACGAGGAAAAATATTTAATACACTTCCTCAAAAAGAAGAAGAAATTAAACCTGTTTTTAAAGACGAAGATGATGACTGGGGCGCTGTTCCTGCATTTTTACGACGATCAAAGCTAAAATAAGATCTAAAACCTTAGTTTAGACACTGACCGATTTTTTGAATTTATTTAATCCTTCTTCGACAATGTCAAAACGTTCGTCTACTTGGTCAAACTTACTAAAAACAGTTTGAAAGTTTTGTGCAGAAATAACAACTAAGCTGTCTAGTGTAGACGCGATATTGTCTAATTTTATTTCTACAGTATCTAGTCTTTTTTCGACTTTATCTAATCTAGCTTCTACCTTAGTTAGCCTAATATCTAGGTTATCTATTTTTTTATCGAGAGAGTCAAACTTCGCTTCTAATTTATCGAACTTATTGTCTAATGAATCAAACTTTTCACTCAGTTTTTCTACTATTGTACCTAATTTTTCTAAAGTCATTCGAGCCATATTTCTTTTATGTGTAAATTTATAATACACAAACTCTATCAATACGAGATAAAATAAAAATGAATTTTTACTTCTTTTTTAATGAGATTTTAATTACACAATAAAAGTGCTAAAATGATCAATACTATGCAATACGAATTAATCATTATCGGGGGTGGACCTGCTGGAGTTTCTGCAGGAGTTTACGCTGCTCGAAAAAAAATAAACACTCTTTTTTTAACCTTTGATTTTCAAAGTCAAAGTACCGTTTCAACAGATATTCAAAACTGGATTGGTACACCCTCAATTTCTGGTCAAGATTTTGCAAAAAATATGGAAGCTCATGTTCGGGCATATGCTGGTGATTCTGTTCAAATTCAAACAGGAGTAAAAGCTACTGATATCCAAAAAATTACAGATGCTGACTCAGAAGCTAAATTTATAGTGACCACCGATGACGGAAAATCGTACGAAACAAAAACAATTTTAATTGCCACAGGCAGTACTCGTCGAAAAATAGAAGCTAAAAACGCAGACATTTTTGAACACAAAGGCCTTACCTATTGTGCATCATGTGATGGACCCGTTTTTGAAGGACAAGACGTTGCAGTATTAGGAGGAGGAAACGCCGCATTTGAAACCGCAGCACAATTACTTGCCTACTGTTCTTCAGTAACTCTAATTAATCGTGGTGAAAGTTTTAGAGCTGATGAAGTAACTGTTGAAAAACTTTCAAAAAATCCTAAATTTAAAATAATAAAAAATGCAGAGGTTACTGAAATCGCCGGAAATAAATTTGTAAGTGGCGTTGTGTATAAAAATACCAAAACAGATACGCTCGAAAATGTAGCGGTTACTGGAGTGTTTGTTGAAATCGGACTTATACCCACAACTGATTACGTAAAAAATGTTATTGAATTAAATAGTTTCGGACAAATTCCTGTTGACGCAAAAACACAACAAACAAAAACCCCTGGAATTTGGGCTGCTGGTGATTGCACCGACGGAATCTATCATCAAAACAATATCGCCGCAGGAGACGCAGTTAAAGCCCTTGAGGACATCTACGTGACTTTGCATACAAAATAAAGAATAGAACCGAACCCTAATTTAAGCCTTAAACATTGGACGATACATATCGTCTTCGATAGAAATGTTTAATTCTTTTTTATTAACTTCTGAGCAAAATTTCACTTTTACATCATTTATGATTGCTAAAGGTTTTTGTTCGTTTCCTTCACCCATTTCATAGACAGCTCCTGCTGCAAGACTATCTGCAACATCAACTCGAGAAAATTTAAATCCCCTTCCAAAAATATCTTTTGATCTTAGATACGACTTAATACCCTTAAAACCAGCATACCCAATAGCTTGACCAGTTATTCCTGCGCGTAAAGGAGCTGTTCTACTGTCGGTAATTATGACCCCGAGTTTTTTGATATTAAAGTGCTTCATCATATATACACGAATTTTTTGTGCCGCCAAAAAACTATCTTTAGGTAAAAGTATTAATGAATTATTTGCATTAGATTCATCAATACCAGCAGAAGCCATCACAATTCCATCTTTTATAGTAAGCCATGTATATTTAGTTTTTAGACTAAATTCACTTTCTTCTTTTATTAATTTTTCTTTTAACTTTTCTATATCTTTTTTTGAGGTTTTTTTAGAATATTCAATAACTCGCCCCTCTGACAAAGCCACAATCTTTGAAGTAACAACAAGAATATCTTCATTTTTTAATATATGATTTTTTAAGGAAGAAATAATAAATTCATATATATTTTGATTCTTTAAAAAGATTTTAGTTTTTATTGCTTGAATTTTCATATTAACTTTGTTGAACATTATTTTCTTTTAAGATATTGATGTAGGCGTATGACAAAGGTGTGTATAATAATCCCATACCAATTTTATAGATCCACCAACTAAAACCTGCAATTAAAATCGTTTTTAACGGGTACTGTGGCACACCCCAAAACGCAATAAGCATAAATAAGTAAGAATCAAGAAATTGTGACCAAATATTAGAGATTGTTGAAGAAAGCCAAAACGACTTGTTTTGTAATTTTTTCTTAAATTTAAAAAATATCGAAACATCTTGAAACTCGGCAACAGCATAGGCAACAAGTGAAGCAATTGCCATTCTAAAAGAAATCCCAAACATAGTATTGTAGCTATCTTTTGCCCACAAACCGTCTGTTGACCAAGGAGTAGCGAGTGAAACGACTGAATACACCATAAATAAAAGAATCGACACAATACCGGCAATAACAAAATTTCGAGCTGTTTCTTTTCCGTATACTTGCCCCACAACGTCAGTGGTAATAAAAACAATTGGAAAAAAGAATATTGCAACTGAAATATGTGTACCAAACAAAAATGGCATTAATTTAAGCCCAAGAGTATTAGAAGCGAATAAAGAAACAAGATACAACGTAAGCGCAATAGTTAATTTTAAATTCATAATATCTATCAATAAGTTAATAAAACGAGCAAATAATTTTTGCTTGTTGAGTTTAATTAATTATTGATAGTAGTTATATCATGGTCCTAAAAGTTATATACGTACTGTAACATATTTAAAATTTTCGGCTATCGTATGCCCAATGAAGTAGAGCTTGTCGTTGTCGTGGACGACAAAATACATCACCGGCTCGGCAATGTTGTGCTATTTGTGAAGTATGTCGTCGCATAGCCTTCCAACGCTTAATTTGGCGAGCGTCGTCAATATGGCGCCTTCCAAGATAGTATCGGCAATACCACTGAAACCAACCACGAGGATCATCAACGTGTATCCAGCCTTTTTGTTCCCAGACCGAAAGGGGCTGGCTGGCGTTGATGCCAAAGAAGTTTAATTCTTTGTGTTGTTTGTTGTCGGGCGAAAGCTTCGCTTTCGCCCACCACCCCTTCGGCAACTCCTTCGGTTTATCCTTAAAATAAATTCCACCAAAAATCCCCAGCTCAAACATTTGTTGTGGGGTTAAATCTGGCTTAAATTCAGGATCAAAGTTTTTTCCAACCGGTTCAGTCAATGTATACCGATAATTCTTTTGCCGAAAATCGTTGACGATAATTAATTTTTGTTTCATTTTATTGTTTAAATTAATTATACACTTTGTTATAGCTTAAAATACAGTAGAAAACCCCGCACAGCTTTGCTGTGCGGGGTTTATCTGTAAAGTTAGCATTTTC
>JAYTUJ010000009.1:0-2593 GCA_043744615.1 bacterium
TCAATCTCATCAGCACTTGATCCAAACATTGTTGGTGAAGAACACTACATGGTTGCTCGAGAAGTTCAACGAATTCTACAAAAATATAAAGACCTTCAAGATATTATTTCTATTCTTGGTATCGAAGAACTTTCTGCAGACGACAAACTACTTGTAGAACGAGCTCGAAAAATTCAAAAATTCCTTTCACAACCATTCAACGTTGCAGAAGTATTTACCGGACGACCTGGAAAATATGTATCTCGAGCTGACACCGTAAAAGGATTCAAGGCAATTATCGATGGATCATACGATGATTTCGGTGAACAAAGTTTCTATATGGTTGGAGGTATCGATGAAGTTAAAAAAGGAGAATAAATTTAAACTGAAGTAATCCTAAATTATCATGGAATTAGCCATTTACACGCCCGCAGCAACTTTATTTGAAGGAAGTATCACTTCGGTGACATTACCTACAACAGACGGTGAAATAACCGTTTTAAAGGGTCATATTCCTGTGGTTACTGTTCTTAAACACGGCATTGTTCATCTCACAAAACCAGATGGCACCGATCAAAAAGTTTCTATCTCTTCAGGCTTTGCTCAAGTGCTCGATAATCGAGTTGTTGTTTTAGCTGAAAGTGTTGAATAATATGTTACACAATAAAAAACACTCGGTAATTTTTACCGAGTGTTTTTTATTTACGCTCCAATCTTGCTTCCGATAAATTCTTTTCCTTCTAGATATTTTTCAATTTCTTCGAGTTTGTTTCCGTTAATAAGAGCAACTTCAATGTTTCTTTTTTGAGCTTCTTTTGATGCAATTGGATCAAAAGGTGTACTGAGTCCGTTTGACCATTTTTTTGGAATAATCTTCATGTATTCTTTCCATGAAATTGAATCGATTCGTTTTGCATCAGGAAACTTTCGAGGATCTTTTGTGTATACGTAATCAATATTTGAAAGATTGATCATTTTCTTTGCTCCGATTTTCTTTGCAAATAAAACTGCATCGTAATCGGTACTACATCCTGGTTTCCAACCCCCTGCAATAATTATAGAGCATCCATTAAAAGAAAAATTCTCGTTCGGATTAATAACGACACGAGAATAGGCTAATTTTTTAAGTGCAAGACGCATAAATTGTGCATTAAGGTGTGTTGAGTAAATACCCATCCAATCAAGAACATCAAGTTTTGGATGAATAATTTGATCAAGAGCATTCATGTATGTTCGAGCGACTTTTCCCCCACCAGTTATTAAAATAAATTTTTGTCCTTTTTTAGTATATTTTTGCATCAATGCAGTAAATGAAGAAACAAATTTTGCGTCAACACCGTCAGGAGCAATCAATGAACCCCCAACTGAAATCACAATCGGTGCCATTTTACCGCTTATTTTTTTGCTAGATTTTTTTGTAGATTTTACAACCTTTTTTGAAGCTTTTTTATTTGTCTTTTTCATATTCTGGCTTACGGTAGCTGAGTTTTTTGTAAAATCAAGACTTTTAATAACCGAACTAAACGGTATTAATCCTTCTCGAACAAGCGACATTTTTGTACCTGAATAATCAATTACGGTTGAAGGTTTTGACACGACTGAGCCTGCATCAACATACATATCAACAGAAGTTCCAAAATATCGTTTTGCATCTGCAATTGTAATCGCTGGATCTTTTGCTTGAATATTTGCACTTGGTGCAATCAATGGACCAGTTGCAGAAATTAATTTTTCTAAAAACGCGTTTTTTGGCATTCGAAAAGAAAGACCTCCAGAATTTCTGTGTAAATGTTCAAATCGAGGATCGCTACATTTTAAAATAACAGTCACTGCATTAGGCCAAATTTGAGCAAAATCTTTTTTTTGTGAAGGAGAAAGTGTAATTCCAAAATCTTCAATGTCAGAAATTTTTGAAATTAAAACGATAACCGGTTTATGGTTATCGCGATTTCGAACGAGATATACTTTTTCGACAGCTTTTTTATTTTTTGCTACACACACAATACCGTACAGTGTATCAGTAGGGATAACTGCAATCTTTCCTTGATTAATAATGTCCGCACACGGCTTTACTTGTGATAATAAACTCATTTGTCTATTATACCCTTATCGCCGAAAAACTGAAGTATCACGCTGTGTAAAACCATTTGCTCTATATAATGCTTGAGCTGAAATACGTGAGGGATTACTCGTAAGATCTATCGAAACTGGCTTCTGTTTTTGAGCTTCAGATAAAACCTTTTTAAACAAAGTAGAGCCGATTCCTTTACCCCGAACTCGAGAAGAAACTACAAAATCTTCAATTCGAATACGAATTCCTGCCAAAGTAATGTTGCTGATAAATGTACACATTGCAACGATTACTTGTTTTTCAAAAGCACAAAAAACAAAAGTATTTTTTGAGCTTAGTGCTTTTTTTATTTGACGAGAAGTAATACTTTTACTCGAAGAAGAAAGTTCGCTATACAATTCTTGAATATTTTTTTGTTGAGAAACAGAAACTTTCTGTATTCTTTTTATTTTAATCTCTGTATTACTTTCCTTCATATGTTACATCTTCAGAATTAATTCTCCGATATGGTTTTTCATTGGTTAATTCTTCATGAATATGAGC
>JAYTUJ010000010.1:0-10028 GCA_043744615.1 bacterium
AGAAAATATGAAAGCTCAAATTCTTGAAGGTAAACTAGAAAGTTACTTTAAAGACCTTGTTTTACTTGACCAATCTTTTATTAAGGATCAAAATATAACTATTGCTGCATTGATCGACAATGCTGTTCAAAAGTTTGGTGAAAAAATAGAAGTTTCTCGATACATCCGATATTCTGTTCTCGAGAAATAGTATTAACTACTATTATTATGAACCCTTTTATCATTACATGTTTGGTTTCTTTGTGTGTTGCATTGCTCACACTTAGTTTACGTGTTTTTGCTCTTCAAACAGGAAAGAAAACTTTTGTTATACAAACTTCGGTAACTGATACATTTGCTCGGTTTGTTTTCGGAACTCTTAACTTTATGTGGTCTCTTCGCCATAAAACAGTCCGAAAATACGTAGCTCACATTGTTGTTAAGTATATAGAAAAGGTTTATATTTCAATTCGAGATAAATTTGAACATATTCTTGAAAAAACAAAAGACCGTGTGCACATTAAGCATACTCCTCATAACAAAGGTAGTGTTTCCTTCTTTCTTTCTGATATTAAACGACATGTTGAAAGTTCCCACAAAGATGTGCTAGAATAGCAAAACCTTAGTAAAAGAATCAGTTTAAGGACGAAGAGAGAAAATAAAATATTTGCCGAGATAGCTCAGTTGGTAGAGCAGCTGTTTTGTAAACAGCAGGTCGGAGGTTCGAACCCTCTTCTCGGCTCCTCGTATGAACTTATTTGATGTTACGTATTACATACTCCTTTTTATTGCAATTTATTTTCAGGTATTTTTTCTTGTTGTCTTTTTTGAAAAACGAAAATTTATAGAAGAAGAAATTGTTCATCCAGAAGATGTTGACTTGCCTTCTGTCTCTTTTTTAATTCCTTGTTGGAACGAAGCAAATAGTGCAGTGGCAACTGTCGAGTCGGTTCTTGGTTTAGATTACCCAGAAGAAAAATTAAAAATTTTTCTTATCGACGACGGCAGTACTGATAATACATGGGAAATTATTCAATGTTTTGCAAATCATCCCCACATTACTTTATTGCAAAAAGAAAACGGTGGTAAACATACTGCTTTAAATTATGCACTCACACACGTTACAACAGACTTTGTTGCGTCTTTTGATGCCGATACAACAATTGATTCAAAGGCATTAAAAAATGCAGTGGTTCATTTTTTATATGATCCAAAATTGATGGCGCTTGGTGGAGCGGTATTAATCGATACTCCAAAAACCGCTGCTCAATATGCGCAAAGTATCGAGTATCAAATGTTTTCATTTACTAAAAAAATCTTAGGATTAATGGGTGGGGTATTGGTTGTTCCTGGTGCGTTTTCAATGTTTCGTAAAGAAGTGTTTGATAAAATCGGGGGATACCGCAAAGCTCATAACTTAGAAGATCTTGAACTCACGTTTCGTATGCATGCATACGGAATGAAAGTTGATCACTGTCATACTGCGCTTGTAAAAACAAAGGGTCCAAGTTCTGTACGAGGTTTATTTAAACAACGACTTCGATGGAGCTATGGTTTTTTATCAAATATTGTCGACTACTTTAAATTAATTTTTAGCAAAAAGTACGGACACTTTTCAATGTTTACATTGCCGATGACTATCTTCACATACTTTTTAGTTATCTTCGTTTTCTTTGTTGGTGCATTACGGTCAATATCCTTTATCATTGATAAGATTCGTGAAATTAGCCTAGTTGGTTTTAAAAGTTTTTCATTTAGTTTTGATTTCTTTTTTGTTGATACTCGAGTAATTGTGCTTTTAAGCTTTGTTACGTACATGACAGTCCTTCTATCAATCTATATGGGAAAGCGTATTACGGGTCAAAATAGCGCCTCTATTAGGTCATTTTTCTGGTTTGCTACAATTTATACCTTCGTAGCGCCAATGTGGGTTTTGAAGTCATTATATAGTTGGATATTTGCACGTCAGGTTACTTGGCGATAATAGTTTTTTAACATAAACTTAACCATATGAATATTTCTTGGAAACGATACGTAGTAGTTTTTTTAATAACCAGTGTCATTTTCGGTTTTGCTTTTTGGCTAAGTGATCAATTAAGTCAACGAAAGATTGATAATATTAGAGATTTACAAGAAGACATTGGTGTAAATATTCTTTCAACCGAAACACGTTTTGCTTTGCTTGAAAAAACATCATGTGAAAAAGTTCTTGAAAGCAAAGAAACAGATATTGGTTTTAATACCGAACTTACTGATCTTGCACACCGAGTTAAATTTATGGAAAGTCAGTTGGGTCAAGATAATCAAAAAGTGCTTTCGTTAAAAAAGTATTACACACTCCTTCAGATAAAAGATTATTTACTTACTCGAGAATTTCATGATCGATGTAATCAAAAAATGGTTTCTATTTTATATTTTCATCAATCAGATTGTTCGGATTGTGTAAAACAATCAATCGTTCTTGATTCAATTGCAAATCAATATCCTGAAATTCGAGTATATTGGCTCGACAAAGATATTCAAACTCCAGCTCTACAAGCGTTGCTTGGAATGTTTACGGTAAAGACGGGTCCAAATACAGGGCCAGCAATTTTAATTGGTTCAAAGGTATATTCTGGATTTCAGTCACTTGATCAAATAGCTTCGTATATTCCAGAGATTGCGGTATGGCAAAAAGAAAAAGCAAAAGCAGAAGCCGATAAATTAAAAGCAAAAAATGCAACAAGTACTGTAATAACAGGGGCAAGTTCAACAAAAAGTTCGGTAAAAAAATAATAAAAAATTATGCCAGGACACATTCATCCAATTACTCAAACAATAGAAGAAATTAAACGTATTTTTGCGGAGATTGGTTTTAGTGCGGTTGATGGTCCTGAACTCGAAACAGATTATTATAATTTTAGTGCGCTTAACTTTCCACCTGATCATCCTGCTCGAGACATGCAAGATACATTTTGGATTAAACCGATCGATGTAAAAAAACTTCTTCGAACACATACTTCGTCTGTGCAGATTCATCATATGGAAGAACAAAAACCGCCAATCAAAATTATTGTTCCGGGAAAAGTATTTCGTAATGAAGCAACCGACACAACACACGAAGCCCAATTTCATCAAGTAGAAGGACTATATATAGCCGAAGATGTAACTCTTGCACATCTTAAGGGTGTTCTTGAATATTTTTTTAAAGCACTTCTTGGTGATGATATCGAAATGCGTTTTCGCCCAAGTTTTTTTCCGTTCGTTGAGCCAGGTGTAGAAGTCGATGTGAAATGGAAAGATCGATGGCTCGAATTAATGGGCGCAGGAATGGTTCATCCAAATGTATTAAAAAATTGTGGGCTTGATCCAAAAAAATATAAAGGTTTTGCTTTCGGTGGAGGAATCGATCGTATCATTATGCTTCGGTATGGCATCGACGATATTCGCTTTTTATATTCAGGTGATATGCGTTTCGTTAATCAATTTTAAGTATTCAGTACGACAAAAACATTCATGAAAATTTCACACAATTGGTTACAAACATATTTTGCAGAACCGCTTCCAAAGCCAGCGGATATTTTGCATGAGCTCACGTTTCATATTTTTGAAGTTGAATCAATCGAAGAACATGTTGATGCGAAAGGAATACTCACTGATACTGTCTACGACATTAAAGTGTTACCAGACCGCGCACCATATTGTTTGTCGCATAAAGGGATTGCTCAAGAGCTTGCAATACTTCTTAAAAAAGAAATTATTACGCCAGAATTTTCTACAAAAATTGTAATCGATCAAGAACTCGCTGTTTCTGTTAATGTTGAAGACTCTACATTATGTGACCGATACATCGCCACAAAAATTTCTGGAATTTTAAATGCCGAAAATAATATTGCTTCTCCAACGTGGTTAGTACAAAAACTCGAAGCTCTGGGACAACGATCAATTAACTTAATTGTAGATCTTACAAATTACGTCATGCTCGATATTGGTCAACCAATGCATGCTTTTGATACTAATAAAGTTTCTGGAAATATCGTCGTGCGAAAAGCAAAAGCAGGAGAAAAAATTACGACACTTGATAACAAAGAAATTTCTCTTGATGAAACAATTTTAATTATTGCTGATGACGTTGGTCCACTTGCAATTGCAGGAGTAAAAGGGGGAAACCGAGCAAGTGTTGATAAAAACACAACCGATATTATTCTTGAAGCTGCACATTTTGAGTATTCAAATATTCGAAAAACTTCACAAAAAGTTGGTATTAAAAACGATTCTTCAAAACGATTTGAAAATCGAATTAGTGCAACTAAAGCACCACTTGCAGTCAAAGAATTTATTTCACTTTTACAAAAAGAAGCTGACGCACAAAACTTTTTATTATTTGTTGGTGCACCATGTGACATAAATAATTCACAAAAATCTTCAGAACAAAAAAGTCTTTTTGTTTCTGTTGACGAAATAAATAATATCTTAGGGACAAAAATTTCTGCTGAACAAATGGGTAAAATACTTTCTTCTTGTAACATTACTACTGCTGTTGATGGAGACGTGTTGAATTTAACTATCCCAGTTGATCGTCCTGATCTTGAAATTGTTGAAGATATTGCTGAAGAAGTTGGCCGAATTTATGGTTACAATAATATAAAAGGAATTATCCCCCCAGGCGACAACTCGTCAGTTTTTAGAAGTAAATATCAGGTGTACACAACAATTATAAAAGCTTTTTTGAAACAAAAAGGCTACAGTGAATTGTATAATTACACTCTGACAAATACGGGTGATGTCGAAATTGCTAATCCACTCGCATCTGATAAATCGTTTGTTCGTTCTAATCTTTCGACTGGAGTAGAAAAATCTCTCGATTTCAATATTAATTATGCAGATTTATTAGGCGTTGATCGTGTTAAAGTTTTTGAAATCGGAAAAGTTTTTACTGCTCATAAAAATAATCTTACAGAAGCTTTAGAAACCGCAGAACATAATGCATTTGCAATTGGTGTTAAAAACACAAATGCATTTTCTGCAAACAAAAAGAATCCCCGCTCAAATGATACAGTAAAAGAAATTCGAGATGAATTTTTTGCATACATTTCTGCTCAAGTAGAAATTCTTTGCACCATCGATGACGGTGGGGGAATCGTACGAGCTGGAGGAAAACAAATTGGTATGACAAATACTATCGACGGTATTACGGAAATCAATTTAGATGCACTAGTCGCAACATTGCCTGAAATTTCTCCAGAAGTTTTGCAAAAACTTGCTGACACCGAAAAAGAATTATTAGCAGTTTCGGGAATTAAATATAAATCAATTTCTGCATTTCCATTTATTACACGTGACATCGCAGTATTTGTTCCCGGAGAAGAAGGAAATCAAAAACAAGTTTTAGATATTATCAAACAACATTCTGGCGACCTCGCAGTACGAATTGATTTGTTCGATGTTTTTACAAAAAGAAAAGAAGGCGAGCCGGTTAAAACTTCATACGCATATCGAATCGTGTTTCAATCAAAAGAACGAACACTAACCAGCGAAGAAATCGATGTGATTATGAAAAAAATTACTGATGTCATGAATGAAAAAGAAGGCTGGCAAGTAAGATAATTACGCAAAGATTTTTTGCTATCCTTTGCTTTAAATATTTGATATAATTCTTCTCAATATGGCTAAAAACGATGACGCTTCAAAAGAGGCAAAAAAATCAAGTTACGGAGCTGCTGATATCACAGTACTCGAAGGTCTAGAGCCGGTCCGAAAGCGACCAGGTATGTATATCGGTACAACAGGTCCTGACGGTCTTCATCACTTAATTACCGAAATTTTTGATAACTCTCGAGATGAAGCCATGGGAGGCTTTTGTAATGATATTGAAGTCGTTCTTCTTCCTCAAAACCGAATTCGAGTAACCGACAACGGACGAGGTATTCCTGTTGATATTCATAAATCAACAAAAGTTTCTGCGCTTGAAACAATTATGACAACACTCCATGCCGGAGGAAAATTCGGCGGGGAAGGCTACAAAGTTTCCGGAGGTCTACACGGAGTAGGTGCTTCAGTCGTAAACGCACTTTCTGTATACACAAAAGTAATTGTGCATAAAGATGGAGGAATTTACACACAAGAATATTCTCAAGGAAAGAAAAAGTATGCCGTTAAAAAAATCGGTTCTACAAAAGAACATGGAACAATTGTAACTTTTGAACCAGACATTGAAATCTTTAAAGAAATTAAATTTGATTGGATGCGTGTTGTGCCACACATGCGACAACAAGCATACCTTGTAAAAGGTTTACGAATTAGTGTTATCGATGCACGAGAATCAAAAGAACTTCTTGATCCAAAATCAAAAATTGATACTGATGAAGTATTCTATGTTCGAGAACTTGCATTAGACGCACCATCACAAACATTTTATTTTGAAGGAGGTTTAGTTTCTTTGGTTAAATTCTATAACCAAACTCAAAAACCAATTCATAAAAATGTTTTTTATGTAGAAAAATCTGCTGAAGGTGTTGAGTCAGTTGAAGTCGCATTACAATATGTTGATGACATTACTCCTCGAATGCTAGCGTTCGCAAACAATATTCACACTCCAGAAGGAGGAACGCATATTACCGGTTTCAAAACTGCACTTACTCGAACCATCAACAACTACGCTCGAAAAAACAATATCGTAAAAGAATCAGAAGATAATTTTACCGGTGAAGACGTACTTGAAGGTTTGACTGCAGTAATTTCTGTTAAACTTCGAGAAATCCAATTTGAGGGGCAAACAAAAGCTAAATTAGGAAGTATGGAAGCACAAGGAGCCGTTGCAACCGTATTCGGTGAAGCATTTTCAGCCTTTTTAGAAGAAAACCCAGACGATGCTCGAGCAATGGTTAACAAATCAATCTTGGCGCTTCGAGCCCGAAAAGCTGCAAAAGCTGCCAAAGATTCTATTTTACGAAAAGGTGCACTCGAAGGCATGACACTTCCTGGTAAGCTTGCCGACTGTTCAAGTAAAGATGCAAAAGAATCAGAATTGTTTATTGTGGAAGGAGACTCTGCTGGTGGAACCGCAAAAACAGGACGTGATCGAAAGACACAAGCTGTTCTTCCACTTCGAGGAAAAATTCTTAACATCGAACGAGCTCGACTCGACAAAATGTTGGCGTCAGAACAAATTAAAAACTTAGTGATCGCATTGGGTACTGCAATCGGAGACACATTTGATTTAGCTAAACTTCGATATCACAAAATTATTATCGCGACAGATGCCGACGTCGACGGAGCGCACATTCGAACATTGTTAATGACATTGTTCTACCGATATTTCCGACCTGTAATTGATGGAGGATATTTGTTTATTGCTCAACCGCCACTATTTAAAGTTAAAAAAGGAAAAGAATTTTTCTATTTCTATAACAATGAAGACAAAGAAAAATTCATGTTAGAACACGAAGTAAAAACTGACGAGATCATGGAAGTAGAATCAGAAGATAATACAACAAATGCAGTCGATGCAGATGCAGCAGGTGATGCCGAAGATTCTGAAAATGAAGATGATCCAAAATCAAACAAAAAAGCAAAGTCTCAAAAAATCACGGTTCAACGATACAAAGGTCTCGGAGAAATGAATGCAGAAGAACTTGGAGAAACAACGATGGATGTAAACAAGCGAGTATTACGACAAGTTACTATCGAAGACGCAGCAGAGTCTGACAAGATCATCGATATTTTGATGGGTAACGATGTTCCTGCTCGAAAATCGTTTATTCAAGCAAACGCAAAGCTTGCCAAACTCGATATTTAGTCTTTTTTTGAAAAAGCTAAAAATTAACCCAAAAACACCCTCAATATGAGGGTGTTTTTATTATGTTTTTAAAAACAGGGAATAATAGGCAACTGTGGATAAATCACTTGACTTACATGTAATAAAGAACATAATATTACATGTACGTCAATAGGTATACGTCCATGAAAACAAATATCTCAACAGGTAAGTTTTTAAAGAAAACAAGTCTTTTTTCTCGAAAGGCGTTTTTTGTGACTCTAATGACCTCTTTTGTTTTTGCTCCATTTGCTAATCTTGCAGAAGCAAAAACACTCAAACCTTATTCTCAACAAGCAACAAATGCACAATATATAAAAATTGGTACAACCAATAATTCAGCACCTACTTTTAGTAATGTGAAAAATTCTATTTCTACTTTTATTACTCCTACCATACCCACAGCTTCTTCGGTTCCTGTTTTTAAAAAATCTTCAGCTCATATTTTACAACCAACTCCCGCACTACGAACTTCAAACGTAAGTAAAATAAACAAAGGAAAAATTGTTGTTACGTATAAAAACAATGTTGTGAGTGCAGAAAAAACAAATACTCGAACACGACTTCGATCGCTTCGATCTTCTCCTCGTGTTCAAACACAAGACAGTCTTGATAAAATCAATACTGATGTTGTTGAAGTTGACCAATCAAATGCCGACACAACTCTTGCCGACATTAAAAAAGATCCAAACGTAGCATCTGCCGAGTTCGACTCAATCTCAGAGAAACTTTCAATTCCAAACGACCCTTTAACTGTGTCAGGTAATCTTGGTTATTATGGATCACCAGGCGATTATCAAGATTATATTTATAAAATTGGTTTGGCTGGTACGGGTATAACTGCGTGGGATATAAGCAAAGGGTCTTCTAATATTAAAATTGCAATTATCGATGATGGCATTGATGACAGTGTCGTTGATTTACAAGGAAAAGTTGTTCTACAAAAAAACTTTGGTCCAGGAGTTGATATGAAAGGTTCAGTAGGTGGACACGGAACCCAAGTCGCTGGAGTTGCTGCTGCGAATACAAATAATTCTGAGGGTGTAACGGGGGTTGGATATAATTCTGTATTAATGAATGCAAAGGTGTTTGGTGATACTGTGGGCGGAGGGGCAGATAATTCTGATATCGCTCGTGCCATTATTTGGGCAACCGATAACGGTGCTCAAGTTATTAATATGAGTCTTGCTGGTCCTGTTGATGATACAGCTCTTCGAAATGCAGTTAAATATGCATGGAACCATAACGTGGTAATTGTTGCAGGTGCGGGGAATAGTAATAATTTAACACCAATGTACCCCGCCGCATACCCTGAAGTTATTTCAGTTGCAGCAACAGATATAAATGATCAAAAAGCAGATTTTTCCTCGTACGGACCAACTGTTGACGTATCGGCTCCTGGAACTAGTATATTAACTATTAATACTGCCTATATAAGACAGAAGACATTTGAAGAAACAGGTTTTGATAATTTTAAATACGGTTCCTCAGGTGGAACTTCGCAAGCCTCCCCCCAAGTTGCAGGTCTTGCTGCTTTGGTATGGGCATCAGGAAAGTGTGCAACGAATCAATGTGTGAAAGATTTGATTATAAACAACACAGATCCAATTTCTGCAACAGGAATGGGAAGTGGACGTATTAATGCCCTTAAAACACTCCAAGCAAACGCCTCTACCTCACAATCTTTCTCTGTGACTGTTGAAAAAGATGGAAACGGAACAGTAACAGGTTCAGGAATTTCATGCGGAACCGATTGTAATGAAGTATTAACACAAAATGCAGTTGTTCAATTAACTGCAGCAGTAGATGCCGGACAAGTATTTACAGGTTGGACAGGTGCATGTACAGGTACAAGTACAACTTGTGATCTTACTCTCGATTCAAGTAAAATTGTTAAGGCACACTTTGGTGTTGCACCTCCAACATTTGTTACTCTAAAAATTAAAATAGATGGCGGTTCTATGCACACAGTTGGTAAAGTAGGAAAAGAAAAACAAGTCAGCGACACGGTTGTTGCTACATATAAAGATGAAAATAAAAAATCTCAAAAAACAGTATGTGATCAAGCTGAGTGCTCGATACAAATAGTTTCGGGTACGACAGTAACGCTAACTCCTAAGTCTGTGTTAAATGACGGAACCGAATCAACTCGATTTACCGGATGGAAAGAAGATTGTTTTGCTTCAGGAGCAACTTGTAAAATTGTTGTTACTTCAGATAAGTCCGCGCAAGCATTTTTTGATTTAAAGACTGA
>JAYTUJ010000011.1:0-2546 GCA_043744615.1 bacterium
GGCGGGCGAGCCTTAGAAACAAAATACAACTTGGTGATTTTAGTATTATGATTTAGCTATCCGATTACTTTTGATTAAGTAGTAGAAACCACAAATACAAATTACTACTAATAAGAGCATTGAACCTCTGTATTGAATATTTTCGCCAAAGTTTTTAAGTAAATAAAATGTAAGAAGCCACACCAACGGTCCGACAATGGAAGCTGCTCTTTCAAATACAGTGAAGATACTAAAAAATTCACCTTGCTTATTTTCTGGAGAAATTTCAGAATAGACAGTTCTTGCCAATGAAAATAAAAGTCCGTAGGCAATACCACCTAGAGCTAGGGCAACAAATACGAGAAAAGGAATCTTCGGTACGAGAGCAAAGATACAAAAAGTGACAGCATAGAAAACACTAGATACTCTTAACGCTTTTTCTTTATCCTTTAACTTATTTACAAACTTACTAGCCATAAATCCGCCGAGGACAGCGAAAATCAAACCAATGATACCAGCATAAGTCACTAATTTATCAGAAAAATCAAATACTCTTGTTATGTAAAGTGTTAAATATAATTGAAAAGTAAGTATTGAATCTGCTAATAACGAATATCCTATTAGAAAAAAGAATACTCTTTTTTCTAAAAATATTTTTTGGAGAAATTCCTTATAAGAAAAACCTATTTTCTCTACATTATTTTTTAAATCTTTTTGTCTAAAAAATGGAATTGAAAGAACCGCAAACAATACACCTCCAATTAAAAGAGCCAGGGGTTTTCCACTTAAACCAATAATTATAAAGGAAGATCCAATTATCGGTCCAATTATTCCCAATGCGAGAGCATTTCCTAATTGTCCTAATCCGAGACCAACTCCTGACACTTTGGTATTATTATCAGTATCTGTTATAGATCGCAACATTGCTGAATAAAATACATAAGAGCCTTGAAAACAAACTTGGAACAATATGTAAAAGAAAGAAAGTATCAATAATATTGATGTACTTAAAATATCTATCTTTTGTATTAAAAAAGCTAATATAAATAATGACACAACCATTAAAATAGAAGCAATCTTTATGAAAAATATTCTTCTGCCCGTTCTATCAGAATAAGAACCTAAATATGGTAAAATGAGTAATAGTATTCCTGTGGCTATTGATGCTGACACCCCAATCCAAGTATTGCTTGCACCTCTCTCCGCAAGCATGAGCGGATAGTAAAAAATCAGAACAATTGAAGCAAAGGAATTAGCAAAATCATAGAGATACCAAAGTCTTATACTTTTTTTCATATTTATATTATAACACTTAAAAATTTTTATTTCTTTTTGGTCATTTGTAATGCAAGTAGTGCGTTCACTGTAGAGAAAAGACGATTTTTATCGTTCGCAATTTCAACATTTGTAGTTACTTCACCAGGTTTTATTTCTGGTCTTGGAATTTTTAATATTGGAGAACTTGACCACCCACCGTCCTCTTGTTGTTTTTTTAACAATTCATTTACTAATGTTTCTGTATCTAAACCAAGGGAAGCGAGCGCTTGTATTTTTATTGAAAGATCAAAAATATTTTCGTATCCTATACTCTTAAAATATTCTATTACTTGTGAATCCGCACCTATTATTTTCATGGCTTGATAAGTAGCATATACATCACTTGCCCACCAATAAGCAGGAAAAGAGCCGTCAAATTGTCTTTGACTTTGTAGGAAGTGTAAAGCCTTTTCCTTTTCGTCCCCCTCAAAAACTTCAGCCACTAAAGCTGTGACACAAACATGTGGCATAGACCATCCCTCGCCTCTATATCCCATAGCTTGTAAGTTTTCTTGTGTATATGTTGATATACCGCCATTTTCATGTTGATGTAATTTAAGAAATTTAATAGCATGAGAATATTTTTCTTCATCTATCAGTCCAGATTGCTTTAAAAATAAAAGAACATTGGCTGTACTATCAGCATCAGAAGGAACCGAATCGTTATATCCCCACCCTCCATCAATATTTTGTAAGTTAGATAAAATTTCCACACTACCCTTAACTCTTTCTGGGTCAATTTGTTGTAATAATCTAGCAACATAGGCAGTTGACCATGCGGTACTATCACCATGACTGAGACCAAAATTTTCGGTATATAACCCTTCGTGGCACTGACTTTCTAAAAATTTCATGCCAAGTCCGATAGATCCATCAAGACTTTTGATTACTTCGAATCTATTTGTAGAATGAAATTTAGTCGGCTCTTCCATTTATGTATTTTAACATATTTGCTCGCCCGCCCAAATTCTGCAAAAAACCGCCCCGCATTCCTCCCGCACCCTCCTGCGGGGCGGAAGCCCGAGTCCCGCCGAATTTCAAAAATAAGTAGTCTCGGTTTTTGCGAATCCTCCCTCCCGCAAAATTGCTTCGCAAAACCGAGTCCGCATTTGTATTCGCACATTCCGTCCTTTTCCTTTGGAAAAGCTCTGTGCTTCGCACAGAGGCGCTTCAGCGCACGGATGTGCGATTGTGTGGATATTCTCACGAATTTTTGATAAAGTAAGTTCGAGCGGAATCGTAAAGACACT
>JAYTUJ010000012.1:0-34045 GCA_043744615.1 bacterium
CCTTCTTAGGATCCCAAGGAGATATTTGGGATGCTCAAAAAGATATGTGGATGGATACTCTTGGTGCAATTTCTGCACTCATCTTTTTTACAATTATACATTATTTTTCAAAAACAAAAAACAATTCTACGAAAATTGTTTAATATTCCACGCATACAATGCAACAGCAGTAGACGCAGAAACATTCAATGATTCACACTGTGGGTCCATCGGAATAGACAATAAGACATCACAGAGTTCTCGAGTTTTTAATCGGATTCCTTTTGCTTCGTTTCCTAAAATAAAAACAGTTGATGCATCAAACTTTTCATCAACAATACTTTGTTTTGATTCCCCTTCAAGACCATATATCCAAAATCCTTTTTCTTTTAAGTCGCGAACGAGTGTATTTATATTAGTAACTGAAATCAATGGAACTCGAAACGCCATTCCTGCAGAAACTTTTACAACAGTACCTGTTACGGGTGCTTGATTATGTTGTGGAATAAAAATTCCTGAAATTCCAAATGCTGCAGCAGAACGAATAATCGCTCCAACATTATGAGGGTCTTGTAATTCACCTAAAATAATTAAAGCTGTTTTTGGAGTAACAACAAGTGTGTCTAGAAACTCTTTTTGAGAAATTACTAATGACTCGAGTTTGATTGAAGCGATGATTCCTTGATGCACCGTAGGTGCATCACTTTCTCTTGCAAGTTCTGCTGGCAACGCATCGGCATTAAGTTTTGCAGTCGCAATAGAATTATCTTTTATTAATTCTAAAATTTTCACATCGTCAAAATAAGGAGCAGTAAATATTTTTTCAATTGCTTGAGGTTTATTTTTTATCGCTTCTTCAACCGCATGTTTTCCATAGACATGTGTTATTTTTGCAGGCACAGATGCGTGAGAAAAATTATTTTTTACAAATGATGGTTTATGCATTGGTTTTATAATAGTACTGTTGGCGACGCAGAAATATGGGCAAGAAAAGCGCATAAAATGAGCCAGAAAATAATAAGGAGTCCGTAATACGTATGTCGAATATGAATTTTATGGGCGTGTTTAAGAAAGAATACAAAGAAGACAGAAACCAAAACAAGCAATACTACCAATGTAATTCGTAATATTTTATATGGTTGTGTGAAAAGAAAAAATGTTGTTGCAAAGCTTGGTTTGGGTACCTGAGAAACATCTTCACTTGTTGTTGAAATACCAAGTACTGATGATGTACTTATTTTTTGGAGTGCAAGAACACTTGTCGATGCAATTTTTGTTGACGAAGCAGTTGTTGTTGCGATTGTTGTTGTAGTTGTTGACGCCGTTGAAATCCCCACAGAAATAGAAGTGGAAGCGACTGCAACAACAGGCATTGTTACATTATTTTTTGGAGAACCAAACATTTGAACCACAAACACAACTTCTCTTCCATTTACATTTCCTTTGATTGTTGCAACACCAACTTCTGAAAACTTTTCATTTAAAAGATTTGCTCGGTGTGTTGGAGATTTCATCCATGCATCAGTCACATCAGATGAATCTGAAAAGTTAATAGCCAAATTTTCACCGGCATAATGATACGAGTATCCTGTTTGTTTGATCCAATACCACGGAGTTGTTCCGTCAGGGCTTATGTGTGCAAAATATCCTTTTGCAAGCATGTCTTGTGCTTTTGCTTGAGCTGCTTCTTCGAGCAATGTGCTTTTTTTAAGTTCAGGAAGAGACTGCGCTGCACGGTCTTCATTAGTTAACGCAACGATGACTGAAGGATAAATTGCTGAAAGTGAAATATCAGAATTTACAATATCGCGTGCAATGTTAGTTGCACCAAATAATCCGATAGTTAATAAAAAAACAACTACCAAACCAATCTCTTGAAAAAGATGGGGTGTGTAGTTGTTTTCTGTGTGTGCAATAACTGCTTTTTTGAGAAATTTTTTCATGTTGTTTTGAAACTACATATTGGTTACTTCTCAACCAATTATACGCTATTTATTTGAGTGAAGGAAAAGGAAATGTTGTTGCACAATTATTTGATTTTGAATTAACAAACCAAAGAGTTGTTTTGTATACGTATCCTGTTGATTCTAATACTGTTGCAATTCCAGCATCAACCCAAGGTTTCAAAATTTCAGTTGCATATTTTGCTTGAAATTGTTTTACCGCAGCCTCAGTTTTCTTTCCAAAAAATCCTGTAACAGGAATTGTAAGATTTAATTCTTTGTTTAAAAACTTCTGAAGTCGTATTACATCTTCTATTTTATTTTTTTGACCAAACTTCATAAATGAAGAAATGTATGGGGTACAAACACCTGAATTTGTTGAAGATGCTTCATCAGAAGTAAAGGCACCGAGTACTGACCCTCCCGTTGGTAAACCAGAACCAGAGTGAGATCGTCCACTTGTGTGTGAAGTTGGAGCGGGTGGAGTCGGAGTTGTTTCAGGCGTCGATGTTGCTTCAGGTTCGATATTTGAAATACAGATTCCACTTTCTTCATCTCCTACAAAATGAAAACCTTCTGGAAGAACTGATTGTGATCCTTCGATATTTGAACAAACATCTGTCATTGGAGGAGGGATAATTGGCGAACATTCACCATCATCAATAACAAAACCTTCTGGAACAGATTCTTGGTCTCCTTCAAGATTAGGGCAGACATCTACCGGTTCATCGACAACGACATAAAATTCCATACATCCTGGATCACTGGCATCGACAAGAGTATTTTCGTCATTATCAATTTCGTCGTGACAAAGTTCTGAAGTATTTTCTACAACAGGAGATTCTTCTACTGATGCAAATGTTGATTGAACAGCAAAAAGAGCTGAGCTCGACAAAAGAATTGCGATTAATAAAAATGCTTTAAAAAGCTTAATAAATTTGATATTTTTCATAGCAGGAATTGTAACATGATAGACAAAAATGTCAAGACGTGGCTAAATGGATTGTGTATAGTAAAAATTAAAAAAGAAAGCCTCGGTCCGCAAAATGCAGACCGAGGACTTATATTCTTCAAATAAACTTCCCTACCCTTAAGGGGTAGTGGTGCGGACCGGATACCGGATTCGCACAAAACACTTTTGCTCTGTTGAGGTTAGTGGCCACGAAGTTGTAATTCGTGACGAATTTGGTCCTGTCGAGACCGTATTCACAACCAAGACAGGTGTCCAGACAGCAGACACAAGATCGTTGCAGACCTCGAGACTGTAATTTGGGTGCATGACCCCTTGAACCAAAAACGTTGCCGTTGATGACGGAGGGTTTGCTGGGTCAAATGAGATGTTTGGTAAAACCATAACCGTCGCGGGTTGATCAGTAAAACTAAACGGAACATTTGTGCCGTTAACTGTCGCAGAACCTACAAACGTAAACAGAATTTCATAACGCTCCCCTGGAAGCAAAGTGAATTTAGGAAACGTTGCTGCTGGGTTAGCACTCAGTGGAATCACTTGATCAAGGATTTCGATCATCGCAGCACCGGCCGTAATATTTGTGCCGACAACTGGGCGATTGTTGACTGCTGTCAAAATTACTCCTGTGCTATCTTTCGCCACAATTACCGGTGAACTCGTCTGATTGAAGACTCCGTATGAACTATTTACAACAGTTGTAACCACACCTGTGATCACATTCCTTTTTGTTATTTTGAAAGACGCCGTGGTAAAAACCAACGAAGATGTGTTCTTACGAAGTCCGTTTTCTTCCACCATCACTACTGCCGAAAAATGTAACTGTGTCGATTGAGTGGTTGTGAAGTCTTTTGGTTTTAACGACGTGACTGGAAGATTTCCTGTCAGAAGTTCGTTTTCAAAAGACGCACTGTCTGCAACCGCTGCAGTATTGAGTGTAATTACCGGTGCCTGAGCCGAGGCATTATTGACGTTAAGCCAGCTTAGAAAAGCCGCTAGAGTAATGAGGACGATGTTTTTCATTTGTGTGTGTTTCTGTGTTTGAATTTATTGTTGATGTGTTTGGTTTTTCTGAAATTGGAAACATTCATTCGTCTTAATTCGCATCCGCGAAACAAGCATCTGGGCTAGCTTTTTTAGCTATTTATTTGAAGATGTGAATGAACGTACCAAACGTGACTATATAATCTTTTTGAAAAAAGTCAATATTATGTTATAGTCTGAACATGGCACGAAATAAGTTCTCCTCTAAAAAAGACACGCTGGGAAAACCTCAGCGACGAAAAGGTGAAAAAAATAGAAATAAGTTTTCAAAAGGCAAAAAAACAAGCCCTGGGTTTTGGAATGCAGAATACAATACTCAAAATAATACAAAAGCTGTTGACGCTCCCCACCTTGCTCTTTCAAACAATCCAAGTACTGACATGATTAAGTTTTTAAGGTGGTTTGAAACTGAATACAAAGAAGATTACTTACACATCGGTTCAACGGTTGCCGATCTTGGATGTGGAAACGGAAGAAATTTAATTTATCTTGCACAAACATTTGGTATCGTTGGTTTTGGTTGTGATATTTCTAAAGAAGCGATTTCTGTTGCAAAAAGATTGAGTTCAGAAATTACAATACGAGATGAGAGAGGAAGAAGTTTGGGGCAGCGCGAAGCGCTGCCCCTCGATTACGCAATTCAATCAATCACAAACCCTATTCCCCTTCCCAACGAATCTCAAAACTTAGTTCTTGATATGATGACGTCACATTTTCTTAATCAAGAACAACGAACTAAATTTATCAACGAAGTTTTGCGAATATTAAAACCAGACGGTTGGCTTTACTTTAAGACTTTTTTACTCGATGAAGACAAACATGCAGAGCGATTAATTAAAGAATTTCCTGCTCTAGAAAAGAATTCGTACATACATCCTCAAATCGGTGTCGCCGAGCATGTATTTACGGAAGAAGAAATTCGAGGTATGCTCGAAGAACATTTTATCATTTATCACGTGCGCAAATCACAACAGCATATCCAAAACGGAAAAGCTGCACGTCGAAGAAGTATTTCAATATATGCACAAAAAAAATAACTCACAAAAAAATACATCACGTGGCAAAAAAACACCTTCACGTTCTTTTGATGCACGTAAACCTAAACCGTCTTCACGATCGAAACCAATAACACGAGCAGGTACAAAAACCGCTCCGAAAGTTTTTACTGTTTTTAAAAAAGCAATTCATAAAGCCCCTAATGAAACTCCTGAATTTCCAATGCGTTTAAATCGCTATCTATCATGGAAAGGAATCGAAACTCGTCGAGGAGCCGATGAACTTATTGAACGAGGAAAAGTAACTGTTAACGGAATCGTTGCTAATGTTGGGATGAAAGTAAATGAAACCGACATTATCGATGTGCGAGGAACCAAAAAAAGTTCTGATTATGTGTATCTTGCTTACAACAAACCTTCTGGTGTTGTAACTCATTCTGCGCAACAAGGTGAACTTGATATTTTGCGTTCGATAAAAAGTTCGACACTTCCTAAAAACGTATTTCCTTTAGGACGACTCGACAAACAATCACGAGGATTAATTATTCTTACCAACGATGGCAGAATTACCGACAAATTACTTAACCCAATTTTTATTCACGAAAAAGAATACGTTGTTGAAACTGGAAAAGATTTGCGAAATAATTTTAAAGAAAAAATGGAAGGCGGAGTAACTCTTGAAGATGGCTATATTACAAAACCTTGCCGAGTAACAATTTTAGATACCCGAAAATTTTCTGTCGTATTAAGTGAAGGAAAAAAACATCAAATTCGCCGTATGTGTGTTGCTCTTTTTAATGAAGTAAAAGATTTGCAACGAGTACGAATTATGAATATCGCACTTGGCAAACTTGCTTCAAATAATTATCGAAAAATCGACGGCGCCGAATTGATAGAATTCAAAAAAGAGTTGGGCTTTTAGTCTTGTTTAAATTTATTAGTAAGTTTATCTGCTTTATCTTTTGCATCTAACTTACGTACCTCTCTAACAAATATTTCATCAAAAATACAAGTTAAAATATCATAAGCATCTAGCAAATCTTCTTTTTCTGGTGATTCATCTTTATGACTACTTTCATTACCTAACCACTTAATACCTATCAACATATCGGCTAAATCTTTATATTTTTGATTTTCGATAGAACCAAATTTTTCAATTCTAGCGTGTAAACTCAAAAATACATCTTCTCCTTTTTTATTTATAGTTTTAGAATCAATATTTTTTTCGTGTAAAATTAATTCAATTGCTTTTCTAATTTTATTCCCTGCCGATGAAACATCGTGCCAAAACAAAGAAAAAGAACTAACGAGCATATCCTTAATGCCGTCAGGAACTTCTTTGGGTATATCAATAATATTTATAGGAGGATCTATGTATTTAATTGAATAGTGGCATTTTAATTCTGGACCAAAATCAATACTATCTTCAGCAAAAGAAGGCCATTGATCTTCTTTAAGATAACCTGTTCCTGCTGCAATAGAAATTTCGGTACAATGTTTACATTTTAAAAAAGTAATAAACTTAAAATCTAACGCTTCAAAATCATTAATACTATCTGCAATACCTGAGGAAGTATTTGTTGATTTTGATTGAAAAGTATCTTTACATATTTCCAACAAACCACTTTCACATAAAATACATTTTAATTTAAGAAAAAAAGACTCTTTTTCAAAAGGCTTTAGATATGTATCTCGATCTATTTTCATTTACTTATTTATTATTTTTAAATACTCTTCTCTTGATATATCAAGCACTCTTAAATTATTTAGTATAATAAAAGCAGGAAGTGAACTATCCCGTGGAATTACTATAGGTCTTTTTATACCTTTTTTCCAATAAATACGATGATCGCCTTTTTCTCTTTTAAACTCACAGCCGACAGCAATAAGAAAACTTTCAAATTTTTTCCAATGTATTGATTGGATACGTGGCATAAAAACTTAAGCAAGCAAAGGAACCCGAAGGCCAATAGACATTGAAGACACTATTTGAGGAGGAGTCCATTGTTTTTGCACTTTCTTCCAACCTAATTCAGATAAGACATCATCGGCAGTTTTAGCCTCAAAAATTTCTTCCAAAAAAACACTTACGAGTTCGACAAATCGAGCTTTTACTTCTTTTTCTGATTTACCCGAAGTAGAAATATCGAGCGCAGGAGTATGTGCCACAAAACGCTTATTTTGCTTGGTTATTACGACAGGTAAATTAAAAGATAGTTGTTTCATATATAAAATATAGCAGAGTTAATCAATGTTTACAATCAAAAAGTTCTAAAATCTTTATATAATCTTTTTAACATATTGCATAATTCTTTCTCGGTCTTCATTTTCTTTATCGCCTTTAAAATATAGTTCAATAAAGATAAATTCTATTTTATCTTTATGGTATGCGTATATCAATCTTATTACTCTTGATCGGAGTGATTCGCAGTGAACACGAGCTTTGACTATTTTTATCTCTCCTACTGTTTTGATAATAGTAAAATTTTTACCAATCCCTGTCGGGCTAATCATAAGAATAGGCTTGATGTCTAGAATATCACTTTCAAGAGTTGGATATTTTTTTGAAAGCTTTTTGATTTCCTTATCGAATTCTGGTAGTTGGAAAAAATGAGACATATATTCTATTCTGCTGAGAGAGAGGTTTCATCTGGTCGATAAAAAACATGGCGGTAATTTAGAATCGTTTTATCTTTAGCTACTCTCCATGGAGTATCGATGTGCGACAAGTCAGAAAGCTCTTTTGCCGTTTTTGAAGCAAGTCGCTCAAGCTCAGTATCTATATGCTTTAATTCTGACGCACTCAAAAAAGATACCTCTGGATCATTTGTAACTAAATATTTTTTTTGGTCATACTTAAAAAATTTACTATTGACCTCGACAAGTTGACGACTATTTTGAAGTTCACGAGAGATCTTTGCAAATGAAACAGGACTTGGTCCATGTGTATTTTTTATATAAGTAGCTCCAATCAAATACTGCTGAGTTTTTTCATAGTAATCAAAATCGATAAAATAAAGTAATTTATACAAAGCTGTCTGGCCTATATTTGGACGGTTGCCGACTTTGCTCACCACATATAACAGTACCTGTTTAAATTTTTCAATATTTTCTTTTGGAATTTCTTTCACTATTACTTCTTGAGTAAGAAGACTTTGTTGATTAGAATTTTTCTCTAATGTTTCTTTAGATATACCAAAAATACTTGCAAAAAGTGCCTTTTGATCTTCTGTAGGTTTTGTCTCCCCCTTCTCAAGTTTGAGATATGTAGGACGAGATATACCAAGACTTTGTGCAACTTGAAGTTGAGAAAGACCTGACTTTTTACGATTAATTTGGATATATGTAGACATACATACAATGTAACACGACATCGTATACTTTACAAATTTACCTTACATAGTGTAAAAATGTAAAGACTTTAATATTTTCTGATGACTCCTTTAACAACGGCGGCAATTCTAAAATTTTCTTTTGGATAAATTGGTTTAAAATCTTTATTTGCTGGTTCAAGATATAATTGAGCTCCTTTTTTGCGAAGATACTTCATTGTCCAGCCACCATCGACTTCTGCAATTACAATATCTCCTATTTTTGGTTCTTGCTTTCGTTCTACAATAACAAGATCACCTTCTTTGATTCCTTCGTCTATCATTGAATCCCCTTTTACTTCAAGAATATAACTTGCTTCTTTGTGCTCAATTAAATAATCGTCAATACTGAGTGTATCTTTAAAATCGGAATCAGCCATTGTTGGAATTCCCGCTTCAACCAAACCAAGAAAAGGAACTTCATTAAATGCTCGATTAGGAGTTAACTTACCATTTGAATCTTTGGATACAATATCCATGTCTACAAGTTTTTGTATTAATTTATATACAGCATTTTTTGATTTGAAACCAGTAAGTTCCATAATCTCTTTGTATCCGGGCATTCGCTTGTTTTTTTGATAAAAAGCGATGAACTTGTTTTTGTATTCTTCGATCATATAAATAATAGTATCAAAATTTAAGAGTTCATGTTAGAAAAAAAGTGATGGTACGATATTTGCCATTCGTCTCATCCAATTTGCATTACTTGCTTGAGCAAATCGTGATAAGCGAGAGAGTAAAAACTTGTGTTGTTTTGACTCACGAGCATATGAGACTCCTTTAATAATTTTAAGATCAATTTGCTGATTAATCTTTGAAAGCTCGGTTTCTATTGTTTTGATTAAATTGTTTTTACTCATATATTTAAGTGTTTTTTGATTTAAAACGTTATATATGTAGTATAGTGAACTATGGTTCACCTGTCAATAAATCACCTAATGGAACGTGTGGATAACCTAATTATTTAGGTATTATGCCTCAGACTAATCCCCTATTTTAAATGCAACATAGATTCCCAAAATAGAACCAACAGCGCTTAATAGCATTGAACTAAAAGAAAACATACCTGCTCCCCACAATGAGGGAATATATCCACCGACTGTTCCACCGATAAACACAAAAATCCAAACTAATTTTTTTCGGTCCATATATTTATATTATCTAATAACTTTCCATTCTTTGCTAAATGATCTTTTTAAAAAAGTTGTGCAGAACGCATTCATAAACCACAAACTTAATAGCTTTGGCCAGCCAATTATATGCGCTCGTCTTGATGTGTGCATAATATGCATACTTGATATAAATTTTGTTTTACCGAGTTTAGATAATCGTTTAAACATATCAAAGTCTTCTCCGGCAACAAGTTTTTCATTGTAACCTTGTGTTTGTAAAAAAGATTCTTTTTTCATCATTTGAAATTCCCCACCTGCTGCTCCATGTTTAAAAATATTATTTAAGATATACAATATTGTATTTAAAATAAAAAAGAAAAAGTTATCTGCTGGTGTAGCATGCTCAGGAAGTACTTTTATAGCCACAGAAATCGCGACGACTTGAGGATCTTTTTGAAATTCTTCAACTGCTTTTTTAAAAAAATTATCGATATCGGGAATAATTACATCAGCATCGATAAATACTAAATAGTCTCCTACTGCTTTTGATGCTCCAATATTTCTACCTTGTGCAATTGTCTGTCGAGTTGGCACCCTATGTTCTAATACCTTGTGAGCGTATTTTTTTGAAATTTCTACTGTCGCATCTTTACTTCCTCCATCAGAAACAATAATTTCGTATGGTTGTGATGAAAAAACTTTTAAATTCGAAAGTGTTTTTTCGATTGCTTTTGCTTCATTAAGTGTGGGAATGATAATAGAAATCATACAGTGTTAATTTAAAGATGCGAGATATTTTGTAATAAGCTTTAATCCTATCACAATACCTAACCCTGCACAGATCACTAATCCAATTTTAAGAAAAGGAGGAATAACTATGTATATATTGCCAAGATAATAACCAACGATAATCATAATCGCACACCACAGAAACCCTCCAAGTAAGTTAATGGTTGCATATTTTTTAAATGAAACTTTTAAAATGCCTGATGTAATAAGCGTAGCCAAAGAAAAACCCAATCCCATTGTTAGTTTTGAGATAATCAATAATTTTGTTTCAAAAGTTCTAAATCGTTTTTCTAATTTTTCAAAAATTTGTGGAGTTATGTGTATATAATTTCCCCATCGTAAAATAACTTTTCTTCCTCCAAAATAACCGACGCAGTACCACACAACGTCTGCAATAAAATCGCCTGAAACTAAACTTATATACATTGGCAAAAAAGAAACTTCATTGATCGAATATAAAAATCCCCCACTTATCATAACAATTGGCCCTTCAAAAAAGGAACCTAAAAAAAGAAGAGCGTATTTTGAGGAATGAAAAAATAATAGTAGATGTTCAATCATATTTGTTTAATTTATGTGTTTATTTGTATGTTTTGAGAAACGCATTTGTGTCGAGCCTTGAAAAAATTATAGAAATATAAAAAAGAAATCTTTAAAAAACCATGTTGTTGAAATCGTCGTGCAGATGTTTTTACAATAAAGTTTTTATCAAAAATCATGTTTCCCATTGGAGAAATTCTTTTTGCCATATCAGCACCATCGCCATAAAATGTATACGATGTATTGTAACCACCAACCTTACTTAACACATCAGCCTTAAAAAAAACATTTCCTTCAATAATAATCCCTCCTTTGTGAGAATGGTTTAACACTTGATGTAACCACGGGTAAATATATTTTTGAATAAAAAGTGAAAAATTTCTAAATAAAGGTTTTGCATCGTAATAGTCGTAAGGCCCTGTAAGCATAATAATAGGCTCGTCAGTAGACTGCCCAGAAACATCTTTAAATTGAGCCGCACCATTTGATATCCAATCTGTTTCGGGCAAACAATCAGCATCGAGATTTGCAATAATTTCACCACAAGCTTCTTTTCGTCCTCGTTCACGTGCCCATTGAGTACCTTTATTTATTTCGTCTACTAATATTATTTTGTTTGGATTTTGTTGAATAATTCTTTGTACAACTTGTGCGCTATTATCTGTACTTGCATTGTTAACAACGATTATTTCAAAGTCTTCGTAATTTTGCTTTAAAAGCGCATGAAGGGCTGCTTCAATATCTTTTTCTTCATTATATATCGGAATAATTACTGATACTTTTTTCATATCTATCGCAATTCGAGTGTTCGTCGTATTTGGTCAAATTGATTTAATAATTGTTCTCGATTAAATTTCTTTATTGTTGTTGGATCATAATTTTCATACACGGTAGAGTGAATAAAATATCGAATCGCAACACACCGATTATGTTGTGAAAAAGCATATATAGTTTGCTCATATCTATTTCCTGCTGCTGCATCAGTCGAAGAAAATACTGAGTACGTTGTTTCATTATCTATAATTGTTTTTAAATCTTGTTGCGCGGGTACACTGTCGGCAAATAAACGAGCGTCGCAATGTTGATCAAAAGGAACTTCTTCAAAACTTATGTATGAATCTTTTGATAAATTTGTTCCTTGTGCAAAAGAAGTTGGGATTGTAAATCGCACACCAGAAATTGTTTTTTCTGGACTCACTGCATGTTTAAACCCTTCATCAATTATATATGTCGTATCGTTAAATTTTATAGACGAAGTAGTTTGTGGAAGACTTATTGAAAAATGGTAGGCTGAATTAACATATTCTTGATTATCATCATTGTTATCATCAAGAGTTTCTTTATGAAACATTCGATACGAAACACCGAATCCAATAATAAACGCAAGGAGTATAACAATACCAACGTAAGGTTTTTTCATCATTTAATAATAGCACGCTACTGATATTGAATATATATCGGTTGTGGAGTGAGTGAAAGAATTTCTGATGGAGTTGTCAGACGAGTACTTGGCGCTCGAAGATCGTTTTTATAAAATAATTTAAAGCCGGTAAACTGTACTGGTTCGGGAGCAACAACTTGATTATAGGTTCCAATCTTTTTTTGAGCTGGTCCCCAACCGTCCATATGAATTACAATTTGAACTTCCGGAAGTGGCGCAATCTTTTTATAATTTGTGACCATGTTTTGAGTGTACCGATGCACAATCAAAACTTTTGGTGGCAAATTATTTTTCTTTACCAAATCTGCTAAATAATTAGCTACATAATTTATATCAGTTGCATCCATTGTTCCAACAACAGTTCCTGGCTTTGCTCCTGTCTTCATTGAAAATTCAGGGTCGATTGCGAGGTGAACTTGGGGCATCTTTAAATATTTTTCAAGTAAAGGAATTTCTGTTTGCAAATTACTTAATGCAACTTGAACATCAAGAATTAAAATCCCTTTTACTTTATCAGCCATTTCAAGGGCATGATCAATTTCTTTTTCAGGCATTCGTAATCGATACTTTCCATCACCAGCACTTCCTTGAGCAGTTACGGCTATATAATGAATAGCGGGTATTACAGGGGTATTAGGATCAGCACGATTCCATTTATCTTGTTCAAAAGAAAGTTTTTTTAATACTTCGTCTTCAGAATATTCTCCGAGAACTCCCATTCCTTTTGAATAAAAGTTTCCATAAAAAGCAAGAATCCTTTTAAAAGGCAATATCGCACCCGCGTTTGGATAGACAGTTTTTGCTGGCCATACATATGTTTTTACTGTGGTTGAAGCCAGTTTTGTTGAGGAAACTTTTTTTGTAGAAGTCCCCGTGCTTGAAGAAACTTTTAACGACAACGACGAAGTGGTTGCAACACTTACAACAACATCTCGATGTGCAAGATGCAACATACGCTTGTCGTAATCAGCGATATCTAAAACCGATACAGGTACAACTATTTTTTTTACAACTTTTTTTATATCTTTCGTTTGAGTGCTCAATTCATTATATGAAACAGAAAACAACTTACTCTGTCCAAATGCATACAATGCAATTGAACATGCAATAAAAATTACACTGCCTATGATTATTTTTTTGTTATTTTTTGAGCTAATAGCAAAAATTATTTAACTTCTGGTGTTGAAGGTCCACTACATACACAAGTTTTGTTTGCATCACACGCAGGACAACATGACTTTCCACAAAATTTAACTGAGATTTTTCCTGGGCCTGCACCAAAGATTGCAATTGTTGAAGCAAGAGTTGCTAAAGGAAAACCAAATGCCATCATTCCGTTTGGCCACATAAGATATACAGCAACTGCCATAATAATAGAAAGAAAAGCAGAGGCTACACATGACCATACTCCAAGACCAATTAAAACTCCACCGACAAGTTCACCGTATGAGACGATGTAGGTAAGAAATGTAGGAATATGCATACTACTCATAAACTTAATTGTGTTTGGCATATCAGAAACTTTTGCCCATCCACTTGATATAAAAATCACCGCAATAATAATTCGAGAAATAAAAAGTGCAATGTCTGCACGTGCATGTAATATTTTTTTCATAATTTAATTTTAACATACAAAAATTCGATTACTAGCAAGTTTTACTCAGTTTTGAGATTCTTTAAAAAATGCATATAATACAAGCCATATGCACGATAAGTTTACAAAACCATACAGTCCTGAAGAAACTGAAAACTCGATATATAAAGTTTGGGAAGAATCGGGTTTTTTTAATCCTGATAATTTGCCTGGCGAGCGAAGCGAGCCGTTTACTATCGTCATGCCCCCACCAAATGCAAACGGTGATTTGCACGTTGGTCATTCCCTTTTTATTACTCTCGAAGATTTGATTATTCGTTTCAAACGAATGCAAGGTTATAAAGCATTATGGATTCCTGGAAGAGACCATGGTGGTTTTGAAACCCAAACTGTATACGAAAAGAAATTAGAAAAAGAAGGACGATCACGATTTAAAATGGATCCTCAAGATTTGTATAAAGAAATTTATGCATTCACCATTGAAAATAAAGCAAAGATGGAAAACCAAGTTCGAAAAATTGGTGCTTCATGCGACTGGTCTCGAGAAAAGTTTACCCTTGATGCTGATGTAATCAAAAAAGTTCAACAAACATTTAAAAAAATGTATGACGATGGTTTGGTATATCGAGACAATCGAATGGTTAACTGGTGTACAAAACATCAAACTTCCCTTTCTGATGTAGAAACCGAAACAAAAGAAATGACTGACAAACTGTATTACATTAAATACGGGCCCGTTACTGTTGCAACGGTACGACCAGAAACAATTTTTGGTGACGTTGCTGTTGCAGTAAACCCTACTGACGAACGATACAAACATTTAATTGATACAACAATTACCGTACAAATTCCAACTGGTGATTTAGTACTCAAAGTTATTGGCGATAGCATAGTAGAAAAAGATTTTGGAACTGGTGCATTAAAAATTACTCCTGCGCACGATAAAAACGATTTTGAATTAGGACGTCGTCATGGATTAACTTCAGTTGAAGTGATCGACCGTTTTGGAAAACTAAACGAAAAAACAGGAAAATATGCGGGCTTAAAAATTGCTGAAGCCCGCAAACAAGTTGTTGCCGACCTTGAAGCAATGAACTTAATTGAAAAAACAGAAGAATATCTTCACCCTGTTCCGACTTGTTATAAATGCGCGACGGTTATCGAACCACGACAACTTCCACAATGGTATGTAAGTATGAAACCGCTTGCAGAAAAAGCACTTGAAGCTGTTGAAAAAGGTGAGGTTACTTTTTATCCCGACAACTATCGAAAAATATTTAATTATTGGATGTCGAATACACTTGATTGGAATATTTCAAGGCAGATTGTATGGGGTATTTCTATTCCTGCAAAAATTTGTACAGCGTGCGGGCAAGGATTTCCTGATCTTGAAAACACTTTATTAGCTTGTGAAAAATGTAATGGCGAAGTTATTGCAGACACCGACACCTTTGATACTTGGTTTTCATCAGGACAATGGCCTTTAATTACAACAGGTTTTGCACTCGAAGAAAAAAATCAAACAAAAGATTTCAAAACATTCTACCCTACCAATGTAATGGAAACTGGGTACGATCTTATTTTCAAATGGATTCCTCGAATGATTATTTTTGGATTATATCTTTCAGGAGAAGTTCCATTTAAAGATGTGTACTTGCATGGACTCGTAAACGATGCGCAAGGTAAAAAAATGAGTAAGAGTAAAGGCAATGTAATTAATCCGCTCGACATGACTGCCAAATACGGTACTGATGCGTTGCGAATGGCTTTAGTTGTTGCCAATCCTGCCGGAAGCGACACTGCCCTTTCTGAAAATAAAATTAAAGGTTATAAAAACTTTGCAAATAAATTGTGGAATATTTCAAGATTCGTATTTTCAAACACCGAAGGAATTATTCTTGATGAAACACCGATTACTGAAGAACAAAAAAATATTACTGCCGATGCCGATAAAATCTTGATACAAGAATACGTAGAAATAATAAAAGATATTACTGCAGACCTTGAAGCGTACCGATTTCATCTTGCTTCAGAAAAAATATATCACTATGTATGGGACCGCTACGCAGCAATTATTATTGAAGAAAGTAAAGCAGTACTTGCAAATGACCAAGACATACAAGCAAAAACTTCTCGACAATATACTTTGTTATTAATTCTAAAAAATATCATTGCAGTACTGCACCCTTTCATGCCTTTTATTACCGAAGAAATTTGGTCACATATTTGCAAAAAAGAAAAAGAGTTATTAATTATTGCTCCGTGGCCGTATAAAAAAATATAAATAAACTAACCTCGAAACGTATCGGCAAGTTTTGAAACCATATTACCTTTTGGATCTACCACTAAAAAACCTCGTAGAAAAGCTTCTTTGAGACGTTTTAATTTTGTTGGAATAGAATTATTAAATCGTTTTACAAACTTAGCGTAATGAGGCGACTTTTTTTGCAATAATTCTTCAGCATTAAATGATTTGGTTTCAATGCCGTGATTTTTAAATATTTTCGAAGCACGCTTTGTATGAAAACCTACGGTTAGCAAGGCAGGTGTGGATTGTTGTGTTTCATTTTCGCGATCCAATATATTTTTTATCTCTTTTGCATTTCCATGTGTATCTAAAGATTGTTCTTCTAAGATAATATTCTCGTCGCAAATTTGTGGATACGTTTCGTGCGGATATTTTAAAAGAATATACGTTTTCATCGCTTCTGATTCAGAAGGAAATTCTTTGCCGGCAGTTTTTCCACCCGAAATAATAAGTCGGTCGGTCATGCCCGAAATTAACATTTCAGCACCTGCGATTGCGCACATTTTTGACTCGACACTCAGCTCAGGATTTTTTGAATACTCACGCCAATTTTGTCCCAACACAAAAACAGTATCAAAGTGATCGGGAGTTTGCTCATGAGATTCTTGAGAATCTTCTGGACTGTTTACATGTATTGGTTTTTCAGACATACAACAATATTAACCTGTCGCGTTTATTAATTCTAATTTCTCTTCCCTTTTCATTCGTTTAATTTCTGCTTCGCGACTGCGAGCTTCGGCAAAAGTTTTTACTTTTTCAGAATATACCAATTCAACAGGCCGTCTAATTTTTGTATAATGCGCTCCCGATTTTAAATTATTATGTTGATGTAATCTTTTTTGTATATCGTTTGTTGAGCCAACATAGAGGGTTGAATCGGAGCATTTGAGGATATATACAAAATATTTCATACTCTATGTGAGTTGATCGTTTAGCATGTCAGTTAGTAGATTATATTTTCACCTTCTGTCATAAAATTATAATAACATATATTTAAGCCGGGAATATAAGCATGGTTTCAGCAATCTATTTATCTTGTGAATAGATACTCCATCATATTACTTATAATTCTTTCTGTATTTCATCAAACCATAACCCGTAGCCTTTGTCATTGAGGTGTAAAAAATCATTAGCATAATACTCATTTGGATTTTCTAAAACAACCTTTGTCAAAGAAGAATCAATCAAATTAATATAATGTGCACCGGTTGCTTGAGCTTGTTTTATGTAAATATCCCGAACTTCATAACTTCTTTTTGAAAGCAGTGCATTAATGTACCAGGGAAAGAATTTTGAATCACCGACATTTCCTGAATGAAGAAAAATAACTTTGTTACTATTCGCTATTGTCCACGCAAGAACTTTTTGTATCCCCTCTTCAATATTTTTTATTGATGTAAATCTAATGATGTCATTTGCACCAATTTGAATAAGAATAATATCAAATTTTTGAGTTGTATCTATTGTTTTAATTTTTTCAAGCAAACCAGCAATTTTTAAACCGTTCTCAGAAATATTCGTAATCGTTGCATTTGGATACATACTTCCTAATCGCCCAGCTGTAGTATTTTTAGGATCTTCTGAGCCGGTTCCAACCATAGTACTATCACCAAGAACAAGAATATTTGTCTGTGCGTTTACAACCGTTCGAGAAAACGGAATTGCTTTTTTCATCAATACTCCAGTCTTGCGTAACAACATAATTGTTCGGACAATATCAAATAGCAAAACGATACCGACAAGTATTACGAATATAATAATTATAGAAATAAATTCCATATAGGTTATTGCTCGCAAATCTACTATCGATAAAAATCGTGTTCTTCGTAATAGTATGATTGTTCGATTCCTTTCATAAATACATCACGATCATCAACTTGACTGGTAAGTTCTTTGCGTAAAAGTTCTTGTATTTCAAGAGAGTTCACCGGACTTCGTTCCATAGCATTAAGATAATCTCTTTTATCTATTTTCTGCCAATCAACACATTGCTGTAGATTATTCTTTAACATTAAATCGAGCCAAATGCGCATACTGCGGCCATTACCTTCCATAAAAGGATGTGCGACATTCATTTCTACATACTTTGTAATAATATCTTCAAATGTAGACTCAAAAAGCAAATCAATTTTTTTTAAACTCTCAATCAAATACAAGTGTGAAGCAAAGCGAAAACCACCTTTACTTATATCTTTTGTGCGAATAGTGCCGGCAAAATCATACAAATCTTTAAAAAGGTATTCGTGTATTTGTTGTAAACCATGTGTTGTTCCCACTTCAAACGAGACAAGTTCATGAGTATCAAAAAGTTCTATGGCTCGCTTTTTACTTTGCTCATCAAGCTCTTTCATTGCTTAATTATAACACAATTTTAACCGAGCGTATCACCAAGTATGTCTTGGTTTTTTACCCTTGTCGTGCTTTTTCAATAGCAGCAACATCGATTTTTTGCATTGTCATCATTGCATCAAAAGCTCGTTTTGCTTCGTCTCCTCCTACTAAAAAAGCTTCGGTTAAAACGCGTGGCGTAATTTGCCATGACACTCCCCACTTATCTTTGCACCATCCGCAGTCGCTTTCTTGACCATTATTTTCGATAATTGCATTCCAATATTTGTCAGTTTCTTCTTGAGTATCTGTCGCGATTTGAAAAGAAAATGCTTCGCTTTGTTTAAATATAGGCCCACCGTTAAGCCCAACACAAGCAATTCCAAACACCGTAAATTCAACGGTTAGCACATCACCTTTCTTGCCACTTGGATAGTCACTTGGCGCTCGAAAAATATTTATTAATTTACTATCTGGAAACGTAGCTGCATAAAAGTTCGCTGCCTCTTCTGCATCTTTTTCAAACCAGAGGCAGATGGTGTTTTTTGGTATTGTATTCATGTGGTTAGTTTAATATTATTTTAGATTAAAATCTATTTCCATTAAAAATATAATTTAATGTTCTATTTATAACTGCTTTAAAGAAGCTCGTTTCTTAGCTTCATCCAGATCTTACCAATATAATTAAGACCTTTCCCGTCTTCCCCATCATCCCAAAAACCGTCACCTGGTGGATATGTGACAATATGCTTAACAATATCTAATTCACCAGAATCTAAAAGTGCTTTTCTAACCTCCTCGTGTTGATCTCGTTTTAATCTCATTATTTTCTCCATAATTTCTAATTTGTATTCTTCTTTTTTAAATTCAGAGATTTGAGTATGTTTATATTTTGAAGAAATTTCCCAAGCTTTAACTGGACTATGAGTATTTCTTATTTCTTCAATGATGTTTTTATCCGTGTATCGTGCACACTGATACGCATGTTCAACGGTTGGATACACTACTCTGTCAATTTCTATTGCATGGGCGGTGTAGGGGGAAAAATAAATATAAAAGATTTCTAAAGGAAGTTTGTTTTGCATACGAGAATTATACCAAACTTATGAACTGGCAACTCTTTTATTAAAAGTTTTGCAATCGTACTTTTCCCTACGTTTATTGAACCTCAACTCTTTTATTCTCAAAAGTATCAAAGTCTAATTCGTCTTTCATTACCTTTACGAAAGGATATTGTTTTTTAAAATCTGCCACAGAAACTCCTCTTAATTTTAAAGATTCGAATTCAATTTCACATCCAAGATCAGTATGTCCGTTCTGTTTCATTTCAGAATAAGCTTTAAAAAATAGGTCAATATCTTTAGGAAGAATGTCTAATACAAGAGAACCATATTCTCCTAATGTCTTCTGTATTAATTGTCTAAACTTTTCTTGATCACCCTCAATATATAATACAAATAAATCCTCTTCTATTTCTTTTGTTGATTTACTCTCGCTTTGAGCCAAGAAAGAAATAGTTTGAGACACGGACAAGACGTACCCGTCGTATGAATGTGTTTTAAAAGTATCTTGAGGAAAAGATTCAGAGGTCATGGTCCGAGCAAAATATTCTGTAAATCCCTCGTTAAAATTATTAAGATCGTATGTGCTCTCTAAAGGGTTTTCATGATCATATACGATAGTACCAAATCCGCTTTCATTTTTTCTTTTTGTACCCGAAGTATCTATCTTATTACGTGAGATTCCATGAAATATTTCGTGTGTTTGTAATTTTAAAACTTCCTTTCCTAAGGGCAAATCTTTATCGGAAGAAAGTGTAACATACGCACTCTTTGAGTCGTGAACATACTCCCCTGAAGAACAAGCGTGGGGATCAAACACCTCAACATCATTTGTTCTTCTAAGCATTCTATTAACTTTTCCAGTATATACAATTGTAGGCCAACGTTCCTCTACTTGGTCTTGAACCCCCAACCTAAGAGCAAGAAGTTTAATCCGAGCCATTACCATATCTGCTTCTTTTAAAAATTCAGGGTTATCAATCCTCTGTTTAATCGCTTCATTTTCCATTGTAACCATTCCAGCAAGAACTTCTTGAAGGGCGTCATTTTGAGTCGCTGCTAAAAGCATTTCTATCTCATCAACTGAAAAATCAGCATTTTCTAAAGTCGAAACACTAGTAAGCATATCTTGCCCTTCAAGGATTTGACCTTGCTTTAACTTATCTATAACGCGCTGCTCTTCTGCTAAATTTTGATTTAATGAGCTTTTAATAACCAAAGAAACTTCTTTAAGGTTTGATGGGGCTTCTTCTAATTTAATAGAACGTTGTTTTAAACGCTCATAAAATTCTATATCTGTATGCTGATTTTCTGGCTGAACATTTTCAACTGTTTCAACTTTATTCGCCACATTCTCTTGTCTTACTAATCTTTCCATATTATTTATTATATCTTAAGGTTCTTGAAATTCGAACCTGTCCCATATTCTCTTCTCGCAAAGCCTCGAGGCGATTTTCTATTATTTTTGCTTCGCAACCTTGATAAAATCGGCTGACTGTCTCGAGCTAGAAGCGTGGATGGTCAAGCCCTGTAATGTTGGTTTGACCTATTCTAGTGCAGGCTGGTCGACGCGACTCGAGCAGATAACTTTTTTACAGTGTATTTTTTACATCTATTCCTGTACCTTCTGAATCTTCCACGATAGATTTGGCAATTTCTTCCAAACTACTTTGAACACCTGACCTATGAAGAGTGTCCGCTAAAATCTTTAACCTCATATACTGAGTGTTTGTCATTGAATATTTCTGTGCCAGATTTACCAAAAAGATTCCCTCTCTTCTTTTTTCTACCATCGTCTGATCTAGTAACGCCTCTGGGATTCTGTTTTGATAAGCTAATACTCCACGCTTAGCCATTCTTTCTTGTCGTTTTGATGCCTTCTCGATTATATTAAAGATATTATAGGCCCTCATTGTATCCAGAAGATTTTTATAATCTTCATCTTCAGATTCCCTGTTGTTTCTTATAGCAGAACCAATTTGAAGATCTACTGTCATGTGGAGCAGCCCTTCATTGTCTTCGATGAGATAACCTGAAAGAGGGTCAGGTCTTTCTTCACCACCTAAAAACCGAGTGAGCTCCTTGCTCACACGATTATGGATAAAAGAATCCCTTTCTCTTTCTACAACATTAGAATTTTCTATCCAAATGCTATCTATCTGATCATTACTCTTTCCGCCAGATCTAAAAATAATAGCGGGAACTTCCTTTTTAATTCCAATAATTCCTGCGTCTTGATACCAAATGGAAAGGTCACGAGAAGCTTCCTCACTAAGCGGTTCTACACTTGCCAGTCTTTCTGAAAATATTTTTTTGAAATCTGGAACTTCTCGTCTAGTTTCATACTCTCCGCCTTCGATAGGATTAGGGTATTTAGGTTTTTCCATATCGTTTAATTATATATCTTTTTATTGAATTTCGTAGCTATGCAAAATTACCGAACTGTTTCACTAACACATCTCGTGTTAGCACGTGTTGGCTGCGAGACTTGGACTCGAACCAAGATACACGGTTCCAGAAACCGTAGTCCTACCATTAGACGATCTCGCAATGTGTTTATTACCCTCGCCTTTACCCCCTTAATATACCTTTAAACTTTAAAAACTGAAAACCTAGCTAAAAAATTATTTTATGTTACTGTTCTGTGCAGAGGCGTCTACACTAAAAACTAGATGTCTGTTATTTGTCAGTAAACTCAACAAAACCAGAAAAACCAACAAAAACAACACTAAACATGAACACAGAACCTACACGTAAACTTCGTGCCTTGATATCAGTGACCAACAAAGATCGTCTTGATAAATTCAAAGCTCTTACTGATACCGGAAAATGGGAAATTATCTCAACCGGTGGCACTGCTAAAACTCTGGAAGATCTGGGTATTCCCTGCATTCCCATCGAACAAGTCACTGGCTTCCCTGAAATGATGGACGGGCGTCTAAAAACACTCCACCCAAAAATCTTCGGGGGCATTCTTGCTGACAAAGAGAAAGAAAGTCACACGCTTGCTCTAGCAGAGCATGGCATGGAACTCATTGACCTTGTGGTCGTGAATCTGTATGATTTTCCTGATAATCCTGGAATTGAAAACATCGACATTGGTGGACCTTCTCTACTCCGCGCTGCTGCCAAAAATGGCAAACGTGTGACTGTGGTTGTTGATCCTCTCAACTATTCCGTAGTCATTGAAAGCTACCTGAAAACTGGATCTGTTCCGGTTCTGATGCGAGAAGCACTTGCTATCGAAGTATTCCGACATACATCCCGCTATGATGAAACCATTATGCAATGGCTGAACCACCAGAACGGAGGCAGTATATTTGGCGATGGAAGTGAGGAACCTTCTAGCTCGATGTAACCTCTACTCCTAAATCAAATCTTAGCTGGCTCGTTGAGTTCCCCCTAACACAACTCTCGTTGCCCTGCGCAACGAGAGTTCGTTTTTTATAAACTATTTTTTATTCTTAAGTGCAGCTTTTATAAACGCTGTAAAAAGAGGATGTGGGGAAAGTGGTCGCGCTTTTAATTCTGGGTGAAATTGTGTTCCTAAAAAGAATGGATGTTTTGTTGCGGGTAATTCTGCAATTTCCATTAATGTTCCATTTGGAGATTTTCCTGAAAATACTAATCCGGCTTTTTCAATTTGTTCAATATATTCTGGGTTAACTTCAAATCGATGTCGGTGTCGTTCACTAATATCAGTTGTGGTGTATGCTTTTTCTGCAATAGTTCCCTTTTTAAGAGTTGCGGGGTATGCACCGAGTCGCATTGTTGCTCCGTATTTTCCTTCGGCTAATTTCTTTTTTTGATCGGGCATAATATCGATTACGCAATGTTTTGATTTTGGATTAATTTCTGCAGTGATTGCATCTTTTAATCCTAAAACGTTTCGAGCGTATTCGATAACCATCAATTGCATTCCGTAACATAATCCAAAATATGGAATTTTGTTTTCTCGACAATACTTAATTGCATGAATTTTTCCTTCAATACCGCTATGACCAAAACCTCCAGGAACAATAACACCGGCATAATTTTTTAATATAGAAACTTTTTTAGGATCCTTTTCAAATTCTTTTGCATTGATCCAGGTGAGTACTGGCTTAACTCCAATATGATAGCCTGAAAATTTAATTGCTTCGATAACTGAAAGATACGCATCAGATAATACGAAGTCTCCGGTATCAAAATATTTTCCTACCACAGCAATTTGAACTTGTTTTTTTGCAGTCTTAACTTTTGAAACAAAGCTTCGCCACTGTACTAAGCCAGTATCACTTTTCTTTTTAAGGTGAAGAGTTTTGAGAACCATTTCGCCGAGCTTGTCGTTTTCAAAATTGATTGGTACATCGTAAACGCTGTCGATGTCGGGAGCGGAAACTACGTTTCCGCTCTGTATACTACACGAAATAGCAATTTTCTCTTTTCGCTTATCATCAAGCGGTTGTTCACTTCGCGCGATAATAATATCAGGATGAACTCCGTATGAGTTTAATTGTCGTACGGCATTTTGAGTTGGCTTTGATTTCATTTCTCCAAGTTTTCCTGGAATTGGAAGATAACTTACGAGTACAAATGAAACATCTTCAGGATGATAAACTTTCAATGACCTCGCGGCTTCAATGAACATAATATTTTGATAGTCTCCGACGGTTCCCCCAATTTCAACAACTGAAATATCTGAATTATTTATTTGCTGTGCACGAGAAAAACGTCGAATGATTTCATCACGAATATCGGGAATCGCTTCAACACATTTTCCACCATACCCAAGTGACCTTTCTTTGTCGATTACATGTTTATACACCATTCCACTGGTAATATAATCATCACTTGTTAAATCAACACCTAAAAATCGCTCGTAGTTACCCATATCTTGATCAGTTTCTAAACCAGAATCAAGAACAAAAGTTTCGCCATGCTCTGTTGGATTCATGGTACCCGCATCAACGTTTAGATAAGGATCAACTTTTACAAGATTAACTTTAAAGCCTTTTGATTGTAAAATTTTTCCGATAGAAGAGACTGCAATACCTTTGCCAACACCTGACATTACTCCCCCGATTACGAATACGTATTTGTGTCTTTTAGCCATATATTCTTATCATATCGCACTGTTAAAATAAGACAAAACTTTATCTTCCATTTCAAAAAATTCTTTAGAACGATGGTTTCTGTCTCGTGGTAAATCGTTTTTTACAATCTCAATAATTTTTCCTGGGCGTTCAGAAAACACGACAATACGATCAGAGAGTTCGACGGCCTCATCGATGTAGTGACTGACCATAATTATAGTGGTACCTTTTTTTTGCCACATAGAAAGGAGCGCGCGACGCAAGTCGCGCGCAGTAAAAAAATCAAGTTCAGAAAACGGCTCATCTAAAAAGATTATTTTTGGCTCGGTCACAAATGCCCGCGCCAAACCAACTCGCTGTTTCATTCCACCCGATAAATCAACTGGTCTACTGTGAGCAAATGATGCTAATCCAAAATGTTCTAAAATTTCTGAAACTTTTTGTTTTCGAATATGTTCGGCAACATTTCGCCCAATCAAACCAAGTTCAACATTTTCTGAAACCGAAAGCCACGGCAACAACCCGAAGTTTTGAAATACAAAACCAATCTCATCTAAATTAAATTTTTGATGATACTCAATTTCACCTTTTGAAGCAGTATCAAGACCAGAAACAATTCTTAACAACGTAGATTTTCCACAACCAGATGGACCAAGCAAGACTAAAAACTCTCCTTCATGAATACACAAATTAATATCATCGAGCACATGCAAGGCGCGTTTCCCTTCTTCAGCAGGAAACTTTTTAACTACATTTTTTATTGAAATAATTGGTGATGACATATATTTTTTCTATTCGTATTTTTTTGCTATTCTTCAAGCATGCGATGACTTTTTTCAAGTAATGGCAACCAAATAAATTTATTAAGTGTAAATATCATTAACAAAAACATAAAAACTCCGAGCAATGTAATTTGATAATTATTAGAAAAACTATTAAAAAATGGCCCTAATCCAGATTTTGTTTTTGTAATTAATTCGGTTGCAACCAATGCTTCCCAACCTTCACCAAGCCCAATAATTGCACCGGTAATAATTCCTGGAAACGTAAGTGGAAGTAAATAATATTTAATATACCTTAATCCTTTTATTCGAGTAATTAAAACAGCTTCACGCCAACTTCGTTCTGATTGTTTAAGAGCGCTGACAATTGAAAAAATAACTGGCCAAATAATCGTAAGTACCAAAAAGAAAATAATAGTTGTTGTACCGGAACCAAATATAGAAACTGCAAGCGGAAGAATCGCAAAGGTCGGCAAACTTTGTAATACATCAAATAAAGCAAGGGTTCCATTGGCTGTTTTTCCACGCACTAAACAAACGACAGCGAGCCATGCCAAAACAATCGCAATAATAAAAGCAATTGCCAGTCGCCACGATGAAATAAGTAATTCAGTAAGGATAGTATTAACTTGAATTCCGCTTACATACGAAAAGAAAAAAAGCCCCGCAAGTGGTAAAAGAATTAAAGAAAATGACGCAACAAGATGTCTTCGCGAACGACTGAGTGGAAAGTGGTGGTAGGCTCGCATGATGTCTATGACCTAGATTTTTAGGTATCGGCGCACTGCCATAAAACTTGAAGCGGCGCCGATAACAATTCCTGCTAAAAACATGTATAGGATTATTGTAAAAAGATGTTCAAAAAAGAATTGATGTAAATCAACACCTGTCCCCAATCGAATAGTGTATGGCCCAGCCCAATATGTTAGTGGGTATAGCATAATAAGCGAAACAAAAGCAGAAACCATTCCATATAAAATTCCAGCAACAACAAACGGTCCTCGAATATATTTTGCACTCGCCCCTACTAATCGCATCACTGCAATTTCATCTTTTGATGTATAAATTGCCAAACGAATTGTATTAAACGTAATTAAAATTGAAACAATAATCAAAAATATTCCTGTGTATGTGCCAACTCGTTTAATAACTTCGATAATTCGGTTTAACTTTTCAATCGCAGGTCGATTGTCGTCATAATTTATTTTTGCAATAATCCCATTTGAGTTATCAGCAGAAACAACATATTTTTTTAAAAAGTTTACAACACTTTCATAATGAGTTGGGTCTTTTGCTTTTACCGAAAAACGAGCAGAAAGTGGGTTTGTATTTAATTCACCAAGAGCTTGCATCATCAAGCCATCGTTTTGATGTTTGTCTTTAAATGACTGGAGCGCAGCTTCTTTGTTGATATATACAACTTCATCAACTTCGGGTAATCCCTTTACTGAAGTAATTAAAGTCTGAATTTTATCTTCATTTGCATCAAGGTTTAAAAAAACATTTACGTCAACTTTTGACTGAATTTGTTTTACACTTGAATTAAGAATGACCCCAAGTAAAAGGAGTGAGGAAATAGAAAACAACGTAATCACCATCACTAAAATTGATGCGAGTGAAATAAAACCGTTTCGAGTAAAATTAATTACCCCCGATCGACATATTCTTTTTATATGAGTCAAAAGCATAATATTATTTTTTAGGTTTAGTATCACTTATTATTTTACCACCTTCCATTGAAACAACTCGTTTTTGTAAGTTATCAATAATCCCTTGATTATGTGTTGTTAAAATAACAGTGGTACCCAAATCATTAATTTTTTTAAAAATCTGAATAATATCGTAGGTATTTATTGGATCCAAGTTTCCAGTCGGCTCATCAGCAATAAGCAAATCGGGTTGATTCACAATAGCTCGTGCAATTGATAATCGCTGTTTTTCACCTCCAGAAAGTTCATGAGGAAAACGGTGAATTTTTCCTTTTAATCCGACAAGTTCAAGCGCATACGGCACATCTGATTTAATTTCATCGTCGGTTCGACCAGCGGCTTCCATTGCAAATGCAATATTTTCATACGCATTTAAGTGTGACAGTAAACGAAAATCTTGAAAAACAGTACCGATACGTCGACGATAATCGTTAATTTGATTTCGTTTAAGATTATGAATATTTATAGATTCAAAATAAATATTTCCTTCAGATGGCTTATCCTCGCCAAGAATCATTTTTAATAATGTTGTTTTTCCTGCTCCCGAATGACCAACAATAGACACAAATTCTTTTGGTGAAACCGTAAGGCTCACATTTTCAACAGCGGTAAAATCTTTACCGTTTTTTCCATATTTTTTTGTTACGTTATCAAAAAATATCATAATGTTATAATTTTTTTTCGGCTTCGATGAATTCATCGAGTTCGCCATTTAATACAGCGTCGGCATTTCTGACTTCTACGTTTGTTCGGTGATCTTTTACTAATTTATATGGATGAAGCACGTATGATCGAATCTGGCTTCCCCACTCGGCATCAACGGTTTTTGAAATATACATCCCTTGTTCTTTCGAAATACGTTCTGCCTCCCTTAGATTATACAACTTACCTTTCAATAGTTCTAATCCCTTTTCTTTGTTTTGTGCTTGTGAGCGTTCAGAAGTTACGTGAACAGAAAGTTTTGTTGGCTTATGAACCAATCGCACCGCTGTTTCGCGCTTATTTACGTTTTGCCCCCCTGGGCCTCCTGCTCGCGCAAACGTTACTTCAAGTTCAGTTTCAGGAATTTCAATATCACTATTTTTTTCAAATTTTGGAATAAACTCAACCATCGAAAAAGATGTTTGCCGTAAACTTTTTGCATTAAATGGTGAAAGTCGAACTAAACGATGAACCCCAGATTCTTTTTTTAAAGTGCCAAAAGCATTTTTACCTCTTATTTCAATCGTAATACTTCGATATCCGTCATGATCATTTTTATTTTCATCAAGAATTGTTGTTGACCATCCGCGACTTGCACAATATTTTGAATACATTTCTAAAAGGATCCGTGAAAAATCTTCTGCATCATCACCACCTGCCCCCGAAAAAATAGAAAGTACAGCATCACCACGATCAAATGGACCAACGCCTTGCGAAACAAGTTCAAGGTCTTGCATTTCTTTAATCAAAGCCTGTGCTTTTTGGGAATCACTCCAAAAATTTGCCTCGAGCATTAATGCCTGAATTTCAGCAATTCTTTTTTGAGCAATTTCTTGTGACGAAAGCATATTTGACGACGACACCGCCTTAGTTGATGACGTTGCCTTTATTTCTGACATCTTTAAATTATATCATGCTTGCTTATACCTTCACCTTGAGCCAAAGGCGAGGATCGAACTCGCGACCCCAGCTTTACGAAAGCTGTGCTCTACCAACTGAGCTACTTTGGCCTACTATTTTTATATCGACACTTTTACTCGTACAGTATAAGTCAAAGTGAGTAAGATAGTAAATAAAATAGCGGATAAAATAAATCTGTAATTAAGCAAAAATCTTGAGCGCAATACGACCTAAGATTTCTCTAACTTCTTGCATATTAGATTCTAACTTTTTTTCGATAGAATCAAGCCGGTTTTCTATTACATCAAGACGATTTTCGATTGCATCGAGACGCTTATCTATAGTGTCGAGTCGTTGTTCAACAATATCAAGACGATTTTCTATTACACTAAATCGTTTATCGATTGCATCAAATTTTTTGTCTATCGCTTCGAATCTCTTATCAATTACCTCAAATTTTTCATCGATAGCATCAAATTTCTTATCAATAGATTTAAATTTTTCATCGATCTGATCAAATCGATAAAGAGTAACTTCAAAAATATCTTTTGCTTTGCTTGTTATTCTTGTATCGAGATATTCCTCAAAATACTTCTTTTCTTCTGTTGTAATGCTCATACGTTATGTTAATTGTTAAAATAATAAGTATAGAAACTATAAAACATTGAGTATGAAATTTTAATGAAGAAAGCCTCATTAAAAAATAGATTACAAATCAGAACACAATTTTGAGCCGTTGTCCGGGATTGAACCGGAGACCTCGTCATTACCAATGACGTGCTCTACCAACTGAGCTACAACGGCCTACTATACACGACACAATTCTCACAAAAAACCTATTTTTGTGTTACGTTGTCTTTTGTGTCGTCATAGTAATACAATTTTGAAAGATTATCAATAAACACACTTTTAAAACTTTTAAAAAGTACTTGTTTGTGGCGAACCGAGACCAGTTACATAATCGTAATGCGCTCTGCTTTGGCAAAAATATATACATTGCCCGTTTGTTCCACTCACAATATCTCTAAAATAGTTTTTGTTATCTACTGATGCTTTGTGTGCATACAAATCATCATGAAAAAACGCTTTTCCAAGAGAACGAATTGCCGCCCATTGCGGAGCACCAGCTGAAGTTCCCCCAACAATCATCCAATATCCGAGTTGTTTCTGTGGGGTCGCAGAAACTTTTTTTGATTTTGAATTTGATATCGATTTTGAATTTGATTTTGAAACGGTACTTGTAATTCCAGAAAAATAAATTGAAAAACCAGTTTGTGGATCTGCGTTATACGAGACATCAGGAATTCCTCTCATACCTTTATTTCTCATAATGTGATATTGCTTTTGATATGATGGTTCTTTAATGTAAGTACTGACTCCTCCACCGCTTCCGTTCCATGCAGATTCAATAGTATTTTTTATATTAAGATCGTACATCAATGTGGTTCCTCCAACAGAAACAACTTTACTTGATACTGATGGCCAAGAAGTACCCGAGCCAGTATCACCTGATGCAGCAAAAAATGTAGCGCCGAAAGAAGATTGAAAATGTGAATCGAGATTTTCTTCGGTAGAAAATTCACGTCCACCCCAGCTCATTGATATTGCAACAACATCAGAGAGACTTCGAGCATAATCGACTGCATTCAAAAGACTTTTACCGCTTTCATCACTTGCTTCAACTAATAGAATTTTTGCACGTGGAGCAATTGCATGCGCCCATTCGACATCGAGCGTTGTTTCTTGTGCCCAACCAGAATTTTTGCGAATAGTCGACGGAGAAATAGTATGAACTTCTAAACAATTATTTTTCACCGTGCATGTTGCAAGAGAAAATTGTGCATCAAAAATACCAAGATCATGTTCGATAAAAGGAGTATGGTATGCGTCGATAATTGCAATTGTTCCTTGTCCGGCATCAGAAGGTAAATTGTATGCAGATTTGATCGTTTGCGGAGTTAACCCTTGTGGTGCTTGAGTTTTAAGCCCAAATACATGAATTGGTGGACGGGCCTTAAACGCATCAATGCTGGTAATTTTTTGTACTTTTGCATCCGAAAAAATTGGAATACAGCATGCAAAAATTATGTAATATAAATTTTGTTTTTTCATACCACACACAATAACTTATGGGGTATGAAATCTTTATAAAGTCTTACAACGGCTCACTAGTACGCCACCGTTTCTTTTATTTTACAATTATTTTTTAACCATTGTGCATCAAACTCACTGACTGCATGATTAGCACCTTCATATATATAGTATGTAGAAGTTTCAGGATCTCGTGGCCCAATAGTAGGCATCGCATTAGTAATTTTTTCAGTTGGACATGCCTGAAGAAGAATTCTTTTTAAAAAGTATGAGGAATTTTTGTGTATTAATGTGAGTTCGTATCTAAACACAATATCTCGAATCGAATCGTTTGCGGTTATAAAAAGAAAATTGTTTTTTATAACCATATTTTTTATTTGATATTGTTTATACCCAGAAGATTCAATTCCATCGGGCATTACCGAAAAATAATTTGCATGTCCTTTTTCGTTTAGAATAACCAAAAAGTCACTTCCACACGATGCCGAACACCATGTTCCTTGAGTCACCACATCTTCAAAACCATCATTATTTAAATCCCCTTTTGCAGTAAAGTTAATATCAAGCGAGCCCCGTCCATCAACAAAACTAAATACGTTATCTGAAATCTTTTTTATTTTATTTCCTTGTGCAGCACTGTTTGCGATAATTGCCGCGTCAATTTGTGCATTAGTTAATCTTTTATTATTTTGCAAGGTAGACAAATCAGACGAAGAAATTGCATCAAAAATAAGTGGAAGTTCTACGGTATCAACAACTCCTTGACCCGAAGGGTTTTCTTCAGAAAAAATAACTTTAAGTGGTGTGTTATCGGGCAAACCAATACCGCCATTATTAAAATTAAGAACTGTAGAAAACAAGGTTGATGTTGCCATCCAATCGTCAACACTAACAACAACACGTTCTCCGAGTTTTTTCCACCCTGCATTATCAACATTAAAATATAATTGTGCAGAGCCAGCTTGCCCCTCAAACATTTGCCAATTAAGGCAACCTTCTTTGTGTGTATTATCGATGACACCACTTACTGTTAACGGAAAAACAACCTTTGCATTTGGTTTAACTGACCTCACTTCAAGTCCGCATACAGTTTCTTGTTCGACTTCATTACCTGTTTGCTGTTGTAGTGGCGATGGAGATAGTGGCAAGACATGTTGCATTGCAAAATCATTTTTTTGAATATATACACACACCCCAGCAAAAATAATTGTGGCTACTAAAATTAGTAAAAGACTACTTAATGAACCTTTTTGATAAGTTTTCATGTTGATAATATATTATACCATTTAAGTTATTATTCTATCTAACAAAGAAGATACTCTGGTCACGATTTCATAATTAATTGTATTAACTTTTTCTGCTAATTCGTCAGCAGTAACAAATGTCTTGTCTTGATGACCTAATAAAACAACTTCATCTTCTAAATGAACCTTTTTTAATTTAGTTACATCAACTACAAACATATTCATGGCCACTCTACCAATAACAGCACACCTTTTTCCTTTAATTAAAACATTTGAATTATTTGAAAAACCCCTATCGTACCCATCGCTATATCCTTGTGGAATTATAGCTATTTTCATTTGTCTTTTAGTGATATACGTTAATCCATATCCAATAGGAAAATCTTTAGGAACAATTTTAATCTGGGCTATTTTTGTTACCCACCTCATCACAGGTTTAAGTAATATATTTTTTGAAAACTTATTTTTTAATGATTCTGAAGGCCACAAACCGTACATGCCAATTCCGAGTCGCAACATATACCCTCCCCAATTTTTATCTTGATTTGTTAAAAATCCAGAAGTTGCAGATATATGATGATTTATATTTTGAAAACCAAAACCCTTAATTAACTCTTTTGCTTTCATAAGTTCTGCAAACTGCTTACGAGCATGATGCATATCATCTACATCTTCAATATTAGAAAAGTGTGAATATATTGCTTCTAATTTAATGTATGTTGTTTTCTGTATTGCATTAATATACTTTTTTAAGTCTTTTGTGAGAACACCTTGTCTACCTAAAAAAGCATCTATCTTTAGATGAATTTTTATTTGTTTTTTATTTTTTACTGCAATACTATTTAACGCTTTTATGGTTTCTATATTATAAACACCTAATATTGCATTATATTTAAAAATTAAATCGAGTTGATCAATTGCAACATATCCAAAAACTAAAACTGGTTTATTTGTATGTTTTCTAATTTCGATTAATTCTTTAACATCATCAACTTGAAAATAATCAACATGATGTTGGGAAATAGATACAACCTCTTTAAGACCGTGTCCGTAAGCATTTGCTTTTACAACAGCAACAAGCGCGTTTTCTTTTGGTAAAACAGATCGAAATTGAGCAATATTATCAAGAAGATTCTGCCTTGATAATTCAATACGAGACAGAGGAGTTAGCATGAAAATAGTATATCATTTCCCCGACCAAGAGATTTCATCGATCAAAAGTGAGCGTTGAGGGTATACAAAATAAAAGGTATCTCTACATTCAAAATCAAATTAAAAACTTAAACATAGGACTACTGCTGTCGAGTAATTCATACGTTAAACCAATATTATCCATTTTTTTAAGTAATGGTTTTAAGTCTTCCTTTTTTAATAATTCAATACCAACTAGACTGGGTCCGGTCTCACGATTATTTTTCTTTACATATTCAAAAAGAGTAATGTCGTCATGTTTTCCCAATACTTTATCAAGATACGTACGAAGTGATCCTGCCTTTTGCGAAAACTCAATGACAAAATAATATTTTAGACCTTGATACACAAGACTTCGTTCAATTATTTCTGGGTACCGACTGATGTCATTATTTCCACCACTGACTACACAAACAATAGTCTTGCCTTTTATTTCATCTCTCAACATATCTAATGAAGCGACGGAAAGCGCTCCTGCTGGTTCTGTAATTATTCCATCACTTTGATATAAAGAAATCATTTCCTGACAAACTTTTCCTTCTGGAACCAAAAGCATCTTATCTAATATATTTTTTGAGATTGTATAATTAAGACTGCCTACAGTCTTAACAGCGGCACCATCGACAAACTTTTCGAGCGAATCTAAGGTTACAACTTTCCCTGCTTTGAGAGCTTTAGTCATCGAAGGAGCACCGAGTGGCTCGACACCCACAAGCTTGATATTTTTATTTCTTGATTTTGCATAAGAGCCGAGCCCAGCAAGTAAACCTCCACCGCCAACAGGAACAACAACATAATCAATTGGTTCTTGGAGTTGTTCAAATATTTCTATCCCAACAGTTCCTTGCCCTGCTATCACGTATTCATCGTCAAACGGAT
>JAYTUJ010000013.1:0-2472 GCA_043744615.1 bacterium
GTGTCCCACGGAGCAATTCGTAACATTCGAGCACCTTCGTTCGCAACAGTAGCGACTTGGTTAATCGGCATTCGTGACCCGTATGATTCAACGGTTATTGAATCGAGTACAGATGGCGAGGCTTGGCCGGTTCGAATGGCAGAAAATTCTTTTACGAGCCATTCTTCTATTTTTTTAATTTCTTGTTTAAATATTGTAAAATCGTACGTCATATATATTCTATATTATCATATTATTTTAAACTATCAGTGCAATGTGTTCAAATATCATTTTTACTGAAGAAGCACGGTCGGTTACATACTCAATCAAATCTAATGTTTGTTTGTCTCGGACTGATTGCATACTAATTATATGATACAAAACTTGAGCAACATAATTGCGAGAAAGTTTTTCATCGCTCACCTTTTCGGCATAGGTTTTTGCTAACGCTAATCGTTTTTTAATTGGTGCGTCAATAAATTCTTTTGCTTCTTTTAATACAGAGTCGTCGACAACAAAATGTTGTGAAGTATTTATTTTTTGTACTCTTGATAAAAAAGTTGGTAGTAATCCAGTCAACTGTTCGCAGACAAAAATAAATTTTGTTGAAGATGATGGATCTTCAATTGATTTAAGCATTGCATTTTGAGCTTCGGCAGTAATTCGAGAAAAACTAATTACAAAAAGTCGGTACGTTTGATACGATTTTTCAGTTGCAGTTTTTTTAATTGCTCGAGCATCATCAATTGTAAACTGATCAACATTAACAATAACAAGGTCTGAAGAAAGTTCTTTCCACTCTTGGGTAATTTGTGCCGATATCTCGTTTCGATTGTTTCCTGCAATCAATAAAAGTGCATGATGAAAAGAAACGGACTTCCGAATATCAGTTAATAATTGTGAATTATTATCTTTTTGTAATAATACTTTTTTTGTAGGCATCGAGGTGTTCAAGTGCAATACCGGTTCCATTAACTACACAAAATAAAGGGTTTTCTGCCAACGAGGCTTTTACTCCTGTTTTTCTAAACACAAGTTCGGTTAGGTTTCGAAGCTGTGATGAACCCCCCGTCATAATAATTCCTTGGTCAATAATATCTGAAGCAAGTTCGGGTGGAGTTTCTTGAAGTACGTCTCGAATCGCTTTAATCATATCGCGAAGTTCTTTGCTAATCGCTTTGACAACTTCGTTTGTTTTAATTTCAATTGATCGAGGTAATCCTGTCATAAAATCTCTTCCCTTCAACATTGTAGAAAGTTCATCTTCGACAGTTACTGCAGAACCAACTTTTATTTTAATGTCTTCTGCTGTTTTTTCACCAATCGCAAGGTTGTATGTTTTTTTAACGTAATCAACAATTGCGGCATCAATTTTGTTTCCAGCACATTTTACCGATGTTGATGCAACGATTCCTCCGAGTGAAATTACCGCAACGTCAGTGGTACCTCCTCCGATATCAACAACCATGTGCCCGATTGCTTCGTGAATAGAAATCCCCGCGCCGATCGCAGCAAGAATTGGTTCTTTAACAACGTATGCATTTTTTGCTCCTGCTTTTATTGCCGCCTCAACTACTGCACGCCGTTCGGTCGAAGAAACTCCTGCCGGAACAGAAATCATAACTTCTGGTTTTACAAAGTTCCACTTTCCTAATGCTTTACCCATATAATACCGAAGCATAGCTTCGGTCACTCGATAGTCTGCAATTACTCCATCTTTCATTGGTCGATACGCGATAATATTATCGGGGGTTTTTCCGATCATATCTTTTGCCTCTAAACCAACCGCCAAAATTTTATTGTCAGTTTCTGATACCGCAACAACTGAGGGTTCGTTTAAAACAACACCTCGCCCTGGCACATATACAAGCACGTTTGCTGTCCCGAGGTCGATTCCAAGTTTTTTAGAGAATAATGGCATGTAGAGGTAAGTATAAAACATTCTGTTGTTTTTACCAAAACATATATTTTCAAAAGACCGTCATAATTTTTTGCTAAAAATTTGCCTTCCGCTCGGCTCGACAGCCTCCGCGAATCTTTTGAAAATATATGTTTTGGTAAAAACTCACCTTAATACATGAAATAAAAAACTTCTTGTACCATGGGGTGGTACAAGAAGTGTTTGAGATCATGTATGTTTTACGTTAGAAGCACGCCTCAATAAATTTATCTAGAAAAACTAATACTTCTTGTATGAGTCCGAAAATCAGACAAGGAATAATCGAAGCGACTAAAACGAGTAGATAGATAGTAGGTATTACTATCGCGAAAAATAAACTCGTGAAAATCTGTAGCATGTGCACAGAAATATTTTGCGTGTTCTTGAATAATGACCAAGCATCTTTGCTCCAAAAGAATTTAGTGGTCTCCAGAAAATGATTCTGAGAAAACAACCAACTACATGCGAACCATTTTTTAAGAACATTTTTATTTATTTGGTTCCATTCTTCTTTTTCGATGAGGCAAGATAATATTTCAATCTTCAACAGAAGC
>JAYTUJ010000014.1:0-33064 GCA_043744615.1 bacterium
TAAGGTTGCAAATAAATTAAACGGCGTCGGTTTTGCGTTTTTGATTTTGTTGATGATTGCGGTGAGTGTGCATGATGTGTTGAAGCTTTTTTAGGAAGAATATTTAGTATAAAATAAAATTGACAAACCTATACTTCAATGTATGGTACATATATAGTTCTTTGATACAAACTTGCGAATATCCCAAGTGGTCATAGCGAATAGCGGCTTATATATAGGCCTTTCTTCGCTACGACTACTCACAATCCTGTGACTGTCTGAAAGCAAAAAACAAATATACAAAAAACACCATGACAACACAGATTATGACTGCAACTGAAATGATCGGCGGACAAATCGAATACACCGTCAAAGTAAACCGCAAACACACTCCAGAAGAGGCGATCGAAGCCACAGGTTTTATGCAATATACGGAGCATAGTGTTGTGGATGCGATGCCTCGTGGCGAAGGTGATGAAGTAGAACTTGTATTCCTTGAGCCTAATCAAGAAGAATACACTCGTCAGGGTTACATATCAAACGATGATCTTGATAAAGTGTATAAGACCCATGGTCTCGAACCCGACCCATTTGCTCTCGCTGCTTTTAATGAAGCTAACCCTAATTTTGCTAATACAAAACCAAATATTACTCATTGGAAAGGTGTCAATGGTAAGCAGTGCTGTGCCGCGTTCGACTATTGGGGGGGCAAGCACGGGGTGCATGTCCGCGAGCAAGAGCATGGTTTGCATGGTCACTGGTTGCTTGCCGGTGTTCGTAAAGTTCCTAAGACTAAGTAGCTTTCAGTTCTTAGAACTTAGGCTTTAGTCCCGCTCCACTCAGTTTTTTTGAGTTGGTGCGGGACTTATTTTTTTATATGGTTTTTAACACTTTAAATTCTGTCTAAAAAGTCTTGCATATACGTTTTTTATTTTCAAACTTGCTAAAATGTCTAAAAAATGATTTCATGGTTTAAATCCGTACATTGATTTTCAGTGTAAAAAGTGGCTCAACAAATTGCCATCACTTTTCTAAGTGAATCGCAATGCTTCTGACGGATCTCAGAAAAAAAGAAAAAAACTCTAACTTCAACAACTTTATGATTAAACTCCTTATTCCAATATTTATGCTGATCAGTGGTTTGGTGATCGGATATGTCGTCTTTAACCTTGAGGTTTGGCACCGAATTGCTGTTTACTCTGGTTTCGTGCCCCAGCTAAAATTTTTTCAGTTTTGTATGGGAGGGGGCACTACTTTTGTTTTTGGAGCACTCGCGATTGAGTTCTACCAGTATGCAAACAAGCCAAAGGCAAAACCACCTGCTCACTAAAAGCTAATGGCATAATTTACCTTTTCACACTGAAAAACCCAAACACCGGCCCGTGCACACATGCATCGGGTCGGTTTTTTATTCCTTTTTATTTATTCTGTTTATAGATTATAATAACAGGATGAAACAGACACACTTATTTACCAAAACACGGCATGAAGCTCCAAAAGATGAATTGTCAAAAAATGCGATACTTTTAATTCGGGCTGGATATATTCATAAAGAAATGGCGGGTGTGTATTCATTGTTACCACTTGGTCTTAAAGTTATAAACGGAATCAAAAAAATTGTTGCCGAAGAAATGGAAAAACTTGGTTCGACAGAAATTATTATGTCGACTCTGCAACAAAAAGAATTGTGGGAAAAAACAGGACGATGGAGTGATGACAAAGTTGATATTTGGTTTAAGACAGAATTAAAAAATGGAAATCAAATTGGTTTAGGTTGGTCACACGAAGAACCGATTGTTGAAATGATGCGATCACATATTACGAGCTATAAAGATCTTCCATCGTATGTTCATCAGTTTCAAAATAAACTTCGAAATGAAGTTCGTGCAAAAAGTGGAATCATGCGATGTCGAGAATTTGTGATGAAAGACATGTACTCGTTTTCTACAACAGAAAATGAACATATGGATTTTTATAACAAAACAATCGAAGCTTATATGAAGCTCTATCATCGAGTCGGCTTAGGAGACACTACATATGTTACGTCTGCATCGGGCGGTGTGTTTACTGATAAATTTAGTCATGAATTTCAAACTGTGTGTGAAGCGGGTGAAGATACTATTTATGTTCACACAAAAGAAAAATATGCGATTAACGAAGAAGTTTGGAATGCAGAAACTCTTAAAAAATTAAATGCAGAAGAAAGTGATTTTACAAAACACACTGCTGCAGAAGTAGGAAACATTTTTACCTTCGGTACTGAAAAATGTGAACAAATGGGATTGGTATTTAACGATGTAGATAGTATTAAAAAACCAGTCTATTTAGGATCATACGGAATCGGTATTACTCGATTAATGGGTGTGATTACCGAAGCGTTTGCAGACGAAAAGGGAATTGTATGGCCAAAAACAGTAACTCCTTTTCATGTTCATCTTTTGTATATAAAATCAAAAGAAGAATCTGTAAAAAATACTGCTGATGAATTGTATAAAACATTAATTGCTGAAGGATTTGAAGTTTTGTACGATGATCGTGATGCAGGAGCAGGTGAAAAATTTGCTGATTCAGATTTGATGGGTATTCCACTTCGGATTGTTGTGAGTGAAAGAAATCACAAAACAAATTCAGTTGAATGGAAAGAAAGAACAAAAGAAGAAACTACTATCGTACCGTATGAAAGTCTTCCAACAGAAATTAAAAGATTTTATCAGAAATAAATAATATACTCATTTATGGGATTCCGAAAAGCAAAACAAAAAATAATGTCAATGATATCAAACGATATTGGTATCGATCTTGGAACTGCAAATACACTTGTGTATTTGGGAAGTCATGGAGTTGTTATTACGGAACCCTCAGTTGTTGCGGTAAATAATAAAACAGGGCAAGTTGTTGCAGTTGGAAAAGATGCAAAAGAAATGTTGGGACGAACACCAACACATATTCGAGCCGTACGACCACTTGTTGACGGGGTGATTTCTGATTTTGAAGTTACTGAAGAAATGATTTCATATTTGATAAATAAAGCTGAAGAAAATTCTAAAAAAATGATAGGGCCTCGAGTTGTTATTGGAGTTCCATATGGAATTACAAACGTAGAGCGTCGCGCTGTGCGCGACGCAACCTACAACGCAGGTGCGCGTGAAGTGTATATCGTAGAAGAGCCGATGGCTGCCGCCATCGGCATCCGCCTTCCCGTTAATAATGCCGCCGGAAATATGATTGTTGATATTGGAGGAGGCACCACTGATATCGCAGTTATTTCACTCGGAGGAATTGTAAATGCAAAAACATTACGAATCGCCGGAGACAAATTAAACCAAGATATTATTGCCTACATCCGAAGCGAATTTAAATTATTAATTGGTGAAACAACTTCTGAGCAAGTTAAGTTAACCATCGGTAGTATTATTCCTTCGCAACCACCGCTCGAAATGTCTGTTCGTGGACGAGATTTAGTTGCTGGTCTTCCTCGAGAAATTATTGTAACTGAAGAAGATATTCGACAAGCAATCGGTGCGTCAATTGATACACTTATCGAATCAATAAAAGAGGTTCTTGAAACTACTCCCCCCGAAATTATTTCTGATATTATGAAAAGTGGTATTTATTTAGTCGGAGGAGGCGCTCTGATCAGAGGTCTTCGAGAAGTTATTGAGGATTATGTCGGTATTCCTGTACATGTTGGTGAAGATCCGCTTACTTCTGTTGCTCGAGGAACAGGAATTATTCTTGCAGACATTGATGGTTTTAAAGAAGCTTTAATACCAAACGATGATGAGATCCCATTCAAAAAATAGTTTTTATGAAATTACATACAAGCGAATTACCGCGGTTGTTATTTTTGTTGTAATTCTTTTTTGTATAAAAATTATTGCTCAAAAAGGTTTAGCCCGAATTTCTTTTTTAGTTGGAATGCCAATTATGAAAACCGAACGTATTGTTGGTGCGGGGATACGTTCGGTTTCAACCACATTTACTTCAAAAGAAGCACTAGATATTAAAAATCAACAATTACAAACTCAAGTTGAAAGTTTAGAAGCACAACTTTTGGATTATAATTTGGTAAAGTCACAACAGAACCAATTAATGCATCTTCAACCAACAAAAGGTCTTGTTGTTTCTGTTATAAAAAAACCTCCATATACTCCGTACGATTATGTGATGGTTTCATTTCCTTCAACAGAAATTATTGCAATTAATGATTCTGTGTATGCATATTCCGATACTGACGATCTAATTCATAGTATCGGAACAGTCACCGATGTTTTTTTTGGTGGGGCATTAGTTAAATTATTTTCAACACCCGATACCGATATGTTAGTTTCTATCGGAGAAAAAAAGATTCAAGTACATGCAATTGGTGCCGGAACCGGACTACTTACTATACAAGTTTCAAAATCGATACCAATAAAAGAAGGCGATGTTGTAACTACAATAGAAGGGAAGTTAATCGGAAAAATAATAAAAGTTGAACAAAATACCGAACAAGCATTTACCAGCGGAACAATTTCAATCGGAGTAAATACCCAAGAATTATCAATTGTCTCCATTGCTCATGCAAATTCTCGTTAGATCTTTTTTATTGCTGTGTTGTATTGTCGGTGTATATACATTGCCTGTAATCGCAATACTCAGCATTGCCTTTGTTGTGTTGTGTAAAACAAATTTTAAAGAAATAATTATCACACCTTTTTTGCTCGACTGCATGTATCATCAAAATTTTTCGATACATTTTTTTAGTTACACACTTATATTTGCGTTACTTTATGTTGTTGTTCTTATTCTTTCTTTACAATATAGAGCTCCTAAAATTATATGAAACAAATTATTCAAATTGATCCAGACGAGATTTTTCTCGATTCACATAATTTACCTGATTTTAATAAAAATCAGTTTGAAGGACGTATTGTTTCTCCGATTAAAAAAAGAACACTTATTATTTTGTATATTTGCGCCTGTGTTTGTGCATTATTATTTGCCGTAAAACTTTTTTCATTACAAGTAATTGAAGGAAAAAATTATGCAATCCGAACCGAAGAAAATCGCTTACAAGACGCAACAATTTTTGCTAATCGAGGAACAATTGTTGATCGCCTAAATCTTCCACTTGCATGGAACGATTTATCAGAAACAGCTGATATTGCTAATCGAGTGTATGCAACATCATCAGGGCTCGGTCATATTATTGGATACGTAAAATATCCAAAAAAAGATAAATCAGGAAATTATTTTTCTTACAAAACAGAAGGCAAAGATGGAGTTGAAAAATATTTTGATACACAACTCACCGGAGAAAACGGTGTTCGTATTACAGAAGTTAACGTAAAAGGGGACGTGCTTTCAAAAGGAATCGTTCGCGATCCAAAACAAGGTCAAACAATTAAACTTTCGATTGATTCTCGAGTACAAGCAAAACTTTCTGAACTTCTTGCAAAGTATGTACAATCATCCGATTTTATCGGAGGTGCTGGTGTATTGATGAATGTAAAAACAGGTGAGATTATTGCAATTGCAAGTAACCCTGATTATGACAGTAGTATTTTGACAGAAGGCTCAAACTCAAAAGTTATCTCTAATTATTTCAACGACCCACATAAAATTTTATTAGATCGTGCAGTTTCTGGATTGTATGCCCCGGGTTCAACCATTAAACCATTTTTGGCACTCGCTGCGTTAAATGAACACGTCATTACTCCTGATAAAAAGATATTTAGTAGTGGTGCACTGACTGTGCCAAACCCTTACTTTCCCGACAAACCGACAATCTTTAAAGACTGGAAAGCGCACGGTTGGGTAAATATGTTTCAAGCAATTGCAAACTCTTCTGATGTTTATTTTTACGAAGTCGGTGGAGGATTTCAAGATCAAGCCGGATTAGGTATTGAACGAATTGAAAAATATGTTCGGATGTTTGGTTTCGGTTCAAGCACAACAGGTTTTTTTGAAGGTCCTGATGGTGTTATTCCAAATCCAGATTGGAAAGCAAAAAACTTTAAAGGTGACAAATGGTTAATCGGAGACACGTATCATGCATCAATTGGTCAATACGGATTTCAAGTAACTCCATTGCAAATGGCTCGAGCAATTGGTGCGATTGTTCGAGATGGGTTTTTAGTTCAACCAACTTTGTTGCTTCACAGCAATCAATTTAATCTTGAAGGAAGTGCAACATCAACACAAATTACAACAATCGATTCGTCAGCATATTCTGTTGTGAAAGAAGGTTTACGACAAACAGTAACGCATGGTACTGCACCACAAACAAATATCCCAGGGCTTGAGGTTATGGGAAAAACAGGAACCGCCGAACTCGGTTCACGAAAGCAATATATTAATTCGTGGTACGTTGGGGCATATCCATATTCTGATCCAACGTATTCATTTGCTATCGTGCTCGAAAAAGGCCCATACAATGTTTCAGTCGGAGCACCTCGAGTTCTCGCTGATTTATTGCAATGGATGAAAGAAAATACCCCAGAATACACTACATTTTAAAGGTTTTTTTATGTGGAAAAATTTTTGACGAGGTATAGTAATTCATGATATAGTATATACGTAGTATCAATTTTAAAACTACATATTTATGGCAGAAAAAGAATACTTAACAAAAGAAAAATTTCAGGAACTTCAGACAGAGCTTGAACATCTCAAAAAAAACCGCCGAAAAGAGGTTGCGGATCATCTTGAATATGCCAAATCACTTGGCGACCTTTCAGAAAATGCAGAATATCAAGAAGCTCGAGACGAACAAGCCAGTGTAGAAGAACGAATCAATAAACTTGAAAACTTATTAAACAATGCACAAATTGTTGTGCAACATCATGCAACATCAGTTGATGTTGGAACAACAGTTACTGTTATCAAAACAGGAGACAAAAAAGAAATTGTATATAAAATTGTAGGATCAGAAGAAGCCGACACAAAAGCAGGAAAAATTTCTTACAAATCTCCACTCGGACAAGCTATTACTGGAAAAGTAAAAGGCGACTCATTTACATTCTCAACTCCCGGAGGAAAAGTTTCTTATAAAGTTATCGATATTAAATAATCGTAGTATCAAAAGATATGTCTAATATCGACGATTTACGAAAAGTTCGACTCGAAAAGTTACAAAAAATAAAAGATGCTGGAATTAATCCGTATCCTGCTATTTCAAAGCGAACACATACTATTTTAAATCTTGAAAAAGAATTTGATTCTTTGTGTGATACTGATACTCAAGTTACACTCGTTGGTCGTGTGATGTCGTTTCGTTCTCAAGGTGGTCTTATCTTTTTTAACTTTACTGATGGCACCGCAATGTTTCAAGGTCTTTTTAAAAAAGAACTTGCAGAAAAAGAATTTAATTTTTTTGAATCAGTTGTTGATACGGGTGACTTCGTAGAAGTTTCAGGAACAATAATGAAAACAAAAACGGGGCAACACACCCTTTTGGTTTCGTCGTGGAATATGCTTACAAAATCATTGTTACCGTTACCAGAAAAATGGCATGGACTTCAAGATCAAGAAGAACGATTTCGAAAACGATATTTAGATATTCTTGGAAACAATGATATTAAAGAAATGTTTGAACGAAAGGCAAACTTTTGGAATGCGATTCGAAATTATCTTTTAGAAAAAGGTTTTGTTGAAGTTGAAACACCAACGCTTGAACTCACTACAGGAGGTGCAGAAGCAAACCCATTTAAAACACATCATAAAGATTTTGATATTGATGTGTTTATGCGAATTTCTGTTGGTGAGCTTTGGCAAAAACGTTTAATGGCAGCGGGTTTTCCTAAAACATTTGAAATCGGACGTGTGTATCGAAATGAAGGATCAAGCCCTGAGCATACGCAAGAATTTACAAACTTAGAATTTTACACATCATACACTGACTATACTGAAGGTATGAAGTTGGTAGAAGACATGATGAAAAAAGTAGTCATGGGCGTGTACGGAAAAACAAAATTTTCTGCACGAGGTTTTGAATTTGATTTGGCTGATGAATGGGTCAAACTCGATTATGTTGAAACTATTGAACAAAAAACAGGAATCAATGTACTGACTGCAACCGAAGCAGAAATGAAAAACAAATTGCGAGAATTAAAAGTGCAATTTGTTGGTGAAAACCGAGAACGATTAACTGATGCCTTGTGGAAATATTGTCGCAAGCAAGTTGCTGGCCCAGCGTGGCTTATTAACCATCCAAAATTAGTTTCACCACTTTCAAAAGCAAAAACTGATAATCCAGAATTAACCGAACGAGTTCAACTTATTTTAGCCGGAGCAGAAGCCGGCAATGGTTTTTCTGAATTAAATGATCCTGTTGATCAACGGGCTCGATTTGAATTGCAACAAAAATTAATTGAAGCAGGGGACGATGAAGCAATGATGCCCGAATGGGAATTTGTCGAAATGCTTGAACACGGCATGCCTCCAACATTTGGATACGGTTCAGGTGAACGATTGTTTTCTTTTTTTGAAGATAAACCAATTCGAGAAGTACAATTGTTTCCGTTGATGAAACCAAAAGATGATCATGGTAATGGTCAAGGAGGCGCAGAAAAACTTTCTAATAAAGATAAAAAAAATAAAGAATCAAAAGTTGCTATCATTGTATTAAACAAAGAAGCGAATATGTTGCCATGGCAAAAAATGAATACCGTTGCTCACTTAACCGCAGCATTTGGAGCTCGTTCAACAGAAAAACTATTTGTGCAAGATAGTGCCGAAACTGCAGATAATAAAAAAATAAATTTAAATATCGGACATGCAATTTTGATTAAAGAAGTTGCAACATCAAAAGTTCTCAAAGAAATGTTGCAAAAAGCATATCAACAAAAAGTTAGTGAAAAAGTTGGTGGAGAAAAAATCCAAATTGCAGAATTTACTCGAGAAATGCTTGAAACAACAAATGATAAAAAAGTTATTGAACAAACAAAATTGAAAAACTTTACAGACGTCGAACACCTTGGTTTTTTGGTGTTCGGTACAAAGTCTATTGTCACTGAAATTACCGAAGGTGCCGAGTTGGCAGGATAAGTAATAAAGTAAACTTATAAATTTAAATTATTTTTAACACAAATATATATGACAGGTGAATTTTTAGAAGGTAAGGATTTAAATAAAGTTATCCCCGAAGCTCTTTTTGAAGGAAATGTAAATGAGGCATATGAAAAAGACCGAAATGCTTTGTATGCAAAAATGCAACAAAGATTAAATGAAGATGGAACTTTAAAAGAAAAATCTCTTGAAGAAATTAAAGAAATAGTTTTAACAGAAGCAGCTCATAATAAATTTTTTGATATTCCAACTGATGTCTATGATAGGCATGTACAAGAATTGCAGTCTTCAGAACATTCAGTAGAGAGTATGAGGGCAATTGTTGTGCAGGAATTAGACAACCTTGCAAACGTTATTGCACATGCAATCAAAAATGGTGAACAATTGCTTTAATTATATATTTTAAAAAAGACTTAAAAAGAAGCCCCGGATGCGAAGCATCCGGGGCTTTTTCTTTTTTGTTTAAAATCCTTCACATAAAGTGGATAACCGTATTTGTTTTATGTGAGCAAGTGGTATAAAATGTTATTAGGTGGGATAAAGTGGTAAATATAAAAAACTCTTAATTCTCACAATAAAAACCATGCTCATCGGCGAATACATACATAACCTCGATGAAAAGAAGCGAATTTCGCTTCCGTCAAAATTCCGAAAGGAACTTGGCAAAAAAGTTGTTCTCACTCATGGGTTGGACCACTGCGTTTTTTTGTATCCAATAAAAGAATGGACAAAAATTGCAGAAAAACTTTCGAGCTTAAGTATCGGACAATCTGATACTCGAAGTTTTAACCGATTTATGTTGGCGGGAGCAGTCGAGGTTGACGTTGATTCAGTGGGACGAATTTTAATTCCTGATTTTTTGAAGGAATTTGCAACTCTCGCTGGACACGTTGTATTTGCAGGGGTTCATAACAGAGTAGAACTTTGGAATGAAACTGCATGGAATGAGTATAAGAAAAATGTTATGACGCAAGCTGACAGCCTTGCTCAAAAGTTAGGAGAAATTGGAGTTTTGTAAAAATTTCTCATGACTGACATTTCTAAAATTCCACAAACTCATAAGACAGTACTTTTACATGAAACAATAGACGGTCTTGATATTCAAAAAGGTGACATTGTTGTTGACTGCACACTTAATAATGGAGGACACAGCAAAGAGATTTTGCAACGGGCGACCGAGATATCGCTTGTTGGAATTGATCTCGACAAAACAGCAATTGCCCGAGCAAAAGAAAATTTAAAAGATTTTTCAAACATCCATCTGGTGAATGAAAATTTTCGAAATATCGATAAGGCACTTATATCAGCAGGATTTAAAAATGCAGATAAAATTGTTGCCGATTTGGGATTAAGCTCAAATCAACTTGATAGTTCGGGAAGGGGATTTACGTTTCGAAACGATGAACCACTTTTAATGACCTTTGCTTCTGAAGATTTTGAAACAAAAGTTACCGCCATCGATATTTTAAACAGATGGCCTGTTGCCGATATTCAAAAAGCATTACTCGAATACGGTGAAGAAACTTTTGCACGAAAAATTGCAGAACAAATTGAAATATTTCGAACCGACAAAGTTATAAAAACAACCGGTGAGTTAGTACAGATTGTGTTAGACGCTACTCCAAAGTGGTATCACCACAAAAAAACACATCCTGCAACTAAAACATTTCAGGCAATCCGAATTGCAACAAACGATGAACTCGGCGCCCTCAAAGAAATGCTCACCAAAGGCTTTAATTTACTGAACCCAAAAGGCAGAATGGCAATCATTAGCTTTCACAGTCTTGAAGATAAAATTGTTAAAGAATTTTTTAAAGAAAAACACCGGAACGATGAAGGGAAGTTGATTGTTAAAAAACCCTTAGTTCCTACTCGAGAAGAAATAAAAAACAATCCGAGGTCGCGAAGCGCAAAATTAAGAATAATAGAAAAAATTTAAATAAAAAAACATGACAACATTTGCAAAAGAATTACAAATCAAAAAAATAATCACACAGCTTTTAATTTTGTGTGGTATTTTAATTGCCGCGTACATGCTTTTTGTGAATCAAGCGATTATGGCGACAGCGGCGCGCCAGCGCGCCGAAGCAAATATTAACGAACTCAAAGGAAGTGTTAGTGAACTTGAGTTCGGATACATTGCATTACGAAACAAAATTACTCCTGATAGCGCCCGACAATTAGGTTTCGTACAGTCATCAAATGAACAGTTTGGAAAACGATCTGTCTCAATTAATCGATAATATTTAATTTCTCTCAATGAATCAGATATCAAAAGCAAGAATACGCTTAATGTCGTATTTTCTTTTGTGTCTTGGATTGGTTTTAATTTCAAAAGCATATTCATTACAAATCATTCATCATGATGATTTTGCAGAGCGTGCTGATAGACAATATACTCGACCTGCTCAAAACGCATTTAATCGAGGAACAATTTATTTTCAAACTCAAGATGGACAATTGGTTACTGCTGCAAGTGTAAAAACAGGATACCTTCTTTTTATCAGTCCTAAAACATTAGTTGATGTTCAAAAAACATGGGAGGAACTTTCTAAGATTGTTCCCGAATTAACCCAAAAAGAATTTTTTGATAAAGCTAATAAAAAAGATGATCCCTATGAAGAATTAGCGCATCGATTACCCGAAGATGAAGCAAATAAAATTCAAGCATTAAAAATAGTTGGTTTGAATGTTTCTAAAGAACGATGGCGGTTTTACCCAGGGCTTTCTTTGGCGTCACACCTTTTAGGATTTGTTGGTTTTGATAAAAATAATAATCGAGTTGGACGATACGGGTTAGAAAGAAGTTACGAAGATGTGCTTTCAAGAAGTTCTCAAAATTTGTATGTAAACTTTTTTGCCGAAATATTTTCTAATTTAAAACAAACATTAACCGAAGACAAACGTTCTGAAGGTGATGTAGTTACAACAATTGAACCGACAGTACAAACTTCACTTGAAGATATGATTGGTGGTATTCAAAAAACATGGAACTCTGATCAAACAGGTGCAATTATTATGAATCCAAAAAATGGTGAAATTTATGCCATGGGTGTTGCTCCCTCGTTTGATCCAAATGAATTTAATAAAGAAAAATCAGTCAAAGTATTTTCTAATCCGTTAGTTGAAAGTGTATTTGAAATGGGATCAATTATTAAAACACTGACCATGTCTGCTGGTATTGATAGTGGAAAAGTTGGCGCAAATTCTACCTACGATGACAAAGGTTTTGTAAAATATGATAAAGCAACTGTCTATAACTACGACAAAAAAGGGCGAGGAGTTATTAATATGCAAGAAGTATTGAATCATTCCCTTAACACCGGTATGGCATTTGCAGTTGGGCAAATGGGAAAACAAGTCTTTGCGAAATACATGTTTGATTTTGGTTTAGGTGAAAAAACAAAAATCGATTTACCAAATGAATCAGAAAGTTTAGTTTCAAACTTAAAGAGTCCACGAGATTTGGAATATGTAACGGCTGCGTTTGGACAAGGAATTGCGCTTACTCCAATTGCAACCATCCGTGCCCTCGCTACGCTCGGGAACGGAGGCTACTTGGTAACACCACACATTGTTAAAAAAATAATATATCGTTCGGGTATTGAAAAAACAATTTCAACAGAAAAAGGAAAACAAATATTAAAACCGGAAACTTCAACCGAAATAACTCGAATGCTCATTAAGGTTGTTGATGATGCGTTATCTGGTGGAAAAGTAAAAAACCCTGATTATACCGTTGCTGCAAAAACAGGAACCGCTCAAATTGCATTACCAAATGGAAAAGGATACTATGAAGACCGCTATTTGCACTCGTTTATGGGCTATTTTCCCGCACGCGACCCGCAATTTGTGGTTTTGATATATACTGTATATCCCAAAAATGGTGCAGGATTTGCCTCTGAGACCCTTACAAAACCATTTATCGAGATGTCAAAATTCTTAATAAATTATTATCATGTACCGCCCGACCGAGGAGACAAAAAAATAGATTTAGGAACTTCAACAAAAAAAGTGATACCTGTAAAAACACCATAATTATATGAAAAAACTTTTTAAAAAATTAGTCACACTCGCACTTCAGATACAAGCCGAAGCTGTTATTAAACGCTATAAACCGCGAATCATTGGAGTGACCGGAAGTGTTGGAAAAACTTCAACCAAAGATGTGATATACGCATCGCTTTCAAAAGCATTAGAAAACAAAGAAGGAAAAAACGGAAAAATAACTGTTCGAAAAAGTGAAAAAAGTTTTAATAGTGAAATCGGAATTCCGCTTACTGTACTTGGTATGCAAAATGCATGGTCTGACATACCTGCTTGGATTAAAAATGTTATGCATGGTTTTTATTTAGCATACGGGCCGCGAAAAAAATATCCAGATATATTAGTACTTGAAATTGGTGCTGATCGAGTGGGCGATATTTCACATGCAGTGTCGTGGCTTCATCCTGATGTTGCAGTAGTTACTCGAATTGGCGAAGTTCCCGTACATGTTGAATTTTTTTCATCACGAGAACAATTGATTGCTGAAAAAAGTGCATTGCCACAATCACTTTCTACAAACGGTATTGCAATTTTAAATGCAGACGATGCAGATGTAATGGGTATGCAAAAAAGCACAGATGCAAAAGTAATTAGCTACGGAGTGCATGCGCTTGCCGATGTTATTGGGAGTCATTATCAAATTTTATATGAAGAGTGTGACGGAATTAAAATGCCAATTGGTTTTGTGTTTCGAGTTTCGTACGCGGGCAGTAGTGTTCCGATAAAAATAATTGGTACATTAGGCGAACATCACATGTATCCACTTCTTGCTGCGGTTACGGTTGCGATTACTGAAGGTGTTTCAATCATTGATGCTGTTGCTGGTTTTGAACAATACGAAAAAACAAAAGGACGCATGCGTTTGCTTAATGGAAAAAACAATACAACTATTATTGACGACACATACAATGCTTCGCCAGTTGCCATGACAGAAGCGATACGAACGCTTGATGCGATTGAGCTTTCGGCAATAAACAAAACAATTGTTGGGCCACGAAAAATTGCGTGTATTGGTGCAATGATGGAATTAGGAAAAAAGTCAGTTTCAGAACACGAAAAAATTGGTGAATTGTTCGCGCGCTTTGCGCGCGAAAGCTCTGCAAAAAATAGTGATGTCTATGTATTAGTTGCTGTCGGTACTCATGCAAAAGGTTTTATCGATGGTGCACAAAAAGCCGGTATGAGTGAAAAAAATATATTTCAATTTGAAACCTCAGTTGAAGCAGGAAATTTTTTGAGTACATTTTTGACGGCAGGCGACGTGGTGCTTGCAAAAGGTTCGCAATCAGTACGCATGGAAAAAGCTCTTGAAGCAATTTTACAAAATCCCAACGACGCAAAAGACGTTTTAGTGAGACAAGATGAGGAGTGGAAAAAGAAGTAGCTTTTTATTAAAAACTACAGTATAGTAGTTACATGCAGAAGAAATTGAGTGAAATAGCTGATATTGTTTCAGGGTATACATTCCGTGATTCTATCAAAAATGATATTAACGGAGCTATTTTTGTGCTTCAGGCTAAGAATATTTCTTCAAATCAAGAGATTCTAAACGTCTCTGAATTTACCAAAGTATCTGGTGAATCAATCAGAACGCCATATTTTTTGGAGTACAACGACATTTTACTTGTGTCTCGAGGATCAGGTTTTGGCTCATTTAGATCTGCGCTTTTTACTGCAGATGAAAAAAACGTTATGCCGTCATCATCAGTTTATGTGATTCGAATCAAAGATGTTGTTGTTCTTCCAAAATATGTTTCTCTATATCTTAATTCTGAACTCGGTCAAAAAGCAATTTTTCAGATTGTTACTGGCGGTTCTTATTTGCAGAGTATTCTGGTAAAAAATATAATGGATTTAAAAATCCCCATACCCTCGATATACACACAGAAATCTATTATTGCCCTCCATGAAAATATTATCGACCAAGAACGGATACTAAATAGAAAACAAGAATTACAAAAAAACATTATCAACGCAACATTTACTAACTTAATTATAAATTAATATGACTACTACTAAAAAATACACACAAGAAGACCTTAATAAAATCCTCTGGGATTCGGCAAACTCTTCTCGTAGTCAACTAAATGCTGCGGATTACATGAACTATGTACTTCCGATGCTTTTTTTGAAATATCTGAGTGATAAATCAAAAATAGCACACGATCAATATAAAAAAAGGTTTGCAGGTGATGAAAAGCGTATCGAAGAAAAAATGAAGCTCGACCGCTTCTGCCTTCCTCCAAAATCATCGTTTGATTATATCTACTCGATTATCGAGCAAGACAACCTTGGTGAAGAAATAAACAAAGCGCTTCATCGCATTGAGGACCAAAACAAAGAAAAGCTCGCTGGTGTATTTTCAGTAGACTTCAATTCTGATTCACTTGGAAAAATAATGGAAAAAAATAAGATGCTTCGTAATCTTGTACAAGACTTTGCAAAGATTGATCTCACTGATGTAAAAGATGATGTCATCGGTAACTCGTACATGTATCTGATTGAAAAGTTCGGGGCAGATGCTGGAAAAAAAGCTGGGGAATTTTTCACCATGAGAAGTGTTGCTCATCTTGTAGCAAAACTTGCACAACCAAAAGCAGGTGCTCGTATTTGTGATCCTTGTTGTGGATCAGGAGGCTTGCTTCTTTTGGTAGGTGAAGAAGTAGAAAAACTTGGTTCAAAAAACTATGCTCTGTATGGTCAGGAATCAACAGGTTCAACCTTCCAACTCGCTCGTATGAATATGTTTTTACACGGAAAAGATTCAGCACGTCTTGAATGGGGTGACACTCTTAATAATCCACTTCTTGTTGAAAATGATCATCTAATGAAGTTCGATACAATCGTTGCTAACCCTCCATTTTCGCTTAAAAAATGGGGTGCTGAACATGCAGATGCAGATAAATACAAACGATTTTGGCGTGGTGTTCCACCAAAAGATAAAGGAGACTTTGCCTTTATTACTCATATGATAGAAACAGTAAAACCAAAGACGGGACGGGTGGCAGTTATTGTGCCCCACGGTGTTTTATTTCGTGGAGGAGCTGAAGGAAAGATTCGAGAGCAACTTTTAAAAGAAAATCTTATCGATGCAGTCATCGGACTTCCTGCAGGATTGTTTCAAACGACTGGTATCCCTGTTGCGATTTTAATACTTGATCGCTCGCGTGAAAAAGGTGCAGAAAATGAAAACAACAAAGATGTTTTTTTCATCGAAGCTTCAAAAGAATTTAAAGCAGCAAAAGCACAAAGTATTTTGACTGATGAACATATCGACAAGATTTACTCGACCTACAAAACTCGCAAAAGTGTTGCGAAGTTTTCAAAGAAAGTTACATTTAAAGAAATTGAGGAAAATGATTTTAACCTTAACATTACTCGATATGTTGATACGTTTGTAGAAGAAGCCCCTGTTGATATTAAAGCGAATCTTAAAGAACTTGCAGAGCTTGAGCCTGAGTTAAAGCGGTTGGAAAAGCAGATGGAAGTTTATTTAAAAGAGTTAGGTATTAAATAAATATATGAAAGACGAAACAAAAAATATAATTTGTCCAAAATGCGGAGATTCTATTTCGATAGATGATGTTTTGTCGCACCAGATTGAAAATAAGATTAAGAAAGAATATGAAGACAAAGAAAAACTTTTAAGAGAATCATTCGAAAAAGAAAGTGAAAAAAATCTAGAAGCAGAAAAAGTTAGCATTGAAGCAAGAATAAAGGCACAGGTTCTAAAAGATACAGAAGCAGATAAAATCGCTTCTGATGAAAAGAATAAACTATTAGAATCGCAACTTGCGGATAAGGACATAAAACTTAAAGAAGCTCGTCAAAATGAATTAGAGCTCATTAAAGATAAGCAAAAATTCAAAGATGAACAAGAATCTTTTGCATTAGAAAAAGCTCGCCAATTAGCAGAAGAAAGAAAACAAATCGAAGAAGACGCTTCGAAAAAAGCTACAGACGCAAAACAGTCTGAAATAGATCAGCTCAACAAAAAACTTTCTGATGCAACTAAAGTAAAAGATGAACTTGCTCGAAAATTAGAGCAAGGCTCGCAACAAACTCAGGGTGAAGTACAAGAATTAATTCTTGAACAACTTCTTAAAGATGAATTTATTTATGACGATATCTTACCAGTTGGAAAAGGAGTAAATGGGGCTGATGTTATACAGACAGTAAAAACAATGAATGGGGTTGTTTGTGGAACTATAATCTGGGAATCAAAGAAGACTAAAACATGGACTGAAGGATGGATACAAAAGTTGAAAGAGGATCAAAGAATAATAAAAGCAGACCTAGCTGTTATTGTTACCTCTACTATGCCACAAGGTACAAGTGGAATTATTCATAAAGATGGAGTGTGGGTCTGTGATATAAAACTTGCAGTATCAATTGCAGAGCTTCTTAGAAATACACTTCAAACAGTAGCAAAAGAAAAAACACTCTCTGTAGGAAAAGATGAAAAGATGGAGATGTTGTATACATATCTCACGGGCACAGAATTTAAACAAAGAATAGAAACAATTGTGGAGGCATTTTCTGGTATGAAAAGTGATCTCGACAAAGAAAAAATATATTTTGAAAAGATTTGGACTCAACGAGAAAAACAAATTCAAAAAGTTATAAAAAATACCGTTGGTATGTATGGTGATTTAAGTGGAGTTGTTCAGCTTCAAAAAATTGAGTCGTTGGAATTACCAGAGCCAAAAGAAGAGAATAATGAAACTAAATAAATATGAACACACAAGATAACATCAATAAAATAACAGAAGGAGCACGAGCACGAAAAGTTCTCTCCATTGAATATCTTGAGATGGACAACTCAAATGAAGGACCAAGATTGGTAGAGCCTTATAGTATGAGAGATGTTGGGACAGATAAAGAAGCTTTTTTTGGATTTGATATTGCAAAAGCAGGTATTCGAAGATTCAAGGTCGACAAGATTCTGAATGTGGAAATTACTAATCAAATATTTACTCCCCGCAATGGGTGGGCTATTGAATTTTAAATTATATGGAAGAACCAAGACAACCATTTTCATTTCATCTAAACCAAAAGCCAACTTTAGTGATTATTGACTGGTCAAATATTCGGAATAAACAAAAAGAGATTGATTTACAGATATTTTTTGATTATTTGAAAAGTTACCGAGAGATATATCAAATACGATTCTATTGTGGACTTATTCAAGATAAACCGTGGTCACGAAAAATACTAGATAATGCAATATCTATTGGATATGAAGTTGTCCAAAAAAAATCAAAATTGCAACCTATTGATATACGGGAAGCAGATCACTTTCAATCGATACTTCACAGTTTGGATGTTTTGTTTAACGACATACAATCTACGAACTCAAATATCTCAAATACTTTGTACGACCATAAAGATTTAATTGACAGTACTCAGTTTGATTTGTTCAATGACGTTGACGGTAAGTTGAGATCTATAGATCAAAATCTTTTCTTGTTTAAGCAAGAATCAAAAAAGCCTATTTTAAAAGTGAAATGTGATTTTGATGCAGAAATAGCTAGAGACATTATTTTAGAAATAAATAAGTACGAGAATTTAATTTTGTTTTCTGGAGACGGAGATTTTGCTTCAACTGTAAGTTGTTTGGTTAAAGAGAAAAACAAAAAAGTATTCGTTATATTTAATCGAGGAAGCCTAGGGTTAACTGATTATTCCGAGAATGGACTTATTGAGCAAATAGAAAAAATAAATAAAAAAGGTAAGAAATATTATGATCCTATATCAGCAAACAAAGAACAATTCGTATTTATTGATTTTTCTAAGATAGAGAAGGCTATAAAACAGCAAACCCCCGAAGATTTCTCTTCAGGGGCGCCCGATATGAAGAATATAGCAAAATCAGAAGATAAAGTCAATAGGTAGTTTTATAAAATTACGACTGAACAGTCGTTAAACTAATTATTAATTAATAAAAAATTGTTATGCAAAGTTACGCAAATCTTGGAGGTGATTCTAATATATCACGATATGAAATCGGTTTAGATTTTATACGAGTAGAATTTAAAGATTTTAGTGTTTACAAATATACTAATAATAGTGCAGGAGAAAACCATGTGACTGAAATGAAAAGGTTAGCAGTCTGTGGACAAGGGTTAAATTCTTATATTATGTTGAATTGTAGATATGGCTACGAAAGATAGTTAGAATCAGTTAGGAGTATCTAAAACTTAGATATTCTAATACTGTTTCTAAAACAAAAAGATATGAAAAATAACCAACCACAAAAAAATATTCCATCCGAATGGCAACAAGTAAAACTTGGTGATTGTTTGGTAATTAAACATGGTAAATCTCAAAAAGAGATTGAGGTAATCGATGGTAAATACCCAATTCTTGCAACTGGAGGAGTTATTGGTAGGACAAATACAGCACTATATTCAAAACCGTCTGTTTTGATCGGTAGAAAGGGTACAATCGACAAGCCTAGATACATGGATACTCCTTTTTGGACGATAGATACTTTATTTTATAGTCAAATAAAAGAGAATTCTGTACCTAAATATTTATTTTACAAATTTAATACCATTAAATGGTATGACTATAATGAAGCTTCTGGTGTTCCAAGTCTTTCAGCCACCACTATTTCCTTGATAAAGTTTAATCTACCACCTCTCATAGAACAAAACCATATTGTCTCAGTCCTCGAAACTTGGGACGAATCAATCAAAAAACTTATTCAAAAAATTGAGGCAAAAAAACAAATAAAAAAAGGTTTAATGGAAGATTTATTAACTGGTAAAAAAAGATTAAAAGGGTTTGGTGATAAGTGGGAAACAAAAAAGTTAGGCGAAATATCTACTATTAAAAAAGGAGAGAGTATTACAAAAAAAGATATTACTGATGGAAACGTGCCTGTGATTGCTGGGGGTCAACAACCAGCTTATTTTCATAATCAAAGTAATCGAATTGGTAAAACGATAACAGTTAGTGCTTCTGGAGCGTATGCTGGATACGTTGATTTTTATAATCAACCAATTTTTGTATCTGACTGCACAGGGATTCAGGAGTCAGAGGTGAACATAGATTTCTTGTATTTTTATATGAAATTAAAACAACAATATATCTACTCACTTCAATCTGGTGGGGCTCAGCCACATGTTCAACCTAAGGATTTACAAAACATAAAAGTTTTATTTCCAGAATCAAAAAAGGAACAAACTGTCATCGCTCAAATTCTTACCATTACACATAAAGAAATCACCACACTCCAAAAGAAACTTTCCGTCCTTAAAGAACAAAAAAAGTATCTCCTCAACAATCTCATTACTGGCACAATTCGTACACCAGAAAAATTATCAACCAAGCTAACAAAATAAGTATGAAAAAACAAAAGATCAACATAAATAATAAAATTATAAATGTGAATATTTCTGATAAAGAAAATGACTATATTTCTCTAACTGATATAGCAAAATTCAAAGATTCTGAACACACGGGTATTGTTATAGCTAACTGGCTTTCTACTAAATACACTACTCATTTTATGGGGGCTTGGGAGTACTTACATAATCCAGATTTTAATGTTATTGAATTCAATAACATTAAAAACGAGGCTGGTAGCAATGGGTTTATCTTGTCTTCTTCTGCTTGGGTCAAGAAAACTGGAGCCATAGGTATACGCTCATCTGTTGGACGCTATGGCGGTGGTACTTTTGCCCACAAAGACATTGCATTTGAATTTGCTACGTGGATTAGTCCAGAGTTTAAACTGTATTTAATTAAAGAATTTCAACGTCTGAAAGTTGAAGAAAATGAAAGACTTACTCTTGGTTGGGATGCAAAAAGACATCTTACAAAAATCAACTATAAGATACACACAGATGCTATCAAAGAAAATATTGTAGTGCCAAATAGACTATCAAAAAGTAGTGCGGTAGGGGTATATGCAAGTGAAGCAGACGTTTTAAACGTTGCACTTTTTGGAATGACGGCACAAGACTGGAAAAGTAGAAATAAAAACAAAGAGGGGAATATGCGAGATTACTCTGATGTCTATCAGCTTATTTGTTTGGCTAATCTTGAAACTCTAAATTCTGAATTCATCAAAATGCAAATGAGTCAAAAAGATAGACTAGTAAAACTAAATGAAATAGCTATCTCTCAAATGAAATCACTTCAGGCGAATAATAGCGTTAAGAAATTATTAAAATAAGTATGTCACTCAATCAATTAAATTTTGACGAAGCAAAACAATCACAACTTCCGTTTGTAGAGCTTTTGTTGAACATGGGATACACGTATATTTCTGTTTCTGAAGCCTTACGACAGCGTGGAGGAGACACATCTAATTTTATTCTGTTAGACATCGCTACCGAGAAATTGATGCAAATAAATGGGTATGAAATTGATGGGACTGAATATAAATTTAGCGAGAAAGATGTACGTGACGCTATCGATGAACTCGAGCATATTCAGTACGAAGGTTTAATAGACACAGCTCAAAAAATCTATAACACGATTATGCCAACAAGTGGCGGTAAGACGATTAAGGTAAATCATGGAGGTAAAAAAGCCTCAAAGAACTTTAGGTTTATAGACTTTGAAAATCCTTTAAACAATACTTTTCATGTGACCACTGAGTTTTCTGTATCAGGTAAACAAGATATTCGACCTGATATTGTAGTATTTGTAAACGGTATTCCTTTTGTAGTGATTGAGAATAAAAAGTCGAGTGTAGATGTAAAAGAAGCTATCAACCAGATGAATCGTAATCAAGGATCAGAGTTTTGCCCAAAACTTTTTACTTATACTCAGCTTCTTATTGCTACTAATGGTAAGAATTTACAATATGGAACAACTGGAACAGCACATAAGTTTTATGCAGTATGGAAAGAAAAAGGTGCAGACCAAGAAGAGTTGAGCGAAAAGCTTTTAAGTCTTATTCATAAGGAAATTGATCCTCAAACATACGCAGAAGTTCTTGGAGATCTAAATGGGTATACAGATGGTCATATACAAAAAACTGACAGAATTCCTACCGAGCAAGATTGTGGAGTTATGTTTTTATTCGAACCAAAAAGACTTTTGGATTTGACCAAAAATTATATTCTTTTTGATGCCGGAGTAAAAAAACTTTCACGATATCAGCAATACTTTGCAATTCATAAAATGCTTACGCGTGTCGAAGAAAAAGAGACTACTGAGCAAGGTATTACTCGCCGAAAAGGTGGCCTTGTATGGCATACCCAAGGGTCAGGCAAGTCACTTACCATGGTGATGTTTGTAAAAGCTCTGATTGAAGATCCTCATATTCAAAACCCTCGTGTGATTATTGTTACTGATCGTCGAGATTTGGATAAGCAAATAAAAGACACGTTTAAAAGTTGTAATCTCAAAAAAGAAGTTGTTCAAGCAACGAGCGGTCAGCATCTTATTGATCTTATTAAAGAAAAAAATCTTTCTGTTATTACTACTCTTGTGCAAAAATTTGAATCAGCTGCAAAAAAAAGTGCAGGGTTTGTTGATACCGATGAAAATATTTTTGTCCTTATCGACGAGGCTCACCGAAGTCAAAATGGCATAGCTAACTTTGAAATGGGTCGGCTTATTCCAAATGCTTGTTATATCGGATTTACCGGTACTCCACTTATGAAAGACGACAAAGAAAGTAGGAGAAAGATTGGAGGATATATTGATAAGTACACAATTGACGATGCATTGGTTGATAATATTATTCTTCCTCTTATTTATGAAGGTCGTTATGTTGATCTTGTTCAAAACAGTGAACAGATTGATAGAATGGTAAAAAGAATCACTGAGAATTTAAACGATAAAGAAAAGAAAGAATTACAAAAATTTGTCGGATCTAAGCTTATCAAAAGTAATCCAAATCGAATTGTTGAAATTGCTTTCGATATTGAAAAACATTTTATTGCAAACTTCCAAGGTACTGGACTCAAGGCTCAAATCGTTGCCCCGTCAAAATATTCAGCCGTCTTATTTCAGAAAACATTTGAAGCGAGTGCGAAGATTCGTACGGCAGTTGTTATTTCTGACGAACACGAAGATGGTAATGAAGAAGATCTACACAAAAAAGAAGTGGTTGGATATCTTGACGGTGTTCGCAAAAATCATAGCAGTGTTGATAAATATGAAAAAGATGTTGTTGAGAGTTTTAAATATAAAGATGACGGCATCGAGATAATTATTGTTGTCGACAAGCTTCTTACCGGCTTTGATGCTCCTCGAAACACTGTTTTATACCTTGCAAAGGATCTTCGTGATCATAATCTTCTACAAGCAATTGCTCGTGTTAATCGTTTATTTGAAAACAAAAAAGAAAAACCAAAGACAGCGGGTTACATTATGGATTATTCTGAGAATGCCAAAAATATTGATACAGCGATGAAGCTTTTCGGTAATTATGATGAGAATGATATTAAAGGAACACTTATTGATGTTGGCGAAAAGATTCAAGAACTCGAACAAAGTTATTCATTAGTTCATGACATCTTTAAAGAAATAAAAAACTCGTCTGACGATGAAGTGTATTTGAAATTTCTTGCTGATCAACCGAAACGAGAGACGTTCTATAAAACACTCAATGCATTTATAAAGAACTTGAGTGAATGTTTTGTCTTACAAGATTTTGTACATCAATTCAAACATCTGGAAATGTATAAGCGTGACCTTAAAAAGTTCGTTGAGCTTCGTAAGTCAGCCAGTTTAATTTATAAGGAAAGAGTTGATTTATCTGAATTTAAACAGTCTTTAATTCAAATACTTGATAAGTATGTAGATGTTCGTGGTGTTGAACTACTCACTAAGCAAGTAAACATCACCGACCGAAAGCTTTTTGAGGAAGCAATTGAAACACTTGGCTCTGATAAATCAAAAGCAGAAGCTATTGCTGCGCAAACAGATAGAACTATTACAGAAAAGATGGATACTGACCCTGAATTTTACGATAAATTTTCTAAAAAGATTTTTGAAATTCTCCAAAAAATGCGACTAGGTAAACTTGCTGATGTTGAAGCATTAAAACAAATGAAGTTGATCCAAGATGATGTAGTAAATAAAAAAGACGATGAACTTCCAGAAAAGATAGTTGAACATAAAGGATCTGATATTTTTTATCGTAATCTAAAGACTGAGTTTAAAACATTAAATCTTTCAGAAGATGTTTATATCTCTATTATTCTTGATATCTTTACAATTATAAAGAATGAAGCAATTGTTGATTGGTATAAAAATATGGATGTTAAACGTAAGTTGCGAAACAGTATCGATGATTATCTATACGATATAGTTAAAGGTGAGAAAGGGGTAAACATAGAAAACAATCATATCAAAGTTATAATCGATACAGCGATGCAACTTGCAGAAAATAACTTTGATTTATTCTAATAAATTATTTCTTGCATATGAAAAAGTTTATCTTCGGAACATTCGTATACGAATATCAATTAATACAACAAGATCGTAAAACGCTTTCACTCACAGTTACTCCAGATCTTCAGATTATTGTTAAATGTCCAACACAAACCGATTTGACACGAATCGAAGTTTTTTTACAGAAGAAATGGTTTTGGCTTGAGAAACAATTATCTTTTTTCAAAAAGTATCAAAGAAAAGTTTATAAGAAAGAGTACGTGTCAGGGGAAGGTTATTTGTATCTTGGAAGACAATATAAACTTGTAGTCAAGCGAGGTAAAGAAGATATTGTATTACTTACCCGAGGCCAATTGATTGTTCATACATCAAAAAATGTTACCAACAGTCGACATAATAAAAAACTTGTAGATACATGGTTTGTCGACAAAACTGTATCTGTTTTGCAAGATAGATTTACAGAAATGCTTTGTCGATTTGATTATAAACAACCACCAATACTTGGTTTACGTGAAATGAAAAAGCGATGGGGTAGTTTTTTAAACAAAGAGAAAATATTTTTAAATCCTAAATTAATACAAACATCAAAAGATTGTATTGATTACGTTATTACTCACGAGCTTTGTCATATGAAGTATAAAAATCATAACAAAAACTTTTGGAAGTATTTGGATCAAAAATATAAAAATTGGAAAAAAGTTAAAGAAAAATTAGAACTCTATCAAGTTATTTGATTTTATTTTTTACAGCATATATACTTTGTTTATTAGGGCTTCGGCCTCCGAGAACTCCGCAGAAATGCGGAGTTCGATTTTTTTATAATGAGTCCTTAATTGGTCACCGCAGCTGGTACTTTCACAAAAGCTGGGTATAGGTTTGGATCGATTGTTTTGTTAAAACAAGTTCGTTCGTTTTTGTGATTCCAAGAGATGTTGTTATAGCTTTGAGTTTGATCTGGATATATAGCAGTAGTAGGATACGGTGCTGAATAATTTTGACCATTTTTATTTACATCATCTGAATTTGTTACGAAGGTTGCACACAATTGAAATTGTGGAAGTTTTGATGTTGCTGATGCTGATGTTGTTGCGGCAATAATTGAGTACTCATAATCGGCATTTGTTGAAGGATCTTTTGGAACCACAAAAGATTGTAAAGAAGAGTCAGAAAGTACTGAAAGATTTTGTGGAAGTTTTGATACGGTTTGATAATGGTTGATAACTTGGTATTCAATTGATTGTAAATCAGACACTCGCTTTGCATCGTCTTTTAGATTTCGCATGTTTGCAGGACTTCCAATAATTAAAAATGCACTAATTAAAGAACCAAGGATAATAACACTTGTTGCGAGCATAATCATACGCATTTTTTTGATATCAGAAAACAATTTGTCGCGAAGTTCTTGTAAACAAGTATAAAATAGTGAACCACTGACCAGTGCAATTGCAATAACTTTGAGGATAAAACGATTTGTGATTTCACCTCCTAAAAATGTATTGATTAAAACAATCAAATTAATCGCAAGGGTAATTGCAGTTAAAAAGAGGGTAAGATAGATAAACCATTTTCGCAAAGAAACTTCTTTTCGTTCAGGTGATGCGATAAAAGTTTTTTGTAATGTTTTAATAAGCCAACATACGATAGGGAACACAACAATGATTATCGAAACTTCAAGTCGCATTGAAGAAGAATACGGGTCAACATAATAATCTTGTCGGTCAGGAAACGCATAATTAATTATGTCTAATAAAAAGTTTACAAAGCTAATTACAAAGACATACAAAAAGGCGATTAAACTGGTATGAATAAAAAAATCATGAGCAGTAATTTTTGGTTTTGTTGTTGGTTGCATGGGGTAATTATAACATTATTAATTAACGCTCAATACATTCTTTATTATAAAAAGAAAACAACCCCGAGCAGACTTTGGTCTGTCGGGGTTGTTTGGGATTTTGTTCCATTTTACTTTCAGAAAATCATCCATCCCACGATGATGAAAGCGACTCCGATAAAGAAGATGTTAGGGAGCACTGTAGGCACCCACGCCTCTCCACTAGGCCATGTGTTGGGATACTCTAGTGAGAGTGGACGAAGGTATTCAAAAGTGACTTCCTCTTTCCTTTCTTCATCTTTGCCAACAAATGCTACTTTCTTGATTTTACGTTGGCAATAGATCTTACGGAGCCACCATACATAGAGGCTAAGCCAGAAGATTAAAAATGGAATGCCTACAATGACACCACGGACGAAGTGTTTAAGGTCTTCTCCTGCGACTTTCCATGCAATCATCGCCATTGTGAAGCGACCAGGAGTGGTATCGGCAAACTTTGCCGTTTCGTCGCTGACAGCCGAGAGACCTTCCCGAGTTGCAATGCCGATGGCTTTGCCCATCTCAGCCCAGTCTTTGCCAGCGGAGAGGGTTTGGGTAACCTGCTCCACTTTCTGTTGAGCCTTGAGTTTGGTGAGAACTTCGGATGGGAGGTCGCTCTCTTTGACGGTGATATTTTGGCTGAAAGCAGAGGCGACTAGCATCAAGGATGCAAGTGTTGCTGCAAGTTTGGAACGATTTTTCATAGAACGAATAGATTTCTCTTGTACAATCACAACTATGTAAGCTGCGATTTAGCCTTTTTATTAGTTTAGCTAGCTTACGCTTACAAGATAATTTCCTTTTATATTAAAACATATAATATATAGTATTGTCAATAAAAATCTGGAGGAGTTCTATAATTAAAAATCAAACACAAAGCCCGTCCCAACTAGCAGACGAGATCTGTGTTGATAAACGGGCTTAAGTTTCCTTAAGAATGATTTTAGCTGGAAAAACAGGAGTAGTTGGTCTTTCAAAGACTGAATCAGGGACATCAAATTCAACGGTGACAACTGTTCGGTCTCTTGGTTGAGATAAGTAGTCATCACCATGATATTCTTGATTATATTCTTCACATCCCACCAAAATTTCATCAGGATCTTGAGAAGCACTAATCGCGATTCCATAGTTTTTTTGAATAACCAAATATGCAGTGATTTTCATTTTTAATAAAAGGACTCTCTTAGTTACTGGCCAAGAGATTAATCCGATAGAAAAATAACATAATTTATGAAGAAAATCTAGGTTTGTTTTTGTGGGCTTAATAAATTTTTATCGTAACCATGTAGACACTCCACCATGATGTGAACATGTTCCTCGATGACTTTGGCTAAAACTATATGTGCCGTCTCTACATTCGGCAGAAGCACCTATTGGAACAGAATTTGAATATGCAGGGGAATGTACCTCATTACCCGCGGTATTTGTATAATAATTATTATTTGAAAGATTTTCGGACGGCGACGGAATAGTAGGAGATTTTGTAGTATCTTTTTGGGGAATCTCTTCTTTTGCTTTAACCGAAATACTGCTCGGTGTAATTTGTGCTTGTTGTACAACGGGGACGACAACAGAATTATGTAATACACCTTGTGGAGTCGAGTTATCAATATTTCCAAGACCAAATAGACCTGCGACAGCAATAGGAATTAAAAAGATTTTCTTTGTGTACCACTTTTTGTTTACTGGTTGGTTTTCCATATTTACTCTATTGTTCGTTTTTCTCCCATGAAAGGTTTTTCACCTTTTGTAAATCGCATCGCTCGTTCTTTGTTAGGGGGAATGTTGTGATTTTCTGCAAGAATAAAAGTGTAAGTGTAATGATTGTAGACTTGGATTTTTCCAATCACATTTTTCCTATCATTTTCGATACGGATATTAAAACTATTATTCATTAGACGCATCGTTTCTGTTTCTTCACTCCAAAAAGGTTCAGTGTCTAGTTTTCCCATAGTTGGCTCGGCATCTATCCTTACATAATCTCGTGCCTTGTCCCATTGAGGTTTGAGTACTTCTTCTTCGCCAAGGTAATAGTCACTAAAGTTTATTAGGATTTTTACTAAGGCACGCTTAATAGGATTATCGATTGTTCCCTTAATCCAAATAGGAAGCTCTACTGTATCGCCATCTTTTTTACCCTCCATAAACGGAGGATAGAACTTCTCTTTGATCTTGTAGGTAGGGATTATTATTTTCACTTCTTCAAGCACGGCATCATGCTCCTCTTCTGAAAAAGCAAAGATTTTTGTCTCACGAGTGTTAGTTTTACCATATGTCTCATCATCAAGTTTTACATCTTTTATTTCGCCCAAAAAGAAAACATCAAACTCATTAGTTTTAAGGTTCTTGATTTGAAACTGTCCTTTTGGGGGTAGTAGTTTACCTGTACTACTATCTACACCTTGAAAAACTAAACCGCCAAAATCTCCCATTTCAGGTACTTTCTCTAAGCTCATTTTCAATCTTTTCAATGGTCGTTGCTCTCTTGATTTGATACCTTTCTTGTACCGATTGATACCCTCCCAACTATCCCGTGCAAGCACTTGATCTAATTCTTTAGCAAAGAAAGCATTACACCTATCACAAACATTCTTTAATGTTGGAGTATCACTTCCAAACTTACCGAAACTTTGCGGGATCATATGTTCAACACCTTTGAAAACAGACTGATCTTCAGTTTTGCAATAAATACAAGTTTTCATTTTTTGTTAGGACACATTAAAAGAAAGTCATTATCAGGATCAGGATTTTTATCTTCACCAATGCCAATACAAAACTGACCCAATGGCATTTCAGGTAAATTAATCGCACCCATTCCCTCGACACAATAATATTGCGGAGTTTGGAACGGTAGACCGTTGTCTGCAGTGAAAGAGAATGTGATTGCAACGCTGTCGCTTGGTGGCGTAAGTACGAGAGGGTTGTCAGATTGTTCAACATCATCAAGCAAGTGCCAATCTTTAATCCTGATAATAAACAGGTAGTTTGAGATCGGTAAAGGTATCTTATAAAACTCACGCTCGATCTTTCCATTAATCAGTTTCTTCACCTCTAAAAGTGAGTCTTGGAACTTATAAGATATATCAAGGCTCATTGGATCAGTTAGCTTGGTAGGTACAGGCAATGTCGTTGGTATATCGGTCATTTTTACAAAGCCATCAATCTTATTTTTGAAAGAGAGCTTTAAGCAACCCCTGCCAATAATATCTTTGAAATGCAAAAGTGTACCGAGATATTTGTTGTATATTTGGATATAAGATTTTGTTTCCTGTTTCATATTAAAAAAGCTTAGGTGGATTTTCCAAAGTAATAGGAGTCATTTTTCCTCTCCCTCGACCTTGAAAGATAAAGAATGCTCTCTCTTTACCATCCCGAAAGTCCTGACAATCATCAATAATGTCTATACTTGAAAAAGAATAAACAGGTTTGATTTGTACGCATGAAATCTTACACATTGCACGCATCTTTTCCTCGTTAGACGCATTGAGTGGTATATCAGAAAGCTTTGTACCCATAAATACAAAGAAAATATGATCAAGGCTCGTGACCTCTTTTATGATTATTGCCGACTCTTTTTCTAGATCGAAAGTTCCACCCTCAGAAATATAACAAACGAGGACGGTATTTTTCTCATACTGCTTTTTAGTCAACTTTGCTCTAATAGTGTCAAGTAAATTGCCATGAATATGTTCAACAACTTCTATTTCACGTACATGCATTTTTGGAATACCATTTTCTTCTACGATTGTTCCTATAACCCCATCAGGAGGGTCTTCTCTAGGTTTGATTATCCACCACTTTTTTCCATCTTGTTTTGCAAGTGTCATTGCAATCGTTGAAATACAGTATATCTCTTTAGCACGTTTCAAATCTCGATGTACCCATAGAACTTTGCGATCAGTAATCTTTTGAGCGAGTATCGAGTACTCTTTCCAAAAACCTACTATGCCGTAAGAAGGATTAAACCAAACAATACCTTTTTCTTTGAGATATAACAGATGCGCAGCATACATAAACTATATTCTACTATCTTTGAGCTTCATTTAATATCCAAAATCTCTTTTATGTGACCCTACAGAGAATCGAACTCTGATTTAAGCCTTGAGAAGGCTCCGTCCTAACCGTTAGACGATAGGGCCATGAGCAATATATTACTATATGTAATATAATTCACCTATAATGAAATCAATAAGCTATACACAACTTAAAAAAGAAATTCTTTCTGACCCTAACGTTAAAAAGGCGTACGATAAGTTAGAGTCTGAATTTGCTTCGGTGCGACAAACTTTAAAAAGACGCATTAAAAAAATATAAGTATATGAAGAATTCAAACTCTCAAGAAACCTCATGGGGTGGCGTTGCCGACTGGTACGATAAGCTTATCGAAGCTGACCCTGATTCGTTTCAAGCAAAAGTTATTTTGCCAAACCTGATAAACATATTTGGCGAAACTTTCCAAAGTCCACAGCGCAAAAAAGTTCTTGATTTGGGCTGTGGTCAAGGATTTTTTTCTCGTGCACTTGCGCATATGGGTGCGCAAGTTACAGGTGCTGATATTTCACCCGAGCTTATTGCAATTGCTCAAAAACGAAATCAAACGGATGCTAAAGATACCGACATTAACAACATTACATTTATTGTTTCTGCTGCTGAAGAAATTTCACACGCAAAAGAAATAAAAAATAAATTTGATGTGGTGTTGATGGTTTTGTGTTTGCAAAATATGAAAGATTTGTCGGCAGTTGTAGAACAATTGCAAAAGGTGACCGCCGAAGGCGGTCGGGTAGTAGTAGTTTTAAATCATCCGGCATTTAGAATTCCTTTAGGTTCAAGTTGGGGATTTGATACAACCACAAACAAACAATTTCGTCGTATCGAAACATATCTTTCACCAATCAATGCAAAAATTGATATGACTCCGGGAGAAAAAAATAAACTCAACAAAAAATACACCTATTCATTTCATCGTCCGATAGGAGAGTACGTAAACACTTTTGCTCAAAAAGAGTTTGGTCTTGTTGGTATGCACGAATGGGTATCACATAAAATAAGTGACTCGGGCCCACGCGCACAAGCCGAAAATATTTCACGTAATGAAATTCCACTATTTATGTGTCTCGAGTTTAAAAAACTTTAAGTAAGTTAAACAAACTAAGCAAACAAAGACTCAATGACTTCTTTTACATCAGCGCCATCAGCTTTTCCTTTAAGATCTTTCATCACCGCACCCATAAATTGTCCCATCTTTGATTTATCAACTTCACCCATTTCAGCTTTTTTTGCTTCAACAACTTTTTTAATTTCTTCTTTACTCATCAATTGTGGTAGGTAGGCTTCAAGAATCACAAGTTCTGCTTTTTCATCTTCTGCAAGTTCTGGTCGGCCTCCGTTGATAAATTGCTCAATAGAATCTTTTCGTTGTTTTACAGCTCGTCTGATTAAATTTAATACTTCTTCATCATTTAAAATTTCTTGAGGAGTTCTGCCTGTTGCGACAAGTTCATTTGTAAACATAGTAGAAAGCCCTCGAAGCACTGTTAAACGCACCGCATCTTTAGCGATCATCGCATCTTTAATACTTCCTTTGATTATTTCTTGTAGTGTCATGCATAAAATTATATCATAAGTATATGAAAGAGTTTTTACCACATATGTATATGGAAAAAATGGGTGTCCCAGATGCGTCTATTACTAATGATGAAGAGTACGCAAAAAGAAAAGCTCAAGCGAGTTTAATAACTTATATTCGTAATGCACACGAAGATGTTAATAGTGTTGGAGTAAACTTTGAATTGCTTAGAGAACCATTATTTGAAAAACTTAAAGAAGGTAAACACACACAAATTATAGAAATAGAAGAAGGAAAGACAATACGAATTGAATCTGATTGTGTAAAAAATACAACTCAAGAAAATTTGTTACATATAAATTCACTCGTTTTTTCTTTTTCACAGAAAGATAAAGATTCTGGTCGTGAGGTGCAAACAGAGATAAGAATTCCAGAAGATATTACTGGAGTACCTCAAGTTTTTATAAATTCCCCAATAGATTTGGTAAAGAGTAAGAAAGGTTTAGATAATGAAATAAAAGCTAGTACAAAGCACTCTTCAAAAGTTGTTTTGGTTAAAACAGGTGCACCTTTGCATACTCAATTAGGACTTTTTCAACTTCTACATGAATTAAATCATGCAGCATTTAGCGAAAACAAAAGTAAAGAAGAGATAGATCGTCGGATAACCGGTTATACTTTTTTTCAAAGACGAGCCTTTAGTTTAATGACAGATTTACAAAAGGCAGACGTTATAGAAGAAGAAAGAATGGTAGATGCTTTGTCCCTTAAAAAAATGAAAGAGATATTAAAATACTTTGGTAAACCGACTGAAGAAGTTAGAAAACTTGCACATTTTTATTTAGCAAATTATGCAATCGCGCTTGGCTACCAATTAGACCCTCAAGAAGAATATTAAAATCTTTTACTCATTTACCTTTTTAAAAATCAAAACGATAACTCCGAGTCCTATAATTGCACAAATTATTTTTATTGCAGTGTGACTTGCTTGGGTTGCGGGAGTTTCTTCGGTGGCAGCTTGTTGAGAATTATTTTGTTGCACTTGTTCAGTTGTTGATGTCGATGACTGTTCTGTGTGTTGGTTCGTCTGACTAGTTCGATACGCATTTCTTTCTTCTGCGCCACTATTTATATTATGTGATACATCGGCATGAATCGACTGGGGGATTGGTTGTAATCCTGGA
>JAYTUJ010000015.1:0-9163 GCA_043744615.1 bacterium
ACTAACCGAATCGTAACTGTTGAAGAACATCAAATTGCCGGTGGAATGGGAAGCGCTGTTGCAGAATATTTAGCTCAAGTACAACCAGTACCAATTGAATTTATTGGAGTGCATGATACATTTGGTCAATCAGGAACACCAGAAGAACTTATAGAACATTATGCAATGGGAGAAACACATATTGAACGTGCGGTGAAAAAAGTTTTGTCGAGATAATAAATTTAATATATGTCAGCAATACATACACATCAATCAAATGTTCAAACACTTCCTAAATTAAAAGTTCTTATTGTTGGTGGGGGATTAGGAGGGTTCGTGTTGGCACGAACTTTAAAAAAGGAGGGTCACGACGTGACCCTCCTTGACCGATGTCCACATTACGGACGTCGCGGATATTCATTATTACTTTGGCCCAACGCACTCGACGTACTTGATTTAATTGGTCTTGGTGATGCGGTTCGAAAAGGTGGAAAAGAAATTCGTTCATACAATATTTATAATTCTGCAGGAAAAAAGATTTCTGAAATTGATATAAAATCATTTCATGCCGAACACGGATATCCAACAGAAATTTATCGTCCGCATCTTCATAATATTTTACGCGAAAATATAAAAGGCCTTCACTTAATGTTAGGAAGAAGTATTAATGCACTCGAAGAAAATTCTGATGGAGTTTTGGTTACCTACGATGATCGGTCTCGCGACATGTTTGATCTCGTTGTTGGTGCTGACGGAGTTAATTCACAGGTGCGGTCAATTATGTTTCCAAAAGCAAAAGTAAAGTTTTTGGGCCGAGGGGGTTGGCTATTTTGGGTTCCCTACATGGTTCCACATTCACATGAATTATATCAAGTATGGGGAAACGGTTGGGGAGTCGGAGTCTATCCCGATGAATCAGAGCGTCACGAAGCTTGTTTGTTTAGCATGCCAATTTCTGAAAAGAAAAACATGATTATGGAAGAAAAGAGTACTCAAAAAGTTCGTGATGCGTTAAAAGATTTATCAGGAAAACTTTCGTATATTGTCGACCATCTTCCTCATTCGCTTAAAAATTATTTTTTCTATCCTTTTACAAGTGTGACGATGAAAAAATGGTATACAAAACGAGTTGTGTTAATAGGGGATGCGGCACATGCTGTGCCGCCCACCGCAGGCCAAGGTGCGTGTATGGCTATTGAAGATGGATACGTTCTTGCACAAGAAATCACCCAATCACTTTCTCGGGTAACTCAAAAAACAAAACGAATGATTCGCCATGCAAAGCATGGCGAAATCAGAGAAATTCCACAACGTCCTCTGTCTGAAAAACAGAAAAGCTTTGTATTACAAAACGCAATCACTGACGCATTAAAACGTTTTCAAGCTCGCCGAAAACAACGTGTTGATTTAGCTCAAAAACTTTCAATCACTCCTGTTAAGATTTTAAATATTAAAAACAAAGGGCTTATATTTGTTCGCAATATTATTGCACAAATATTTTTTAAACGACAAGTCAAAAAACTCTACGAAAAGCTTATTGATATTAAGCCCTAGGTTAATTAAGGCCAGAAGGCATAAGTTTTTGAGGTATTTTTTCCAACTCTTTTTCTAGTATTCCTTTTTCTTGTTTTAAAAATTCATACGCGATATTTGTGGTCTCTTTATTTAAAAGAAGTCTATTTTTCTCTGTTTGTATTGCGTCATCGATAGATAAAAGTTCTTCCGATGCAACTTCTCTTTTTCGATGCAATTTTTCTAAGTGATTCTCAAGTTCTATTTTTTGAAGTTCTTCTACATCAGAATACGTGGTATCTTTTTTTGTTAACAAATCATACTGAAGACTTTTTTCTTGTATAAGAGCATCAATTTCTCTTTGCTCACATGTTTTTTTTAAGTATTCTGATACTAACTCAGCATATATACTTAACTCAACATACTCTCCTTGAGCCATGTTAAGGAGTTTATTTGCATATTCTTTTAGTGCTGAATTTATTTCGGCGTTAGCAAGTAATTCAGTTATTTTGTGTCGAAATACAAATTCTTCCTCTGAAAATGAAGCTGTTTGTGGTTGAGAAGTTTCCATACAATATATGATATATTATTTTACCTCAGCTTCCCAGTCAGATGGTCGGTTTGCTAAGTACTCTTCGATTTTTTCTTGAGTTAATAGTCCTCGTTGAGCTCCAATATCTTGCACAACAGACATCGAGTTAATTGCGCCCCATTGCATTGCTTCGGCAATAGATTTTCCTAAAATAGTTGCGATAGTAAAGGTAGAAGAAAATGCGTCACCGGCACCAGTTCGTTCTAACGGTGGTTTTGGATCAGGATATGGTTTCAAAAAGAACATTTGTGTTCCGTCATATGCATATGCTCCAGCAGGACCATCAGTGATAACTGCAATTTTTGGTCCAAGTGCCATAACTTTTTGTGCCAATTCTTTTACATCACGAGTTGTTACATTTAATATTTTTTGAGCTTCTTCAACGTTACAGAAAAATATTTCTGTTCGAGCGTACACATCTTTCATTGCTTCAGTTCCAAATCGAATTTGAAATGTTCCAGGTTGAAAAGCAAGTTTAACTTCAGGATGTTCGATTAAATACTTTCCAATTTGTTTATGATATTCAAGACTGTGTTCCCCAAGTGAAGAAAGATAAATCCATTTTGGATTTCCTACATCTGGAAACTGCAAAGGGAAGTCTTCGTGTTTAATTAAAATAGTTCGGTCTTGTTGATACCATAATACATAGTGATAGTTTGTTTTCATTCCCACATGAGATTGTACAAACCGAGTATCAATATTATTTGATTTTAATGTTTCAAGTGCTTCTGTTGCATAACTGTCATCACCAAGGTTACTTATCAATGCTGTTTTAAGTCCAAGGCGTCCGGCAGAAGTTGCTGCGTTTGGACTGTTTCCAACGGCCGCACAAATAGTTACTGATTCGTAAGGAATTTTATCTGCGAACTTCATACAAATTTCGCAATTGTCATTATTTATTGAACAAGTAAGGTGCGCTTCTTTTATTCGGATAAAGGCATCGGTAACCACATCGCCGATAGCGATAAAATCAAATTGTTCTGTATTTTGCATGCCAAAATTATAGCATGTATAAAATTAAGGTACATAAAAACGTAACGCCGATCCTGGGGGAGGATCGGCGTCGGTTGATTTTTGGAAAGTAGTAAACTACTTTCCGTATATGATTTTGCCTAAGCAAACGTAGTCGGAGAAGAGTTGAATCACTCCAGTTGCAATGCTTAGGACAAGCTCAATGAGCGTTTCGAGTGTTTTCATAGTAAGAGTTTCAGTAGGTTCAAATTTAACTATACACTTCTCTTTTTAAGATTCAAGGTATTTATGCACTGGTAAGGTATGTTACAATTATTCGTATGAAAACACTGAAACAAACAATAAAAGATGCACGACAGAACGGCGTTGCAGTAGGACATTTTAATATTTCAAATCTAGAAGGCTTTCATGCAATTGTTAATGCTTCAAAAAAATTAAATCTTCCTGTTATTGTTGGAGTCTCAGAAGGTGAGCGAGACTTTGTTGGTGTCAAAGAAGTTGTTGCGCTTGTAAAAGTTGCTCGTGAACAAATGGGTGTAAACGTTTTCTTAAATGCAGATCACACATATTCTGTTGGGCGAGTTAAAGAAGCGATTGATGCGGGTTTCGATGCAGTAATTTATGACGGTGCAAAAATTAGTATGGAAGAAAATATTACTAATGCAAAAGAATGTGTTGCGTATGCACAAAAAGTTTCCGCAGAAACAGGACGAGAAATTTTAGTTGAAGCAGAAATCGGATACATCGGAATGTCTTCAAAAGTTCTTGATGCTGTGCCTGAAGGTGTTGCACTTGATATTGGTTCACTTTCAACAGCAGAAGATTCTAAAAATTATGTACAAGCTACTGGTGTAAACTTACTCGCACCCGCAATTGGAAGTTTTCATGGAATGGTAACTGGATACACAAAAGCCGCAATTAATGCCGGACGGGTACAAGAAATTTCAGATGCGTTAAAAGCTTTTGCAGATCAGTCGGGGACAGACGAAGCAAACTTAGTTTTACACGGAGGTTCAGGAAATACCGACGAAACAGTACAGGCAGCGATCAAAGCGGGAATTGCAATTGTGCACGTGAATACAGAACTTCGAGTTGCTTTTAAAAAAGGTGTTGAAGAATCTTTTGCAGAAAATACTGGCGAAGTTGCTCCATATAAATCAATGAAAAAAGCTCAAGAATATATGCAAGAAGTAATCGAACGAAAATTAAAAGTTTTTAATATGATAGCTTAATTTTAAGTATAATTTTAAAATAGAATGACACTTACCGAAGAACTCAAAACAATTATAAAAGGGGAAGTAGACGATACTGAGCAAACTCGAACTACATATAGTACTGATGCGAGTGTGCTTTGTATAAAACCACAAGTAATTGTTTTTCCAAAAGATACGGAAGACGTAAAAGCGTTAGTAAAATTTGTTTCAGAAAAAAATAAAGAATATGTTGCGAATGGAAAGACTGAAAAACTTTCATTAACACCCCGTTCTGCTGGAACAGATATGTCAGGCGCTGCAATCGGTGAATCAATTATTGTTGATATGAATCGATATTTTCAGGGGGTTATTGGATTTAATCAGAATCGAGTCACTGTATTACCAGGGACATTTTATCGAGATTTTGAAAAAGAAACTCTAAAAAAAGGAATGTTTGTTCCATGCTATCCTGCATCACGAATGATTTGTACTGTTGGGGGAATGGTGGGAAACAATTCTGCAGGAGAAAAAACATTAACCTACGGACAAACACGACAATTTGTTAAGCGACTCAAAGTAGTTTTTGAAAATGCAGAAGAATACGAAGTAAAACCACTTTCAAAAACAGAACTCGATGCAAAGATTGCACAAGTAAATTCATCTGACGAAAAAGAAAAGTTTGAAGGGAATTTATATAAAAAGCTTTTTGAATCAATTTCTGCTTCATACGAAGAAATTCAAAAAGCAAAACCAACAACTGCAAAAAATAGTGCCGGATACGCATTGTGGTATGTCTGGGATGGAACAACTTTTGACCTCACACAACTTATTGTTGGTTCACAAGGAACATTGGGTATTGTGACTGAAATTGAATTTGAACTCATTCATTTTCCTAAAGAATCACGAATGGCAGTCATCTTTTTGCCCGATTTATTACCAATTGCTCCACTGGTAAATGAGATCCTTCCTCTAAAACCAATTAGTCTTGAATCGTACGATGAAGCTACAATTAGATTGGCAGTAAAATATTTTCCAGATTTAATTCATAGTGGAAAGATGATTGATTTTATAAGACTCGGAATTAAATTTATCCCTGAGTTTTTGATGGCATTAAAAAATGGATATCCAAAATTAGTAATGCTTATTCAGTTTGACGGCGACACTCAAGAAGAATTAAAAATAAAAGTTGCACAAGTTCAAGCGATTGCTAAAAAGTTTAATCTTGCATCACGCGAAGCCGTTGGTCCAAAGAACGTAGAAAAGTATTGGCTCATCCGACGTGAAAGTTATAACTTATTACGAAAACATAGTGCTGGAAAAAGCACAGCAACTTTTATTGAAGACGTTGTTGTTGAACCAAAATATTTACCCGAGTTTTTGCCAAAGCTTCATGATATTTTGCATTCATATAATTTAACCTACAGTATTGCAGGGCATGCAGGTAGTGGAAACTTTCATATATTTCCTTTAATAGATTTTAAAGATCCAAAACACGCTGATTTAATTATTGAGATTTCTGAAAAAGTATTTAGTCTTGTTGCAGAATATCATGGTTCAATTACTGCAGAACATAATGATGGAATTTCTCGAACACCATTTTTAAATAAAATGTTTTCTACACAAACACTTGAGCTATTTAAACAAACTAAAGAATTATTTGACCCTCAATATATCTTCAATCCACTTAAAAAAGTAGGGGCAACTGTTGAATATTACCGTTCTCATATTAAAAGCTAATCGTGGTAACATAAGCATATGTCAGTCTTTGGAGGAAATAAAGCAATAGGAGGTCTCGGTAAAGCTCGAGATGGTGTGTATATTGCGGGTGCAAAAACTGAATCGCTGAGTCGTGCAAAGCAATTACGTGATCTTGAAATTCACAAAAAACAACTTAAACTTGTTGAGCTCGATAAGAAAAAAAGAGATTTAATTTTGAAGAAAAAACAAGAAGCCGACAAAGCCTTTGCATGTGGCAAAATTATGCGAGAAGTCGGTAGTGCTCGAGGCAAAGATCCTCAAATTGTTCGCCAATTAACTTCTGAATTACAAATCACTGAACGACAACGCGATGCACTTCGTCGAGAAGTTTCTGGTCTTGAAATGGAAGTAAGACGTCTTGAAAGTGAATCACGATAATTTTTAATGCAGATTAATGTAATGCAAAATAAACCTCTCACCATTGTTGTGTTCGGAATCACCGGAGATTTGTTTAGTCGAAAACTATGCAAAGCTCTTTTTGATTTGTTTCAAAAAAACATGCTTCCAAAAAGATTTGCAATTATTGGTTTTGCTCGACGCGAATATAGTCAATCAGATTTTCGCGCATACATTACAGAAATAATTAAAAAATTATCTCCTGAGTCTCAAAGTGATGTCGTTGAATCTTTTTCTTCTACAATAACATACGTTCAAGGAAATCTTGATGTTTTAGCTGATTACGAAACTCTCGGAAACACAATGCAAAAGCAAGATGAAGTGTGGGGTTATTGTAGTGATAAATTATTTTATCTTGCGGTTTCTCCGGCATTGTATGAAACTACGTTTAAACAATTGTCACTTTCAGGTTTAGCAATTCCTTGTGTTCCGGGGTCAGAAGGAGAAGAATCTGCATGGAGCAGGGTACTTGTAGAAAAACCATTTGGTACCAATGCACAAGAAGCAGAAAAATTAGAAGGTCTTTTGTCTGCGTTGTTTACCGAAGAACAAATTTTTAGAATCGATCATTATCTTGCAAAAGAAACAATTCAAAATATTATTGTATTTCGATTTTCAAATGGAATGTTTGCACCGTTATGGAATAAAGAACATATTGAAAAAGTAGAAATAGAATTTGCTGAAACTCATACCGTATATTCACGCGGAGATTTTTATGATAAATTCGGAGCGCTTTTAGATGTCGGTCAAAATCACATGTTGCAAATGTTGGCGCTCGTTGCAATGGAATATCCAAAAGAACTTTCTGCCCAAGCCATCAGAACAAAACGTGCCGAAGTTTTGTCGCAAATAGTTTTACCCATTGATCATAAATCTGGCACAGAATCTTTGTCGTATATTGCGCGAGCGCAGTACGAAGGATATTTAAATGAATTACATATTCCCGCAGAATCAAAAACCGAAACATTTTTTAGAGTAAAACTTGCAATTGAAAATGAAAATTGGAAAGGTGTTCCATTTTATATTTCTAGTGGAAAAGCGCTTTCAGAATCACGAGTTGATATAAAAGTATTTTTCAAACAATCTGCATGTATTTGTTCAGAACATCATGACGAGCCACATCAAAATATTTTGACGTTTCATATTCAACCACGAGAGGGAATTTCAATTCAATTTTTTGCAAAACATCCTGGATTTGAAATGTCGCTCGACCGAAAGGAACTTTCTTTTGAGTATGCAAAAAAACCACCCACACCAACACCACCAACATCAGCAACAGAAGTGACGGTTGCAGAAAAAACCCCCGATCCGTATGAACGAGTTTTGTTTGATGCAATTCGTGGCGATCAAACACTATTTCCTTCAACCGAAGAAGTTGCACAACAATGGCGAATAGTTTCTTCTATTATTGATGCATGGAAAGAAATTCCACTGATAAAATACCCAAAAGGTTCGGTTATTGATGACATCATATAAGGTATATAATAAAGAATATGAATATTGGATACATTGGATTAGGAAAAATGGGTTTGAATATGGTTCTTCGTATGAAAGAGCGGGGTCATGATGTTGTGGCGTATAATCGAGGTGAAGAACTTCGAAAAACTGCATCCGATCAAGGAATTTTTGTTGTTGATTCTATCGAACAATTAATTTCTGAACTCCGAAAAAAAGAAAATAATTTACCAATCACACTTTGGCTGATGGTCAGTTATCAAGCTGTTGATTCTGTTATTGAACAATTTATTCCACTTCTACAAAAAGGCGATACTATTATTGATGGGGGAAATTCATTTTTTAAAGATTCAGAACGACGAGCAAAAAAATTAACAGATGAAGGAATTAATTTTTTAGATATTGGTACAAGTGGTGGTCCTGCGGGGGCACGAAATGGTGCATGTTTAATGATCGGTGGAAATGAATCAGATTATTCAAGGTACGTAAAATTATTTACTGACTTGTCTGCACCAGACGCGTTTCAACACGTTGGAAATCATGGGGCAGGGCATTTTGTAAAAATGGTTCACAATGGAATCGAATATGGAATGATGCAAGCAATTGCAGAAGGTTTTGCAGTGATGAAAGCAAAATCAGGAATTAATTTAAAAAACGTAACTGATATTTATAATCATCAAAGTGTTATTGAATCTCGGTTAATTGGATGGTTACTAAAAGCATATGAAAAAAACGGCGAAGAATTAAAAGGAATTTCAGGAACAGTTTCTCATAGTGGTGAAGGCCTTTGGACTGTTGAAACGGCAAAAGAACTTGGAGTACCCGTAAACATAATTGAACAGTCATTGCAGTTTAGAATCGAATCACAACAAAATCCAAGTTACACAGGGCAAATAGTTTCTGCGTTACGAAACCAATTTGGTGGACACAATGTTTCTGATGTTTCAGATCAAGAAAAAATAGATAACAAATAAATAATATGTTTACAGGAATCATCGAAAAAACTTCACGCATACAATCGACAAAAACAAATGGAAAAAATTTAATTGTTTCATTTGACGTTCCGACATCATGGAAGTGTAAACTTGGCGATAGTATTTCTGTTGATGGAATTTGTTCAACAATAAAAAATATTTCCCAACAAAAAAAACAAAAGACATCACAAAAAATTGTTGATGTTGAATACATGCCCGAAACACTTGGGTTAACAACTGCAAAAAGTTTTACAAAAGATACGTTAGTTAATCTTGAACGAAGTTTGCAAATAGGAGAGCGACTTGATGGACATTTTGTGTACGGGCATATT
>JAYTUJ010000016.1:0-9137 GCA_043744615.1 bacterium
TGTAGATTCTAAAGATGAATGAAATGTGTATGTTTTACCTGCAAACTTAGTATTTAAATGCTCTGTCCATTTATCTTTTTGAGCTTCACTTTGTGAAGAAAATTCTTTTCTAAAGAATGGATCTGGTTTTTCTGAAAGACTCATACTTAAATTATACTATAAAAAGATACACACCTTCGCCGCGAAGCAAAAGGTGTGTATGAGTCTTTGTCTCTCATCGAGCCAAAGACAGACAAGGTTCCAACAGAGCAAAGCTCAAGAAACCAAGTCTTCTGCACTGCAGGAGAACCGAACACCGAGGTAGTCGCCGCGATCGCCAGGAGAACCCCTGCTGACGCGAACGCCAGGCGAGTAACAACCACCAACGCAGACGAAGGGACCATTGGAAGACTGCGTGTTTGTCCACACCCACACCTTTGGTAAGGTGTATGTGCCATTAATGTAAAATTGAAGTATATTGTGATACACAACTTCAACTGGACGTTCGCGAAACTCGTTTAGCTTGAGAGTTGCTAAGCGTGCTGCGCACGCTTGCCAATCTTCTTGTAAAAGCTTTTCGAGTTCGGCTTTCTGAGCATTCCACTCATCAACAGCGTCTTGCCATTTTTTTGAGGGTTTGCGACCCTTGAAAAAGCAATTAGTGCCGTAGTCGGCAATCAGTTGCATTTGCTCGACATAGTTCTTTCCACATGATCCAGGAATAACGTCTCGGCTCACAAACCGCCAACCTATCCGTGGCGTTTGTTTTTTATAGAAATCTTCCTTCTGATACTGCTCGGCATTATGAAGAAGTTTTCCTGCACCGAGTTTGTTTTCGAACCCACGATACATCTCTTTCAAAGTCAATGGTTTGCCTTTACGGGTAAGTATCAATAAAGTAAACAAGGTCGAAGTCGAGTTCTTGAAGACCCCGGAGTTCATCGCGTTCCGTTGAAACTAATGGAAACAGAATACTGTTTAATTTTGGGACTCCGAAGACTTGATTAATTTGCCGTGGCCCGAAACAGGCACAGGGTTGTGGAACCAGAAGAGACTGAACTTCTTGCTGTGTTAAAAAATGACGTTGTTGTGCGCTCATAGTAGTTTTGTGTAGTTGAGTTTCTGTATTGTTGTGTGTTTAGTTTTTCAGGAGACATGCCAAATAAGCCCTTTGATCCGATTCTTTTGCAATGCAGTTTCAAAGGACTTATTTGGCATGAGGCCTTAATTCAAGCATTTTTATATCATAAAAATGGTGTAGATGTCAATAAAATTAAAGTGATGATATTAGGTGTAATAAATAGCAATTAATCAGCATTGTCATATACCACTCTGTCGGCTAAAATAGGTATATGAAATTAAGCACAGAAAGCTACAAAGGCGTACGCGACTTTTATCCTGAAGATCAAGCGATTGAAAATTATATTTTTGAGGTGTGGTCAAAAACTGCAGAAAGTTTTGGGTATAGTCAATACAATGCTTCTATTCTTGAACCGACTGAATTGTATAAAGCAAAATCTGGAGAAGAAATTGTAAATGAACAAACATATTCTTTTAAAGATCGGGGTGATCGTGATGTAACTTTACGACCTGAAATGACACCGACAGTTGCACGAATGATTGCAGGAAAACGACGAGAACTTAAATTTCCTGTTCGATGGTATTCAATACCTAATCTTTTTAGGTATGAGCGGCCGCAACGCGGCCGCCTTCGAGAACACTTTCAACTTAACTGTGACATATTTGGTGTTCCTACTATTGAAGCCGAAGTTGAAATGATTTCACTCGCCTACCAAATTATGAAAAATTTTGGTTTGAAAGATCAGCAGTTTGAAATTAGAGTAGGAAACAAAAATATATTTTTTACAGACCTAAAGAGGTATCTAGAAATATCTGAGGATGAAAAAATTCACACACTTATAAAACTTATTGATAAGCAAAAAAAGTTAACCGAAGAAACATTTAAAAAAGAAATTTATGAAATATTAGGAGAAAAAACTGGACAAAAATTTTTAGATATTTCTTTTGAAAAGTTTCAAGAAATTATAAAAGATAATGAGGATTTTAAAACTATTACTAAAATTGGATCAGAGTTAAAAAGTCTAGGAATACATATAAAATTCGACCAAAATTTAGTGCGTGGCTTTGACTATTACACAGGTACGGTATTTGAAATTTTTGATACAAACCCTACAAACCCCCGAGCATTATTTGGTGGCGGACGATACGACAATTTACTTTCAATTTTTGGTGAAGAACCTGTTGCAACCGTTGGTTTTGGTATGGGCGACGTTACTATTAAAGATGTACTCGAAACATATAACCTAATCCCCGCTTCGGTGAGTCAATCAAAAACAAAAATTCTTGTCTGTCCTTTTTCAAAAAATAATTTTAATGAAGCAGCCACACTCGCACAAATGTTTAGAGCAAAAAATATAAACACAGCAATAAACTTTAGTGACAAAAAAATTGGTGATCAAATTGCAAAAGCAGACAAAGAAAAAATTCCTTACGTGGTTATCGTTGGCGATGATGAAGAAAAAAACCAAGTATTTAAAATAAAAAACTTAGCGACAAAAGAAGAACAAACATTTACCAAAGAAAATATTTCTTCAATAACACTCTAAATTGTATGCGTAAAGTAGTATTTGATATTGAAACAAAAAATATTTTTGCCGATGTGGGCAAAGCTGATCCTGTATTACTTGATATTTCACTGGTTGGTTTATACGATTACGAAACAGACAAATATTATAGTTTCTTGCAAGAAGAATTTAATATGATGTGGCCTTTTTTTGAAAAAGCGGATGTACTTATTGGATTCAATAGTGACCATTTTGATATTCCCCTATTAAATAAATATTATCATGGTGATCTGACAAAAATAAAAAGTATTGATATTCTAAAAACGATTAGAGATTCTTTGGGGCGACGTATTGGTTTAGGTGCTATTGCCGAAGCAACATTAGGAACCGGAAAAAGTGGTAACGGCCTTGAAGCAGTTGCCTGGTGGAAAAGTGGTGAAATAGAAAAAATCAGAAAATATTGTTTGCAAGACGTAAAAGTAACAAAAGATGTGTACGAATACGCCATCAAAAATAAAAAGCTCAAATACAAAGACGGTACAGTTAAAAAAGACTTTGTGATGCATACCGAAGAATGGGAAAAACAAGAAGAAGCGGGCATGACATTTAGTCTTCCTTTTTAATTCTTTTTAATTGAATTTTAATAATGGTATAATTGCGTCCATGGAAACACAAACAACAAATCAAATTCCTCAAGCAACAAAAAACAACTTGGCGGTGCCAATTGCTATTGTTATTGCAGGATTACTTATCGCATTAGCAGTTTTTTTTAATGGAAGAGAAGCTCGACAAAAAGAAGAAGCAAAGGTTATGAATGCACAGCCAACTGCAAACATAACTGTTGTTCCTGTCGATGCTCAAAATGATCATATTATTGGAAACCCAAAAGCAGATATTTCTCTTATCGAATATTCTGATACTGAATGTCCTTTCTGCCGAATCTTTCACGCGACATTACAAAATGTAATAAAAGATTATGGAAACGATGGAAAAGTTTCTTGGGTATACCGAAACATGCCTCTGGATAGTCTTCATAAAAAAGCTCGTCCTGAAGCTGAAGCTGCAGAATGTGCATACAAACTTGGTGGTCATCCAGCTTTTTGGAAATTTATAGATACTATTTTTGCAACAACAGGTTCAAACGATAGCTTTAACCAAAAACTTCTTCCGGAAATCGCAGTACAAGCAGGTGTTTCAAAAGACGCATTTAACTTGTGTGTTGCATCAGGTGAAACAAAAGCAAAAGTAGAAAAACAATATCAAGATGGGCTCAAGGCAGGTGGACAAGGAACACCTCACACTGTTGTTGTTTCAAAAAATAAAATTTCAGATTCACAAAAACTTGCAATCTCAAAACTTTTTGCAAATGTTCGACCAGAAAATAATCCTTTAATTTGGACTCAAACTGACACCATGTTTATACTCAGTGGTTCACTTTCTGCAGAATATCTAAAAAATATTATTACAATTTTAACGAAGTAACACTCATTAATTTACAGAATTCACATTCTGGATCATCGCATGTCGATTTGAAAAAGTCACATGCGATTATTTTTTGGGAAACTACGCCAATTATATTTCGAAGTTCGTTTACCTCATCGTCCGTAATTACAAATGATTCACGTTTATAGATCCCTTTTTCATTTGGTTCAATAAAATCAAGTGAGGCTTCAATTAAAGAAATTGGTTTACCGAGTTCTTGTGATTGCATGTCTAAAATAAGTTTATAAAACACAAGTTGTCGTTTGTAGTCACCATTTGAACTTTTTGTGTTACCTTCAATTTCATTACGTGTCATTGGAGCCTTTGTTTTGTAATCAAATACTCGAACATGAACGTCATCAATGTATTCAATTTTATCGAGCTTTCCAGTCAATGGAATATCATACAAAGTATCGTTTTGCATAACAGGTATTACAATACCTCGAATACTGTACTCTGTTGAAACTGTTCGCAAAAAACTATCTTTAAATGTCGCAAGATATCCTTCGACTGCAGTAGTTCCCTTTTTTAAAAGCTCTTCGTATTCACTTTGTGTTAATGCTTTTTTAGATAATTGTTGTTCATACACCAAAAGAATTTGTGCCAAAGACATGTCGTTATCTACTTTGTATGCATCCATGTAAGCTTTCAACGTATCGTGAATTGCAGTTCCATACAATGCAGACTTATGTTGTACTTGTGGCAATCGTAATAAATTAGTAAAAAAATATTTTGCAGGACATTGTAAAAAATTATTAAGTGCGGTTACCGAAAGACCGTATTCAAAAAATAAATTATTGAAATATTCTTTTTTATTTAAAGCAAGCGCTTGCGCTTGCTTTTCATTTTGTTTAACCGCTAATACATGTTTATGTTCGGTTATATATTCTTTCGTAACATTTGTATCGGTTAATTCTGCAATAAATTGTGATGGTATTTTTGGTTTTCCTTCATTATCAGAAATTGCATATGAAACAACAATATTTTTTCGAGCTCGCGTAAGCGCTACATAAAAAAGCCGTCGTTCATCATCGATATGGCTTTGTGGTGAAACATGTTTTGGTAATGTAAAATATGTTTTACCTTTTCGATTGCTCCATTTTGATTCTTCAGCATGAAGAATATATACCGATTCAAATTCAAGACCTTTTGATTTATGTGCTGTCATCAGGCGAACAGCTTCTGTTGTATTTTTATCAGTCAGATCAATTTTTATTTTATACTGTTCTAAAATATTAATATGTTGCAAAAAATCTGAAAGCAAAGCATCGTGCTTTCGTTCAACAATTGAACTTATTTGATTAAAAAATAAACTGATACTTGAAATTTCTTTTTCAAACTCAACCAAACCAAGTGCAAATTCAATAATCCCTGATTGCTTAATAATGCTATCAACTAAAGTAATAACAGGTGTATTTTTTGCCAATCGTACCCAATCATTAAATTTTTGTGCGAGCTCGTCTATTTTTTTAATGTCAGAAACCCCTATTTCTTTTAGAATATCTTTCGAAGAGATAACCTCATACACACTAACTCTTTTACGAGACACGTATTGTAATATACGAGAAACATCAATAATAGAAAGTTTAAAATATTCTGCACACAAAACTTTTCCAAAAGATTCATTATTTGAAACATCATGCACCACTTTTAATATCTGTACAATCGTATAGACAATTGGTTCTGAAAAAAGATTTTTATGTATTCCTTGAATAAAAGGTACTCCGACATACGAAAGTGCTCGGGCAATACCTTCTGCATCTTTATTATCTCTAAAAATAACAGCTATTTCTGAAGGTTTTTGTCCTTCTTCGATAGCTTTTTTAATATGTTCTGCAATAGATACTAATTCGGTTTCTCTGTTAGAACATTCCAAAACAGCAATCGATGCTTTTGCAATATCGCTTTTTGCTTCTAATCGAATACGTAATGAATATTCATCAGTGTCCCCTTCAGCGATCACCCGTTCGGTATTTGAAATAAGTGCATGCGACGCGTCAAGAATATGTTGATGTGATCGATAATTTTCTTTGAGTGATATTTTTTTTGCAGTAGGAAACTTTTTTGCAAAGTATAAAAAGTTAGAAAGTGAAGCTCCTTGAAACCGAAAAATTGCTTGCTTTTCATCACCAACAATAAATAAGTTAGGTGATGCGTGAAAACTAGAAATTAATTCGAGTAATTTGTTTTGTGATTCATTTGCATCCTGATGTTCGTCTGCTAATACATATTGATATTGCTCTTGAACTTGCAACAGCAGATCTTCATTCGAAGAAAGTGTGGTCACTACTTTTACAATCATATCTTCAAAATCGTACAACTTTCGTTTTGATAATTCTTTTTCGTATGCTTCATACACCAAAACAAGTTCTTCAGCTTTTTTAATATGACTTTCAATATCTTTATACTTCCCTTTCATTTTTCCTGTATGTGCTCCTGTTTCGTATATCAAATCATCAATATTTGAAAAAGCTTTTTTTTCTTCAGCAATAATCGTGCGAAAATTTTCAACACTCACATATTCACGTTTCATTTGTTTAATCTGTGAAAGCAGCGGTAATACATAATACAAATTATCTCCGTATGGTTTTATATGTTCAAAATTATGTTGCCCTAAAATATATTCTATTATCTGTATTTGTTCTGATTCAGTTGAAGGAGACGAAGAAATAATACTCTGAAAAGATTCCGGGTAGGTTCGTATAATTTCATTACAAAAACCATGAAACGTAAACAGTGCGACTGAGTATGCGCGTGAACCTATGGTATTCGCTAGTTTTTTACGCATTGCATGAACTGCAGATTCGGTAAATGTAAGGGCTAAAATTGATTCTGGAGCAGTGTCTGTTAACCGAAGGATATTAGCGATTCGAAGCGTTAACATCGTTGTTTTGCCTGTTCCAGGGCCTGCAATAACCACAACAGGGCCTTCGATACAATCAACGGCTTCCTTTTGCTCAGCATTAAGCTGGTTATATGATTTAAAGAATATTTGTTCAGATCCTTCTTTTTTGTTTTGAGAAGACCGAGTATTTATTGACGTACTTTGAGGTGTTTTCATGGTATAATACTCTTTATAGTGATTAATTTTATCACAGTTTATGTCTGAAGACTCTCAAGCATCTAAACCACAAAATTCAGAAGAACTTACTCCCTCACCCGTAGAAGATTTGGCTGCGAAACTAGAAGAAAGTCTTGGTAGTAATTTCTTAAAAGAAAAAAGAAAAGTTATAGATGTTGAAAATTATAATCCTACATCTCAAAAAGAAAAAAGGGGGTTAAAAATAAAAAAGTCAGAAACATCTTCTCGCAGAGAAGATCATCCTAATGTTGGAACAACTGAAAAGATATTTAGAAAAAGACAAACTAAAAATGAAGAGGAGAGAAAATTATCTAAAGAAGAACTTCAGGAAAGCACTGAGACAAGACAGGTAAGATTAAATACTACTTTTAAGCAATACAAACAAGAGATCGTTCGTGACATAAAAAGTGCTGGAAACTTAGAACAAGTTATTGAGATATTTTCACACTTTAAAAAATTAGAAAATATACAACTGTACGCAACAAATACAATAAAACAATCCTCAGAAGAAGCTGAAATTCCTTCATTAAATGGTGCTGAACTAATAGAACTTTTAGAAAAAAATGCTGCGGGAAAAGTAAGTAGTTTTCAAATACCTGATATTTATGGACTCCGAAGTAAACTAAGAGAACTTACTATTAGAGAAGCTATTGTTGAAAAAGATATACAGCATAAAGAAAAAGAAAATGAGGATAAAAAGGTTAACGACTATATTGAAGAACTTTCATATTATGAACCAGAATTCCCCAACGAAGAACCCGCAAGGCTTGATTCAAAAGGAATAGAAGAAGAATTAAAAAAGTTTGATAAAAACTGGAAACCAGAAAAATTAGAGTTCCCGGATGATAAGATACGGGCAGAAAAAAGAAAAGAAGACCTAGAAGCACTCAAGAAAGATATTTCTAAAGCAAAAAGTCTTGATAATATAATTAATATTTTAGCTCGTTTTGCTGATAATAAAGAAAGAAATAGAGAGAAAGAAAATAAAGAAGATATAAAAGAAGTAGATATGCTAATAAACCAACTTGAACGAGTTGCTCGTAATCAAGAAGATGCTTTTCTCCTACCTGACAAATTTGATGTAAAAGAAAGATATTTTCAACTCTATCCTTTTGAAGCAGCAAAAAGTCTTGAAGACTTAGCTACTCTTATAAAACAAAGAGGTGGGGCAAGTATTGATCCAGAATGGAAAGGAAAACCTGCTACTCGTATATCTGAAAACAAAAAGCAAGACGGTACAGCAGGTGTAAACTCTATAACAAAAGCATTCCAACAAATTATATTACCTTCTGAAGTCAGTGAATTATTAGAACGTATCGAACTTGGATACAAAGAACTCGGTCATAACGAAGCATTATCTTTGAATGCACTCCCCGAACGAGATGGTTTGCGAAAACGAGCAGCTGCACTTTTTGAAAAAAAATACGGGATAAATGGAGTTCAAAGAAATCGTGTCATGCCAAAAAAGGAAGCTTTGCCAAAGCCTGTTATTGAACCTAAAGAACCTAAACAACCCAAAGAGACTAGCGCACAAACAAAAAATCCAGAAAAAATTCTGACGCCGCTAACAGAAGAAGAAATAAAAGCCGAACAAGAAATTGCAACTCAAACACTAGAAAAACCACCAGAGGAACCAGAACCATCGAAAGAAGCATCCAAAACTGCTGAGCCTGTAAAAGATGTACCCGAACCTAAACAAGAAATCACTGTAAGTACAGAACCATCGCCCGAACTTTTAAGAGAGTTCGCAGAAAAAAGTATGGCGCTTATTTTAAAAAAATTAAAACCTTTACAAGAAGCCGCGTTAAGAGCCGTTGAAGTTTTAAAAGTTTCTATTGCAGAAGAAGTAAAAACATCAAACCATTTTTCACCAATTAGCTTTATACAAGAAAAGGTTTTTAATCACCATCACGATTCAAAAGCTTTACAAGCAAACCGACACGCGCACCGACAAGCAGTCGACAATATTGTCGATTCGTTTCCTCAATTTGAGAGTCTAAAAAAAGAAA
>JAYTUJ010000017.1:0-2343 GCA_043744615.1 bacterium
TCAAAGAAGACGAACATTTTAAACATCGATGGCACATTGACGAAACTCTGACTAAAAAAGTTGAAGAGTCTCTAAAAAAACTTTATGAGAGCCTTTCGGACGAAGATCTTCTTGCTGAATCAGAGATGATTAATCAATTTCTTACACACCTCAAAGAAGTTTCTGATTCATACAAAACAAATGAAATTCTAAGACGATGGCTTTCGCTTTCAAAAAAGATTTCTCGTAACCCTTTGGGCGAATGGGGAGTTTCTCACTCACCAAATATCACAACAAAAGGAATCAGAGATTATGCATATCTTGCAATCCGAAAACATGGTTCACCAATTCACTTTAAAGAAGTTGCAAAAACTATTGCATCAATGTTTGGTAAAAAAGCCCATGTTGCAACTACACACAATGAACTTATCAAAGACTCTCGATTTGTACTTGTAGGACGTGGTTTATACGCACTTTCAGAATGGGGCTATATCAGTGGAGTTGTAAAAGATGTTATTACAAAAATAATTTCAAAGCACGGACCACTTACCAAAGAAGAAATCGTTGAGAAAGTTCTTAAAGAACGCTATGTAAAAGACAATACAATCACGGTTAACCTTCAAAACCCTGATTTCTTTAAAAAAGACAAAGAGGGTCGTTACTATCTGGCTGAAAAGAAATAAAAAATATACTGGTTTATTAAAAATAAACCAGTATATTTTTTTTACTCTATATACTATACTTAGCCTATATGGATAATTTTTCAGATTCTTTGCTAAATTCGATGCTTCAGGTAGCAGCACCGATACTGCCTTTTTTATTTTTTATAATCCTCGGCTCAATTCCAGTTTTATTAGGTATATTTTTTTGGAGAAGCTGGCTGACTTACATTAGAACCGCTTGGATACACTCACAACAAACAATCTTACTTGAGCTTCGTTTACCAAAAGAAATGGTAAAGTCTCCACGATCTATGGAGTTATTTTTAACTTCGTTATACCAAACAAAAGGAGAATCTACTTTTATCGACAGGCTTTGGCTTGGAAAAATGCGTTCTTGGTTTTCGCTCGAACTTGTTTCTATCGAAGGCGAAGTTCGATTTTTTATCTGGATGCATTCAAAATGGCGAAACATCATAGAATCTGCTTTATACGCGCAGTATCCTGAAATTGAAATTTACGAATCAAATGATTACGTAGATCTTGTTCCACTTGATCATGATAAATATGAAATGTGGGGTCAAACAATGAAACTTAAAAAAAGTTCTCATTACCCGATCAAAACATATGTTGATTTTAATCTTGATGATGATGCAAAAGAAGAATACAAAATTGACCCCATTACACCAATTATTGAATTTTTAGGTTCACTCAAAGAAAACGAGTATGCGTGGATACAAATAATTGTTCGTGCGCATAAAAGTGAAACTCCAAAACCAGATGGTAAATTTGGTGAGAAGGTTGACTGGACACATGCCGCAAAAGAAGAAATAAAAAAACTTACCAAAAAAGATGGCACGAAAGAAGTAGGGGAATTAAAAATTCCTGATCTTTCACTTACAAAAGGAGAAAAATTTACAATCGAATCAATCGAACGAAACGTTGCAAAACTTGCATTTGATACTGGTATCCGGATGATTTACATTGCTCGAAAAGAAATATTTAATGACATAAATATCGCTGGTCTTACGGGTTCATTTAGACAATTTAATTCAGCTGAACTCAATAGTTTTGATACCCAAAACAAAGTTGGTTTTGATTATCCATGGCAAGATTGGTTTGGTAAAAAAATTCTCACACAAAAAGAACATATGCACCACGAATACAAAGAACGAGCATATTTTTTCGGCACTCATCATGAACACCCTTTTGTTATGAGTTCTGAAGCACTCGCAACAATTTATCACTTTCCTGGTCAAGTTTCAAAAACTCCTTCATTTGAACGTATTGGAGCAAAAAAATCACAAGCTCCTGCAAACTTACCAATGTAATTCGAATTATAGTATATGGAATTCGAACACGACATCAATAATATCCAAGAACAAAACATACCTCACGATGGTTTTCAAAAAAAATCTTTGTTTCGTAAATCGTTATACGGCATCGGTTTTTTAATATCAATTGCGTTTTGTATTTTTTTGTATCAAATATGCATACCGATACAAGCGACAAAGTTTTTAATCTATATTGATAAAGGCACTTCACTAACAACCATTGCAAAAAATTTAGAGGATAATAATGTAGTGCAGTCAGCATTTCTTTTTAGAAATAGTATTGTTTTTTTTAATCAAGACTCAAATATTATTGCGGGAACATATTTATTTGATCACCCAGCAAATCTTTTTGAAGTTATCCATCGAGTTAC
>JAYTUJ010000018.1:0-8859 GCA_043744615.1 bacterium
ACCGCATATTGCCACTCAATTAATTCGTATGTCATTGCAATCGTGCAAATAAAACAAAGTGATGTAAAGTATGCCCAAAATTTAGTCGAAACAAAGTTTCGACTAATCAAATATTCACATAATGCAAACGCATAAAATCCAACACTAAAATGTCCGACACGGTCAAACATATTTCGTTTAAATCCAAAAAAATTATTAAACCAATCAAACGGCACTCGTTCAAATGTGTAATAACCACCAATTGTATGCAAAATAGGTAATACACTCATTAAAATATATGCAGTATTTGAAAATCGAATTCCACGAATATATAAAATTGTAATACCAACAACGATTGCTAAGATGGGCATATTTTCGGCATACCAAACGCTTCGATCATAAGGATGAATTCCAAGAGTAATAAATTCAATAATGTATAAACCTAATAATATGTGGGGAATGTATTTTTTCATATCTATATAATAGTATTAAGGCCGTTTCTTGCCAAAATAATCAGTTCATGCTATAATACTTTTAAGTGAATCTCAGAATCGTTGCGCACGCTCATATTGCGATAAGCGCTCAAATATTCTTACGATATTATTATCGTTTTTGGGACGCACGCAACCTCATTCTTATCGAAGAATATCTCTCATAGAGTTAAGAGGAATTATTACGGTACGGCTTAGACGCCAATACCACACATGCTTTTACTTTTTAAAGGAAAGCATGAAATATTTTTATAGTTATGTTTCAGAAAAAAATTAGCGAAGGATCTAGTTCAGGTGCTCCTCGAGCTCCACGATCAGGTTCTTCTTCAAGTTCAAGAGGATACTCAAGTAAACCTCGAGTAGGTGGTTCATCATCATTTGGAACACGCCCTCGAACATCAGGTGGATACGCAGGAAGTTCTCCTCGATCTACTTCTGGTTCTTCATCGTATGCGGCTCGCTCAGCAAGTGCGGGATCTTCATATTCAAGTGCTCCACGAACAAGTAGTTCATCAAGTTCATCATTTGGAACTCGACCACGAACATCAAGTAGTTCATCTTTTTCAGGTGGCTCAAGTAGTGGAGGATACCGAGGAGGTTCAAGTTCTTATTCAAGCGGAAGTCGAAGTGGAAGTTCATCATCATTTGGAACTCGACCACGAACATCAGGCGGTTCATCATACCGAGGAGGCTCATCTTCTCGAGGTGGTTTTGGTGGTGGACGAAGTGGTGGTGGCAACAGAGGCGGTGGACGACGAGGTTTTAAAGAAGCAAAATTTGATACTTCAATGTTTATTAGTAAAGCGGTTATCACCGAAGAGGTGGTTCACTTTATTCCTGAACACATGTTCACCGATTTCAACATTGCTGAAAGTCTTAAAAAAACTATTGTTGCAAAAGGATATTCTGCACCGACTCCAATTCAAGATAGAGTTATTCCTCATATCATAAACGGACAAGACGTTGTTGGTATTGCAAATACAGGTACTGGAAAAACTGCTGCATTTTTAATTCCTTTGATTAACAAAGTTATTTTAAATCCAAAAGAGCAAGTATTAATTATGGTTCCTACTCGAGAACTTGCGATTCAAATTGAAGAAGAATTGCACGGTCTTGTAAAAGGAATGAAAATTTATTCTGTGTGTTGTGTTGGTGGAGCGAATATTCGACCACAAATGCAAGCGCTTCGATATCACAATAACTTTGTGATCGGAACACCAGGACGACTTAAAGATTTACTTGAACGAAAATATATTAATCTTGCAAACTTTAAATCAGTAGTTCTTGATGAAGCTGACCGAATGCTTGATATGGGATTCATCGGAGATATGAAATACATGATGGCATTAATGCCAAAAGATCGACACACACTATTTTTCTCAGCAACAATGTCACGAGAAATTGAAGTGTTGATTAAAGATTTCTTAAATGAACCAGTTTCTATTTCAGTTAAAACACAAGATACATCTAAAAACGTAGATCAAGATGTTATTCGAGTTAAAGCAGGAGATGTTCGAATCGAATTATTACACGATCTTTTGATTAAACCAGAATGTACAAAAGTACTTATCTTCGGACGAACAAAACATGGAGTTGAAAAACTTTCTAATGAATTAATTAGAAAGGGAATCAAAGCCGACTCAATTCACGGAGACAAAAACCATGCACGACGACAACGAGCGCTTAAAGCATTTAAAGAACATCAATTACAAGTTCTTGTTGCTACCGACGTTGCGGCACGAGGTCTTGATATTTCAGGAGTTTCTCACGTAATTAACTACGAACTTCCTGCAACCTACGATGATTATATTCACCGAATCGGACGAACAGGACGAGGAGGAAAACATGGAAAGGCTTTGACGTTTGTTAACGCATAAAGATATACTCTATAAATGAGTGTTTCTAAGTTTCTAACCGAGATATATCATTTTACAATAAAAGAAGCCCGAGCAAGTTTATTTGCAGGGCTTTTTTTATGTCTATTACTCGTATCAAATTATATTCATATTGATGGAATATATCGTTACGACATGTTATTTGTTTCTGCAGTAGCGATACAAATACTTCTACTCGTCTTCAAACTTGAAACACGGCAAGAAGCAAAAGTTATTTTTCTATTTCACATCATCGGTCTTATTCTTGAAATATATAAAACAAATCCCGCGATAGGTTCGTGGTCATATCCTGAAGCAGGGTATTTAAAAATTATGAACGTTCCATTATACAGTGGTTTTATGTATTCTTCGATCGGTAGTTATATTACACAAGCATGGAGATTTTTAAAATTAAGATTAATTAATCCGCCAAAATATACATACAGTGTTTTGTTGTGTGTGCTAATTTATTTAAACTTTTTTACAAATCATTTTATAAAAGATTTTCGAGATATCTTGATGTGTTTAATTGCTGTTCTGTATTTTAGAACATGGGTTTGTTTTACTCCTCATAAAACTGAATTTAAAATGCCGTTACTTCTTGGTTTTGGTCTAACTGCATTTTTTGTATGGATTGCAGAAAATATCGGAACGTTTACTGGTGCATGGAAATATCCTAATCAAATTCATGAATGGAATGTTGTCTCTTTTCAAAAAATTACTTCATGGTTTTTGATGATAATAATAAGTTTTATTATAGTTTCTTATATTAAACACAGAAGAGAATCTGTTTTATAAGATTTATACAGAAGGGGAAATACGTAGTAGAATATAAACATGATAAAAGACATTGCATTCACTGGTTATCCAGTAACAGATATTACAAAAGCACGAGCGTTTTATGAGGGTGTATTAGGGTTGGTTCCAGATCCTGCATTTGCAGGGTCTTCTTCATGGGTAGAATATTCTGTCGGCTCAAACACTTTTTCTATTGGCTGTATGGACAGTTGGAAACCTTCAAAAGACGGTCCCTCAATTGCATTTGAAGTTGATGATATGGCAAAAATGGTTGAAACATTAAAAGCGCATAATATTGGGATTGAAATGGGTCCACTGGATTTTCCAACATGTAATATGCTCATGATTCGAGATGTTGATGGAAACTTAATTACAATTCATCACCGAAAAAGTTAATTCAGTATAAATATATGCCTCAAGATTTTTTTCGACAACGACACCATGAAAATTTAGATCATTTTGGTTCTGATGAAGTGCGTGAGTGGGAAAAATTACCAGAGGTTTTTGAAAAGGCTCAGGAATACTTAGAAAAAAGAAGAATTAATCCATTAGATTTTAATCATCCTCCGTATTCTGAGGATTCTATAAAAAAAGATATTCAAAGAGCTCGTGAAATGGAGATTGGTTTTGAGCATCAAATGAGGAAATCTCCAGAAGATAAAAAACGAAAACAAATGTCCGTTGTTCTCGAAGCATCATTTTATCGAGGAATTAATGAACATGCATGGCTTGGAAAAGATGCAAAAAGTGTTGTTGCAAGTAAATATGATGATTATGTAAACCATACAGACGCGATTGTTCAAATAAAAAATGAGCTCGGCATGTCATCAAACGTAGCGCTTGGTATTGATGTTTCGTTTTCATCAAAACATGTTGGTGATGCAATTTCTAAAATAGCGGATGCAATACGAAATAATAAACTAAACGAAGTCAGGTATTTTAAATCACCAGACGGAGCTTTTCAAGGACAGTTAGAACACGCACCCCGAATTGTGTTGGGTGCCGATATTACGACACTTCATTCACTTGTCGAACAACTCGGTATGGGCAATAATCAATTTTTAGAGCGTCACTGGTTACAATATCAATCACTTCAAATTGCAAAAACTCAATGTGAAATTTTTGAAAAAATTGCACGAAACCGTAGTCAAAGAATAGTTGTAGATCAATACGGGCAACTCGCTTTGTTTTTTGGAAGAACACTTGATGCTGCAAAAAAGACAGCACCTTACGCAGTCGGTGAAAAAGATAATTTTTTTGAGGCTGTTGAAAAGGGTTTAGCCAGCGCATAACCCAATGGCAAAAAAAGACATACTTTATTTATTAATCGCTGTACTTATTGCTTCTTATGCATTTTTATTTATACAACACAAAAAAACTGAACTCGATAACTTTGATACTAACTCTCGATTTGAACTTATCAATACAAAAAATCTACGGTAATTTTTTATAAAGGTTTTTTTAACAACAAGCTTGTTTCGCGTGGATATTCTGTAGGAGTAGAAAAAAATTTTTTAATTAAAAGTATAGAATGATTTTCTAAACCAGTAATTTCGATTGGATTAATTGAGTCCATGTTTCCACCAAGAATTTTTAATGCGTTTTCTCCTTTGTTTATTTCTTCTTCACTATTTAATTTTTGAAATAAACAGACCCCATCAATTTTTGTAAGTGGAAGTGTGTACTCAAGAAGGGTAGGTAAAAATGCAACGGCTCGTGCAGTAACGACATCAAATTTTTCGCGCAGACCTCCTTTTGTCACTGCGTCTTCGGCTCGTCCGTGTAATGCTTTTACATTTTTTAAATCTAATCTTTTTGCAACATCATTTAAAAAATCAATTTTCTTACCCACTGAATCTAAAAGACTAACAGAAATATCTGGTCGCATGATTGCAATGATCATTCCCGGAAACCCTGCACCCGAACCAACATCAATCAATGTTTTTGTTTTTTCAGGTATGTAGGCAAGACAAGTTAATGAATCAACAAAGTGTTTTAATATAACAGCGTCTTTTTCTTTTATTGCTGTCAGATTTGTGTGAGTAGTCCATTCTTCCAGAGTCTTATAATAGAGCTCAAATTGCTCTAATTGCTTAGGCGAAAAGGTGATATTGAGTTGTGTTTGAAATTGCAGTAATTCTTTCATAAATGTTATTATAGCGTATATGACTGATTCTTCGGAATTTATTGATACAAAAGAGATTCAAAACAAAATCTCGGTATTCTCAAAAATCTTCCATGCCGTAATACGGGGACAAGATGTAAATTTTTGGATACTAGCTGCATTTGTCCCAACATTTATTATTGCTCGTTTTATTGTGCATTTTTTTCCAGCACTTTTTCTTGAAATTCGCGGTGTGCATGTGCATCATTTAACATACGGAATCATTATTCTTTCTGTTGTGGGTTTGCTCTTGTTAAATTTTAAAAAAGAATCAACGCATGCTCCTCTTGCATTTTTATATGGCATCGGGCTTGCACTTGCTTTTGATGAATTTGGTATGTGGCTTCATCTTCAAGACGACTACTGGATTCGACAATCGTATGACGCGATTATTATCATAACCGCAGCACTCACAATCACTGTGTATCTTCCTAGTTTTTTTAGTAGTATTTGGCATGCAATTAAAAAGCATTATAATACTATTTAATTTTATTATTTTGTGATAACATATTTTTATGTCAACAACTAAAATAATTTTAGAAATTCTTTTTGCAACAATAGTTTCAAATGCAATCGGAATGTTTTGGTATTCACCAAAAGGTTTTGGAACAACATGGCTTCGACTTAAAGGAGTAACTCCTGAAATGTTAGAAGAATCTAAAGCTAATGGGGGTCAAAAGGGGATGTCGAAAGTATATGCCCTTAATTTTTTATTTAGCATCCTAACTTCACTTGGGTTACTTGTCTTTTTTATTACAGCGACTAACTTTGTTGTTTTGATTCTTCAGATGGTTGCTCAGACATCAATGATCCCTCAAGATGTGTGGTATATCCAAAACCTCGACATTGTTATGGCTTTTGTATCAGCTTTTGTTGCTTGGCTTACTTTTTCACTTCCACAGCATACAGCTGCCATTTTTTGGGACAATAAACCTTGGAAATATTTTTTGATTAATGCCGGATACACCCTTGTTTCATATCTCTCGATAACCATGATATACGCTCTTGTGTCAAGAATGATTTTATAGTAGTATACAACCCATGAAAAAAGAGATTCACCCAAAAAATCATCGACCAGTAATATTTCACGATATTTCATGTGGAGCAAAATTCCTTGTTTCTTCAACTGTACAAACTACTGAAACAGCAGAGTGGACAGACGGCAAAACATACCCAGTATATGCGGTTGAAATTTCAAGTGAATCACACCCATTCTATACAGGTAATGAAAAGATTCTAGATACTGCAGGACGAGTTGATAAATTTAAGGCTCGACAAGCTAAGAAGGTTACAAAATCAAGCGAAAAATAGCGTAGAAGGCGTATTGGAATAAAAATATTCCAGCGCCTTTTTTATTTGCCTGAATAAAAAATAAAAGTATGTCCATTGATTTAACTAAATATAAAGAAAATCATAAAACTCGGTTTTTTGCCGAAGAATACGAACGTCTTGCAAAAGAAGAGCAAGACCTTTTGGTTATGGCTAATGATCCTGAAATGAAAGAGCTTGCCTCACATGATTTAGTTGAAATTAAAAAGCAACAACAAGCTCTTTTAGATCAAATGGACGCTATTATGAAGGCTGATGAAATAGAAGATGAATTTCCTAATGAAATCATGCTCGAAGTTCGTGCAGGTGCCGGTGGAGACGAAGCTTCTTTGTTTGCTGAAAACTTAGCAACAATGTACAAAGGTTATGCTGTTTTGCAAAACTGGAGTTGTCATCTTATCGACGAATCTCTTTCTGCGGCTGGTGGTTATAAAGAAGCAACATTTGAAATTCACGGACGAGATTGCTACAAAAAACTTCGATTTGAAACAGGGGTTCATCGAGTACAACGAGTTCCTGCAACAGAAAAAATGGGACGAGTGCATACATCGACAGCTTCAATAGCTATTTTGCCAATCCGAAAAAAAGTTAAATTTGAAGTTCCTCCAGGAGAAATTGATATGGAATTTTCACGAGCGGGTGGAAAGGGAGGTCAAAACGTAAACAAAGTAGAAACCGCTGTACGACTTATTCATAAACCAACAGGGCTTGATGTTCGGTGTACCTCTGAACGAAGTCAATTAAAGAACCGAGAAAAAGCTATGATTCTTCTTATGGCAAAACTCGAAGCCTTAAAAGAAGAACAAGACGCTAAAAAGTTTTCAAGTGAACGAAAAGATCAAATTGGTACTGCCGACCGTTCTGAAAAAATAAGAACATACAATATTTTACAAGATCGTTTGACTGATCACCGAGTAAAACAGTCGTGGCATAATTTGCCTAAAATCATGCTTGGAAACATCGATGACGTCATTCAAACCGTATCAGATTTTAACGAAGGAAAGATTCAAGTCGGAAGCGAAGAGTAATCAATAGGCCATTTTAGCTTTAATTTGCAATTTCGAGCTCATTTTGCTACACTTTCAAAATAATTATGACAACAGAAAAGACAACCCCAGAAGTAAAAATTGATGAAAAAGTACTTGATGTAATGTTCAAGGCAGGTGCTCATTATGGATATTCTCGATCTCGACGACATCCAACAGCTAAGCCATATATTTACGGAAGTAAAAATAAAACAGAAATTATTGATCTTGAAGGAACATACACTCTTCTTCAAACAGTTAAAGAATATGTAAAATCTCTTGGAGAACAAGGTAAAACTATTCTTTTTGTTGGAGGTAAAAAAGAGGCTCACGCAGTTATTTCATTAGGAGCAACAGAAGCAGGAATGCCTTATGTTGACGGACGATGGGTTGGAGGAACTCTTACAAACTTCTCAGAAATCAAAGGACGAGTTGATAAAATGGAAGATCTTATCTCAAAGCGAGAAAAAGGAGAACTTACAAAATATACAAAAAAAGAACGACTTTTAATTGATCGACAAATTGATAATCTAGAAAGTCTTTTTGCAGGTCTTCGAACTCTTCGATCAAAACCAGCGGCTCTTTTTGTTATCGACTCAAAGCGAGAACACATTGCAGTTGCTGAAGCTAAAAAAGAAGGAACACCAGTTATTGCTCTTGTTGGAACAGACTGCGATCTTAAAGAAGTAGACTTTCCAATCATCGCTAACGATTCTTCAATGACAAGTATTGAATTTTTCGTTAAAGAAATTGTTTCTGCTTACAAAGAAGGTCTTGCAAGTGCAACTGCTGCAAAAGCAAAATAATAGTTAATTTACTTTTAAATATATGGAAATAACAACCGAGCAAATCAAAGCGCTTCGTGATCAGACTGGTATCTCTGTAATGCAATGTAAAAAAGCTCTTGAAGAAGTAGGGGGTGATGTTGAAAAAGCACTCGTTATTCTTAAAAAGAAGGGTGCAGAAATTGCTTCTAAAAAATCTGACCGAACTCTTGGTGCTGGTGTTGTTGTTTCTTATATTCACTCAACAGGAACTATCGGAGCAATGGTAGAACTTATGTGTGAAACTGATTTCGTATCAAAAAACGAAGAATTCAAAAAACTTGCATATGATATTGCTCTACAAGTTTCTGCTACAAACCCTCAATTTCTAAAGAAAGATGAAATTGATGAAAATGCTCGAAAAGTTGCAACTGA
>JAYTUJ010000019.1:0-8799 GCA_043744615.1 bacterium
TCTTAAGCGAGAAGTTGCTCAAAATATCAAACGATTAAAAGATATTAAAAGCTACCGAGGCACAAGACACGCGCGACGACTTCCATCAAGAGGTCAGCGAACAAAAACAAACGCTCGAACTCTCAAGGGTCCTAAAAAGACTATGGGTAGCGGACGTAAAAAGGCCGACAAAAAATAATTATACATAAGCTTTGATACATACGAACAATGGGTAAGAAAACGATTACAAAAGCAAATGCAGAACAAGCCGAGGTTAAAAAACCTCAGGTTTCTTCTGTTTCTAAAAAACGAGTTGAAATTGGAGTTCTCCATATTCAATCTACATATAACAACACAAAATTGTTATTAACCGATGAAAAAGGTAATGGTCTTGCATGGGCATCATCAGGTAACCTTGGTTTTAAAGGTGCTAAAAAAGGTACTCCTTTCGCGGCAGCAAAAGTTGGTGAAACTCTTGGAACAAAAGCACAAGCAATTGGAATCAAAGAAGTTACAGCAATTATTAAAGGTGTAGGTTCAGGACGAGAATCATCATTGCGAGGATTTATTTCAAAAGGAATCAATCTTAAGTCAATCAAAGATGCAACTCCTGTTCCTTTCAATGGACCTAAACCACCTAAACCACGACGAGTGTAGCCTAAAAATATATATATGAAAATTGGACCAAAATATAAAATTGCACGACGACTTGGAGCACCTGTATTTGAAAAAACACAGTCTGCTAAATTTGGCTTGCACCTTGCTCGAAAAGACAAAATAAAAAGTAAAAAACGACCAAAGCAAAAAACAAACTTTGGAATTCAGCTGAGTGAAAAACAAAAAGCTAAATATACATACGGCCTAAACGAACGACAAATGAAATCTCTTGTGCGAGGAATTCTTGAAAAGAAATCAAAAACACAGAACGACGACCTATTTTCATTTTTGGAAAAACGACTTGATAACGTAGTAGCTCGACTTGGATGGGCTAAAACTCGACGATTTGCTCGACAAACAGTATCTCATGGTCATGTTTGCATTAACGGTAAAAAAGTTACTGTTCCTTCATATCACGTTTCAAAAGGTGATGTTATTACTGTTCGAGGAGGAAGTTCTTCAAACGCTATCTTTGCAAACCTCGAAGAAACAACCAAAGATATTAAAGTTCCAAACTGGTTAACAGTCGACCAAAAAAAGAAAGAAGCGAAAGTACAAGGTGAACCAACAACCGAACATAAAGATGTTTTGTTTGACATATCTTCTATTTTTGAATTCTACAAGAGATAATAATTTAATTAAACATATATGTCAGATCTTAACATTGTATTGCCATCAAAGCCTCGAGTTGTCTCAGAAGACAACACTAATGGCGTGTTTGAAATTGACGGACTTTATCCTGGCTACGGTCACACTCTTGGAAACTCTCTTCGACGAATTATTCTTTCTTCAATTGAAGGCGCGGCAGTAACATCAATCAAAATCAAAGGAGTAAGTCATGAATTTTCAACAATAGACGGAGTAAAAGAAGATGTTATCAACATCATTCTTAACCTTAAAAAACTACGACTTCAAGTAAACACAAGTGAATCTCAAATTGTTAACTTAAAAGTTAGAGGACCAAAACAAGTAACTGCGGCAGACCTTTCAATACCTGGACAAATTGAAGTAATGAATCCAGAACAATACATCTGCGAAATCACAACAAAAAATACAGAGTTAGACATTGAAATGCGTGTTGAAAAAGGACTTGGATATGTTTCAAAAGAAATGCATCAAAAAGACAAGGTTGAAATCGGAAGTATTGCTCTTGATGCAATCTTTACACCTATCAAACGAGTTAACTACGAAGTAGAAAACATGCGAGTAGGAAACCGAACTGACTTCAACCGACTTCGAGTAACTATCGAATCTGACGGAAGTATTTCTCCAAAAAATGCACTTGAAAAATCAATCGAGATTATGATTAATCAACTTCGAGCAATTGTTGGATTTAAAGAAGAATCAACATATGAGTCTTCACCTGTTTCTGATGAATCAGGAAAAACAGAAAACAAGACAGAACAAAAAGAAGATCTTGATGATGTTCTAAAAACACGAGTTGAATCACTTAATCTTTCTCAACGAACAATCAACGCACTGACAACTGGCAACATCCGAACACTCGGAGGATTGGCTCGGAAGAAAGAAAAAGATTTAGGAGATATCGAAGGACTTGGACCAAAAGGGGTTCAAGAAATCAAAGATGTTCTTCGAGAGTATGATATTGAATTGAAATAATACTATGAAGCACCATAAACAAGGAAGAAAATTAGGCCGAGAGCGAAACCAAAAGAAAGCGTTAATGAAAACACTTGCTACTTCGCTTATCAAGCACGAAAAAATTACAACTACTGAAGCGAAAGCTAAAGAACTTCGACCATACATCGAAAAGTTGGTAACAAACGCAAAATCTGATACACTAGCAACAAAACGACTTATTCTTTCACGATTAGGAACAAATCCTATGAGTAAAAAACTAGTCGCGGTAATTGCACCACGATATGTTGACCGAAAAGGGGGATACACTCGGGTAATCAAAATTATGAGACGAGCTTCAGATGCAAGTAAAATGGCTCAAATCGAATTCGTATAATACCATGACTACATACACCATTGACGCACAAAACAAAAGAATTGGACGAGTAGCAACAGAAGCTGCATCTCTTTTGATTGGTAAAAATACACCTGATTTTAAAAAGAACACAACTCCTGATGTAACTGTTGAAATTATCAACGCATCAAAAGCTGATATCACAGAAAAAAAGACTCGAACAAAAATTTATCGACACTATTCTGGATATCCAGGAGGATTAAAAGAACCAACACTTGGTGATGTTGTTGCAAAAAAAGGTTTCGGTGAACTTTTTAAGCATGCAATTTACGGAATGCTTCCTGCAAACAAGCTTCGAAAAATCATGTTGGGTAATCTTATAGTAAAAGAATAATATGACAAAAGGAACACAATATTTTGAAGCAGTTGGACGAAGAAAAACATCGGTTGCCCGAGTACGAATCACAGAGGCTACTAAAACTTCTTTTGTAATTAATGACAAAGAATTTAATGTTCACTTTCCAACAAAAGAACTTCAAGCAAAAGCAACAGAACCATTAAAAAAGACTGGAATTTGTTTTTCAATTAGTATTAAATCTAATGGAGGAGGAATTTCATCACAAGCAGGTGCAGTTTCGTTAGGTATTGCTCGATGTCTTATCAAATTTGATCTACAACTTCGAGGAGTACTTAAAGCAGACGGTTTCCTGAAGCGAGATCCACGAGCTAAAGAACGACGAAAATTCGGTCTCAAGAAAGCTCGAAAGGCTCCACAGTGGTCAAAACGATAATCTCAGAAACGACAAAAGACTTCCTTCGGGAAGTTTTTTATTGGGTTGATTTAAATACAATTAGTAGCTAAAATACTAACACCTATGGATACAGACAACCGAAAAATAAATACAGGTGACGAGCAAGACGAAATCGTCGAGGACATGTCGCTTGATACAAGCGAAGATAGTTTGGTTCACCCGATTGACTCAACCGATTCAACGTCTGACGATGAAAGTGATGACATCATATCTGAAGAAGATGACTATTCACCAGCAAAAATTAAAAAGCTGAAAGCTGACTTAAAACAATCTGAAAAAGAAAAGCTAGAATATTTAACTCTATTACAGCGAACAAAAGCTGATTACATTAACAGCAAAAAAGATGACGAAAAACGTCGAGCTGAGATTATTACCTTTGCTAATGAATCTTTGTTAACAGATTTACTTCCCGCATTAGATGCATTTGATATGGCTATGTCTAACAAAGAAGCCTGGGAAAAAGTTGATAAAAATTGGCGTTCTGGTATAGAATATATTTATACAAAAATAGTACAAGTTCTTGCTGATAACAATATTTCTATTGACGATCCAAAAGGGAAACCGTTCGACGTAAATACTCAAAATCCTGTTGGGGTTATCGAAACAACTGATAAATCAGAAGTTGGAAAAGTTGCTGAAGTCTTTCAAAAAGGCTATTTGATAAAAGGAAAGTCTATCAGACCAGCAAGTGTAAAAGTTTTTGAAATAAAAGAAGAGTAGAAGTTTCGAAAAAAGAATTTTAAAATTATGCTTACAACCACTCGAAAACAAATTCATGAAAAAGTTATATGTTCACCACAAGGTGTACTTTTTCGAGTTTGGTTCGTTGTTGAATTTAATGATGGAGTTTTTCAACCAAAAATAATAAACGCGGTTGCGATTGGAAAATCTTCAGACTCGACACTTGCTTCTCAAAAAATTCTTGCGATTAAAGGTGTATCTGAAAAAGTTTTTACCGAATTTGCCCTAAAAGTTTCTTTTTATAAAAATATTCTTTCTCCGTATTCTTCTTTAATTTTATTTAACGGCTCTAAACCACGAGCTCCAACATTCGCATAGTTTGATTTTGTAATTATCAATCTATTAGAATTTAAATTTAAAAAAATATGTCTAAAATTATTGGTATCGACCTCGGTACCACAAACTCAGCTGTAGCGATTATGGAAGCAGGGGTTCCTAAAATTCTTGAAAACGCAGAAGGAGCTCGAACAACACCGTCAATTGTTGCTGAATCAAAAACAGGAGAAAAACTTGTTGGTCTTTTAGCAAAACGACAAGGAGTAACAAATCCAAAAAATACCGTTTACCAAATTAAACGATTTATTGGTCACTCTTTTGACGAACCTGCAACACAAAAAGATAAAGGTGTGGTTCCTTTTGAAATGCAAAAATCTGCAAACGGAGGAATCGAAGTAAAGATGGGAACAAAATGGCTTCGACCAGAAGAAGTTTCTGCAATGATTTTGCAAAAAATTAAAGCTGATGTTGAAGCGCGAATCGGAGAAAAAGTTACTGAAGCAATCATTACTGTTCCTGCATACTTTAACGATGCACAACGACAAGCAACAAAAGATGCGGGTAAAATTGCTGGTCTTGATGTAAAACGAATCATCAACGAACCAACTGCGGCTGCACTTGCATACGGATTTAATAAAAAGAATGAAGAAAAAATTGCAGTATTCGACTTCGGAGGTGGAACATTCGACGTTTCTATTTTAGAAGTTGGTGATGGAGTTGTAGAAGTTCGGTCAACTGACGGAGACGCTCATCTTGGAGGTAAAGATATTGATCAAAAAATAATCAATTGGTTAGCAGAAGAATTTAAAAAAGACACAGGTATTGATGTTCGAAACGATGCGCTTGCATTACAACGACTCGATGAAGCTGCAGAAAAAGCAAAAATTGAACTTTCAACTTCAGTACAAACTGAAATTAATATTCCATTTATTACTTCAGATTCAAGTGGTCCACGACACCTTGTATTAACACTTACTCGAGCAAAACTTGAAGAACTTTCTTCTGAATTTATCGAGCGTGCGATGAGTATTACAAAACGAGCGATGGAAGCATCACCGTTTAAAGTTGCTGATATTCATGAAGTGATTCTTGTAGGAGGCCAAACACGAATGCCTGCGATGCAAGATGCGGTAAAAAAATTCTTTAACAAAGAACCAAATCTTGGAGTAAACCCAGATGAAGTAGTAGCTCTTGGAGCCGCTATTCAAGGGGGAATTATTGCTGGGGACGTAAAAGATATTCTTTTGCTTGATGTAATTCCATTGTCACTTGGTATCGAAACTATGGGAAGTGTTGCAACAAAATTGATCGAAAAAAACACAACAATTCCAGCGTCAAAGTCACAAGTATTTTCAACTGCTGCTGATAATCAAACTTCAGTAGAGATTCACATCGTACAAGGAGAACGAGCGATGGCAAAAGATAATAAAAGTCTTGGACGATTTATTCTTGATGGAATTCCACCAGCACCACGAGGAATTCCTCAGGTAGAAGTTACGTTTGATGTTGATGCAAACGGAATTTTGAACGTAAAAGCAAAAGATAAATCAACAAACAAAGAACAATCAATTCGAATTGAAGCAAGTTCTGGTCTTTCAAAAGAAGAAATTGAAAAGATGCAAAAAGATGCAGAATTAAATGCTGAAGCTGATAAGAAAAACAAAGAAGAAGTTGAAGTAAAAAATATTGCTGATCAAATGGTATACACCGCTGAAAAAGCAATCAAAGATAACGGCGATAAAATTTCTGCTGATCTAAAAAAATCAGTTGAAGATAAAGTTGTTGCGGTTAAAAAAGAAAAAGAAGCTGCAAATATTGAAGCTTTAAAAACAGCAACATCTGAACTTTCAAATGAAATGTCAAAGATAGGAGAAGAGATGGCAAAGAATAATTCAACAACTCCTCCAACAGAACCAAACGGCGAAGCGAAAACCGAAGGAGCAACGGGATCAACAGGCGAAGGAGCAAAAGATGCAGATTTCACTGAAACAACTTCTTAGACAACATGTGAAATAAAAAATGAATAAAGACTACTACAAATTACTTGGCATTCAAAAAAACGCTTCTCAAGACGAGGTTAAAAAAGCCTTTCGTAAACTCGCGCACGAACATCACCCAGACAAACAAGGTGGTGATGCTGCAAAATTTAAAGAAGTGAACGAAGCGTATGGAGTGCTTTCTGATGAAAAAAAGCGTGCTCAATACGACCAATTTGGATCTAATTTTCAAGGTGGTGCTGGCGGAGGTGGATTTAACGGCGGAGGCTTTGACTTTAGTGGTTTTGATTTTTCTCAAGGCTTTGGTGGTCAACAAGGAAACATGGAATTTGATCTCAATGATATTCTCGGTTCATTTTTTGGTGGTGGCGGAGGACGCAGACGACCACGAAAAGGGGCTGATCTTTCGACCTCAATTGATTTAACTTTTGAAGAAAGTATATTCGGTACTAAAAAAGTAATTAGAGTTCGACGAGAGAAAAAAGACGAAGAAATTGAAATAAATGTTCCATCAGGAATTGATAATGGGGAATCATTACGAATGACTGGAAAAGGCGAACCTATGCCAGAAGGTGTTCCAGGGGATTTGTACATTAAAGTACGAGTTCGGCCAAACGAAACATTTAAAAAAGAGGGTTATAACTTGGTTATGAATTTATCGATTAAAGTTACCGACGCATTACTTGGATTCACTCCAAAAATAAAAACACTTGATTCTGACTTAGAAGTTGCTATTCCTGCAGGAATAAAACATGGCGAAGTCTTACGAGTAAAAGGTAAAGGTGTTCCATTTGATGCGCATCGACGAGGGGATTTGTTTATCCGAATCTCTATCGACATGCCAAAAAAGCTTTCAAAAGAAGCAAAAAAGCTTATTGAGGAACTCAAAAAAGAAGGTTTATAAACAGCGTTTAATCGAATACCGAGAAACAAAAACCGGCTCATGCTATACTAATTGGCATGAGCTGGTTTTTGCTTACCGTTATCAGTACATTTATTTACGCAGGTATCAATCACTTAGACAAGATTATTTTATCTAAGTATTTCCATACCCAAGGTCCTTCAACAATAGTTCAGATTTCTTCATTTTTTGCTTTATTATCATTGCCTTTTTTATATTTCATTAGACCAGATATTTTAGTTTTTGGAATTTCAAACGCACTACAACTTACTCTTATCGGAGCAGCAACTGCGTATGCAATGTTTCTTTATCTCAAAGCATTATTTAAGGATGATGCTTCGGTAGTAACTGCTTTTTTTCAACTTATTCCAGTATTTGGATACATACTTGGTTTTATTATTCTTCATGAATCAGTTTCACCAATAAAATTATTTGGGGCTGCAATTACAATTTCTGGATTATTATTATTAAGTTTGCATTTTGAAAAAGGTCAGAAAATAAAAATAAAAAAGGAGATTATCTGGCTCATGACTGGTTCAAGTTTTGTATATGCACTAACCGACATTTTATATCGTCGAATTGCTACCGATATACATTTTACAGAATCAATTTTTTGGTCATATTTAGGTTTTGCATTATTTGGACTCGCAATATACATACTAAAACCTTCTGCTCGCAAAGAATTACGAACCACGCTTACAGAAAATAAAAGGGTTGGTATCGTATTAAGTGCAATTGTTGAAATAAGTTATATTGCTGCAAACATGATGCTTTCAAAGGCATTCATTGTTACACCGCTTATATTTTACGTTCTCATTACAAATTCATTCCAACCCCTTATTGTATTTTTATTAGGGATTATTCTTACAATCGTATTTCCAAAAATTCATACCGAAAACATGTCAAAAACTGTTTTGATACAACGTTTAATCGGAATCTTGTGCACTATCATTGGAAGCTATTTTATTCTATAATAGGTATATAACAAAAAACATGTATGCAAACAATTAACTTTGGCGAACATATTACTATCGATGGATACGGTGGAAATCCTGATTTACTAAATAATAAGGATTTAGTTTTAAAAGCACTGACAGAATTACCAGAAAAACTTGGTATGCATAAACTTTGTGAACCTCAAGTATTTTTTGCAGAAGGAAACAATGATAAAGATCCGGGGGGCTGGAGTGGTTTTGTAGTTATTCTTGAGAGCCATATTAGTATTCATACATTTCCTGGACGAAAATTTGTCAGTGCCGATGTGTATACCTGCAAAAATGGAATGGATACAAAATTAATCGTTGAGTACTTTACAAAAACTTTTGAACTCAACGATGTAGAAGAACATTTAATACAACGAGGAACACGGTATCCTGCGGAGAATTTAATCTAACTTTTTTATTTCCGAACACTATTATGATTCCCGAATTTCCGCAGTTTAAAAAAATTGAACTTTCAGACCGAGCTGAGATAGAAAACTTTGCTCATACACACCCATTATAC
>JAYTUJ010000020.1:0-2223 GCA_043744615.1 bacterium
CCTCTTTTTTATCCTTTAATTTCTTTTCTAATTTTCCATCCACACATCAATCACTCGTTCAAGTTCGTCAAATGATGTTGTTCCATCCATAACTTTTACAATTCCATCTTCTCGAAGTGTCAAAATATTTTGTCCTTCTGCTGCAACCATAACTTCTCGTTCACTTCCTCCAATTGCTACTGCATCTTCAATTGCTTGGTTCATCACAATTGCTTCGTATACCCCAACTCGTCCTTTGTATCCTGTGTTGTGACACTCTATACAACCTTTGGCTATATAATATGTATCTAGATTTTTTAAACTAAAACCTTTTGCAACCACTTTTTCATTTATTGTTGCGATCAAAGCTTTTTGTTTTTCAGTTACCGCTTGTTCTTCTTTACAAACTTTACAAAGTACACGCACTAATCGTTGTGCAATTGAAATATTCATCGCAGAAGACATTGTTCGAGGATTCACACCAAGATCAACAAGTCGTGGAAACGTTCCTGCAGCATTGTTGGTGTGTAATGTTGAAAATACTAAGTGACCAGTTAACGCAGAGTTGATTGCAATTTCTGCGGTTTCATTATCTCGAATTTCTCCAACCATTATAATATCAGGGTCTTGCCTTAGTGTTGATCGTAATCCGTTTGCAAATGTATATCCTTTTGCAGCATCGGTTTGTGTTTGCACAATTCCTTCAAGATGATATTCAATCGGGTCTTCAATGGTAATAATTTTTATTTCAGGTGTATGAACATATCGCAAAAAAGAATACAGCGTTGTTGTTTTTCCAGAACCAGTTGGACCAGTTGTTAAAATCATTCCGTTCGGTTTTGCAATCTGATGCATAATAATATCGAAAAGATTTTTTTGAATTCCCAAATCTTCAATTTTTACATTAATAGATTTTGGATTCAAAAGACGCATTACAACTGATTCGCCATAAGCACCCGGTAGTGTTGAGGTTCGAATTTCAATATCATCACCGTACAAATGCACACTAAAACGACCGTCCTGAGCATTGTTTTTTATGTTTAATTTAAGCCCCGAAAGCAGTTTAATACGAGAAAGTACCATGTTATAAGTTACCGTATCAATATGACAAACATCAATAAGCACACCGTCTAATCGGTATCGGATACGAGTGTATTCTTCTTCAGGCTCGATATGCACGTCGGATGCTTTTGTCGACATTGAGCCTGCCATAATTAACGTCAACATTCGAGATGTTTTGTAAGCTTTTTTTATGGTGAGTGTCTCTTCAATTTCTTTTCTTAAATCATCGAGCGTTTTTATTTTTGCAACCATCGCTTCGACATCATCGTTTGAAACTTCAAGTGATCCCGATTTTGATTCACTCGCAAATGAAAGGTCTTTGTATCGGTCCCACGCTTTTCGCAAACTTTTATGCGAAGACATATATGTGGTTACCGTAAAACCTTTTTGAGTAAGGTCTTCGATAACACTTAGACTTTTTTGATTATTTGGAGAAAACACTGCCGCATCTAATTTTTTTCCAACAATTCTAAACACCGCAACTTCGTTTTCACGCGCCATTGCTTCAGGAACAAGCTTGAGTGCGTCGGTATTTATTGCAACACCAGTAAGGTCGATGTAAGCAACACCATATTTTGCTGAAAGTATTTGCGCCAAACGTTCTTCTTCTGACTCATGGAGATCTTGTATCTTTTGATTATTTTTTAGTTCATCAAATTCAATCATTTATATAGTATACAACAATTCTAAAAATGTTTGATCGTTGACAGTAAGTATACGAAGAGTCTATACTAAATAAAGAATAGATTTATTTAATTTTGAGCTTCTTTAAGCGCAGGAAGTCGGGTACTGCCACCTTCTTTTTGAAAGAAAAGATGTTGAGATGGAGAGACCGTGTCACTTAATGTGACCCCCCCGTTCTCCAAAGAAGCTCATAGTTCGATAAATATTTTGTACTCGATTGAAAAGAAGTAACAATAATTTGTTTATCTTTTTCTACTATTTCTAAATTTACCACACGAGGTCGACCTCTTCTAACATCTTTAAAATATTTAGAAATTAAGAACCTGTTTTTGAAATCACCCGATCTTATTTCGGTAGGATTTTTTAGTATTTCAGGAATGTATAACATTAATTTTTCACCCTCTATATTTTTTTCAGATAAATGTTTCAGAGAACGTCGAGTAAAATATAATTTACCCATTGCCCCTGTAATTTTTTTGATTTTAATTGAAACTTGAT
>JAYTUJ010000021.1:0-2162 GCA_043744615.1 bacterium
CCCCCTCTTTTTATTTCCTCTTTTCTTTTCCCCCTCTTTTATTTAACATCTAATCCCCATAAACTCAAATCTTTTTTATTCATAAACGTAAGATATCCATCTTCAGCATTTACTTTTAGATTTACACCGTCAATTTCTTCACCCGCTTCTTTTGGTAAATTTGAAAGTACAATACTTTGTCCTGTATCTAAGTCTACTTTCCATATTACATCTGAAAAAGAAACACGACTTTTATACCAAACATCAGGATATGTATTTTGTGCAATAGAAGTTGGCACCGAACAAAATACAAGATTTTTATTTTTTCTTCCCCACACACATTTTTCAGGTAATGTTGTTAAGAAAAAGGGTTTAGATTCTTTTGTTTTTGTATCGTATACATAGGTTCTAAATCCACCATCTTGGCTTCGAGAATATAATATATGAGCACCATCAGTACTCATTAATGTTGTTAGGCCTTGTATTCCACCAAATAGTTTTCGAGTTCTTCCTGTTTTTGGATCAAGAGCATATGAGTACCCATCAGCATAATATGAAGCTTTTGTTGTTATATTTATAATTCCATTCGTTGCCCACTGAGGTAACCATTCTCTGATTGGTGAGGATAATAAAGAAATTCTTTTTGTTCCATCAATATTAGCAACTGTTCCCTCACTTGTTGAATCTGTATATGTTAGGTAATAAACCTGATTTAATAAGGGCGAAACACTTATATCTTTTATATTAAATGGAAATGTAGATGTTATTACAAGTTCTTTTTCTGTTGAGGTCGCTGCGGACGCTGTTGTTATTTTTGTCGTTGAAGCGGTTGATGTTCCTACTTTTAAATTCGAAACCGTTGAGACTGTTGAGGTTGCACTAAAAAAAACTTTAGGTCGTAAAGATGCGTACAAGGTTTCAATAACATCAGAATCTTGTCGAAGACCTCGTAAAATAACGTTCTCCCCTTTTTGATCAAAATAAGCCTCATATACTTTAGGGATTGTTTTGTTTGAGATTCGAAGAATACTTAATGTGTCATCATTTGCTTCGTATAAGTTTCCAGTACTTCGGTCAATATATCGAATCACTGTTTGTGTTGATGTTGCTTTTTTTACAACAATTGAAGTTGTTGTCGCTGTTGTCGAAGCAGTTGATGTTGAAGTTTTTGAATTTATAACTGTCGATACTGTTGAGGTTGAAAATTTAATGACAGATTTTTCTATCAACACATCTCCAGCAATAGCCTCTCGCCAAATTTGTCGAAGCCGAGGTATAACGACTTCTTTTTGTGAAGTAACATCTGTACTTGTTGCGCTTACCACCTGCTTGTTGTCAAAGTCGTTATTTACCTTATCATTTTTAATTTTTGTAGGAAGCGTTGTTGTCGAAGCAGAAGGAAAAAGATTTAAAATTGTTTTTACAAAACTGTTATTATTTTGAGGATCGTTTTTTATGAATAAAAAGAAAAAGATTCCAAAACCAATCACTATTAATAATAGAAAACTAATGACAATAATAAAAAAGGTTTTACGCGACATATATAGATTTTAACACAGAATATTATTTTGCTCTGAAAATATACACACCCAATCCTTTTGTTGATTGATATCGATTAGTCCAAGAACCTGCATTGTAGTTTCTTTCTACTTTTGCATCACTACTACTATTTGAAATTATACTTCCCCCTCCTGCGGTTTCAATAACTCCAACGTGTCCATGATTATCGCCCACACTCGGTGAAATAATAATATCTCCTGGTTGTGCTTGCGATACACCACCTTCTATAAAAGTAAAATAAGGACTTGTTTTTAATGTCTCATACATTTCTGGTGTTCCAAGACCGTTTGTAATTGGTTTTCCTAAAGCTGATTCAACAATTTCATTTACTGCGTAGGCACAACCTAATTTACCTCCTTCAGTACCAGGAACGTTTGTGTTTAATGGGTGTGTTGTATCTGCTGAGTATTGAGCATTCTCTAAAATTGCTTGTGCAGCTGTTTGTCCTGGTTTTTGAAGACCAGCAACTCCTGCTTTTGGTCCAGAATAAATAGGTTGTGGCGGCGGCGGTAAATTTGGTAATTCAAACGTATTAACCGTCGCTGTCACATTCTCTATCTTCAAATTATTATCCAAGAAAGCAGTATTAATTGTTTGCAATATTAAATATGAACAAAGTGCCA
>JAYTUJ010000022.1:0-8243 GCA_043744615.1 bacterium
TTTTTTCTTTTTTCTTTTTTCTTTTTTTCCTAAACTTTTTATTTATTGTTATTCAAATGCTACCGCGTTAAAATCAATCGGTTCTGTTTCCACAACAACTCTTTTGGTATCAGTTGCTGTATCAAATTCTAACTTGCACGCACGAAGTAAAATTTCATGATCTTCCATTTTTATTCGTGAACCATATTTAACGTCGCCAATAATTGGGTGTCCGATGTGCGCCAACTGTGAACGAATTTGATGAAATCGTCCTGTCTCTAAATCAATCTGCACTAAACTTTTATTATCATCGCTGATAAGTTTAGTAAATGAAAGTTCTGCATATTGTGAGCCTGATTGTTCTGTATCAAAAACAATACTCTTTAATATCTTTTCATCTTTCTTCATATAGTTCTTGAGCGTTATTTTACTTTCAATTTCGCCTTTTATATTTCCTTCAACAAGTGCTTGGTATGTTTTTTTGATACTGTGAAGTCGAAACTGTTCTGAAAGGCGCGAAGCGCCTTTACTTGTCTTTGCAAACAAAACAACACCCGAAACATTTCGATCAAGTCGATGAACTAATCCCAAAAAGACATTTCCCGGTTTATGATACGTTTCTTTTATATATTCTTTAATCGTATCCATAATACATGGAGCATCTGAACCATCGGGTTGCACCAAAAAACCAGCAGGCTTATCTACCACAATCACATGATTATCTTCGTACAATACCTTTAACATATATTTATTTCGCACTCCATCGTGCAAAAATTCCAGCTGGTAATAATCTTTTTTTCTCACCTTCGGGAATTTCTTTTGCAAAATGTGATGATTCTTCAATAGTTAATTCACCATGTTCAATTGAGCCTCCATGTTTTTCTAAAAGTTCTTGTAAATTATTTGCATATGTTGTTGAAGAATACCCCGCAGAGTATCCATTAATCAAAAAGAAAAGTGGTTTTTTTGAAAGTAATTTCATACACGATTCAACAAAAGCTACAAAGTCATCTTCGATTTTCCACAATTCCCCTTTTGCTCCATGTCCAAACGATGGCGGATCCATAATAATTCCGTCATATCGTTTGCCTCGTTTTAATTCGCGTTCAATAAACTTTTTAGCATCTTCTTCAATCCATCTAACTGGTTTTTCAGACAAACCTGAAGCTTCTGCGTTTGTTCGTGCCCATGCGATTGCAGTTTTTGAAGAATCAACATGACACACTTTTGCTCCAACTTGTGCGCACGCAAGTGTTGCCCCACCGGTATATCCAAAAAAGTTTATAATCGAAATTTCTCCCTTTTCTCCTTCGGGGGTTTGCTCATTTTTTCTTTGTTCTAATCCTCCGTTTTTTATTTCATCAGAAATAGTTTGTTTCATCCATTGCCAGTTTGGAATTTGTTCTGGAAATATTCCTGTATGTTTAAATGGTGAAAGTTTCAATCCAAAAGAAATGTCTTCAACAAAAATTCTCCACATTTCAGAGTTATCAGTCATGTTTTCAAAAGCACTTGAATTAGGATTTTTTTTCCAACTTCCTGTTTTACCATCACCATTTGAAAATTCTGCGTCAGCATTTTGCCATTCAGTTGCCGGCAACAATGGCGACCATAACGCTTGTGGGTCAGGACGCGACAATACCACAGAACCAAATCGTTCTAGTTTCATCCCATTACCCGAATCAAGTAATTGGTAGTCTGCAGATGCAATTGTTTTAAGAATTGAGTGTTTCATAACTATATTTGTATAGTAAGCAGTATAACATTTTGTACGAATTTATTTTACTTGACGACCTTAGTACATTTGATATTGTTAATTTACATTTGGGGTAACCCAGCCACACAAGGGTCGTCGAAAGACGACCCTTGTGCAATTTTAGTTACGACTTCACAAGATTGCAATAAGCGTTAATTATCTTTTCTAACTCTTTTTCAGAAACCTGACCCATACTTAAAAATAATCTTTTTGTATCAATCGGTCGAGCTTGGTTTAATATAACTTGTAAAGCTTTATCTTTAAAATTTAAATCGTAATACCAAGAACCTGTATGACTTTTAGTTGTTAATGGTGCAACCAAAATTGATTGATGGGAATATTTTTTCATAATTAATATTGGCCTTGTAAACTTAGAACCTTTTCCATCCTCTTCAGTACCTACATTTATACCTATTTTGCACCAACAAATTTCTCCTGCTTTTACAGGAATTCTTTTAGATTCTTCAACTTTTTTCTTTACTTCGTTCCACGTATCAAAATCTTTCATAAACTAATTTAGAGTACAAAAAAATGATGAAATAAAACAAAAGAAGTGCTAAAATTCATACATGAAAAAAGTCTTTATTATTCATGGTTTTGAAGGTTCACCAAATGGTGGCTGGCGACCTTGGCTTATGGGTGAACTTGAAAAACAAGATGTGTATGCATGCGCACTTTCAATGCCAAATCCTGAAGACCCAATATGTGCCGACTGGGTTAAAGAAATTTCACGACATGTTGAACAAAATAATACTGATGAAATTTATTTAGTTGGACACAGTCTTGGTGTTCCCGCCATATTACGTTTTTTAGAAAATAATTCTATACCTCATATTAAAGGCGGTGTGTTAGTTTCTGGATCATGTCAAAAAACCGATAACGAAAAAGTTAATCGATTTTTTGAGACAGATTTTAATTATGAAACAATACAAAACAATTGTGGTGCGTTTGCAATAATTCACGGAGACAACGATCCGTTAGTTCCCCTTTCTGACGCACACACACTTTCAGAAAAACTAAATGCAGAACTTATCATTATCAAAGACGGTAAACATCTTAATGGCGGAGCAGGTTGGTTTAAGCTTGAGGAATGTTTAGAGATGTTAGAGAAAATGTTTATTTAGTATTTTCTAAATAATTATAGTTTGTGCCACCAGCAGGAATCGAACCTACATCTATCCCTTAGGACGGGACTGTTCTATCCATTGAACTATGGTGGCAAAAGGGGCGGCGAAGCCGCCCCTTGTCCTCTTCCTTTTTATCCTTATCCCTTTTCTCTTCTACTTTCCTCCTTCTTTTTTATTACGCGTGAACTCCTAACAATTCTTCAAGTCGTCCTTTATCAAACCCAACAACAACTTCTGAATCAACAGTAATTACAGGCACTCCAAGTTGTCCACTTTTTTCTACCATTTCGGCTCGCTTCTCAGTGTCTGTTCCTACGTTATATTCTTCAAATTCAATTTTGTTTTGATCAAAAAATTCTTTTGCCATTTTACAGTAGGTACAAGTATTTGTTGTATATATTGCTACTTTTTTCATATATATGTTATTAAATTTTTATTAATAATTTACTTAGGTTGTTTTACTATTATATCACGGAAGAAAGATAGCTTACATAGTCTTTAAAGCCCTCAAACGTGGCCTCTGCGTAGGTATCAAGGGTTTTAGGCAACATTGCTTCATTTGTGATACCTGGTTCATAAATATAGCCATATTCAACCAAAATACTTGGTATTGTAAGTGTTCCGTAAGCACCAATTGCGATAAGTTCTTGGTCTTCAATAATCCCCCCTGTTTCAATCGATAAATTGCTAACTTTAAATTTTTCAACAAGTCGATTAAATACATAAGAAGAAAACACCAAAGAACTACTCGCATTTTGATATTGCGACTCTGGAGCATAAATTGCAAAACCACTATATACCCCTGGTTTAGTATCTTTATATTTTCGAGGATAGTCGTTTAAATGAACATGAAGAACCACATCAATACCGTGTTCACTTGCCCATTTATTTATTGCATATAGTCGAAAAGCAATATCTTGTGGTGCAGCATTATGCTCAATGCCAGCAGTAACAACTCGTTCTCCTTTTTTTACAGCATCATGTGCAGATTTCTTTTTTTCTGTTATAAACTTTTTTATTTCATCTGCATCAGAAATAAAATAATCTGCCAAAACAGGATTCCAATTTTCTGTATCTCGAGCAAGCATGATATCAAACCGAGAATCTGTTTTTAATTTATCAGCAATTCTTTGAGAAAGGTCAACTACAATATCTCTTTCTTTTAAATTTTTATATTCTGCACCCCCAAAATCTGGCTCATGTCCCGGTACAATTAAAACTTTTAATGGTTTTTTTTGTGATAATTTATGTATCGAACCGTTAAGACTTACACTGGTTTGTACTGAAGCAATATTGTATACACTTTTATATCTAATACCGAAGATATTTTTATAAAAATCTAACGATGAAAAAACAAAAACTCCCAGTAGGATGATGCAACAAAAAAATAATTGTTTTTTAAACATTACTTATCAAAAATAGATTTAATGCTGTTCCAAATATTTTGCAAAGTTGTTGCTGGCGATGTTGTTGCAGAATCATCAGCAACATCCACAAGCATAAAAACTTTTTCTCCCGGCTTAACAACTTGATACCGAGAACGGATTTCTTCTTCAACTCCTTCTTTTGTTTTTAAGCGTGATATTTTTTGATTGAGTTCTGCTTTTTGTTTTTCAAGAGTTGTTTGTTCGCGAACCGAAGCAGCCAATGCTTGTTTACTTTCTAAAAATTTAGCATAGACACCGAAGGTACCCTTTGCAACAAGTGCGAGTATGATAGACAAGCAAATAATGCTCGGCGTAGAATACATCTTCTTCTTTCGTTTTCGTTTTGCTTGAAACTCTCGCATAACTGTATTATAGTATTATCTACGATGCTTTTCCATAAGAAAAACAAAAAAATAATCCACAGTGTGTTTGCATGTTTCGCACTCATCATCATTGTGAGTATGCTTTTAGCTTTTTTTCGTTTTGGTTTCTAAATCTATCTTTAGATTTTTTAATCAAGACCTAGTCAGCTTTCATCATTTTCAAAAAAGTTTCTTGCGGAATATTTACTGTTCCGTGTTCTTTCATTTTCTTCTTTCCTTCTTTTTGTTTTTCTCGGAGTTTCATTTTTCGAGTAATATCCCCTCCATACATATGTTGGGTAACGTCTTTTTTCATGGCAGACAAGCTTTTTGAAGAAATGATTCTTCCCATCGCCTTCCCTTGAATTTTTGTCACAAACATTTGTCGAGGTAAGTTGTTATATAATTTTTCTACTGCTTGTTCAGCTTCTTCATCAACTCGGCGAGTAGCGACAACACGAGCAAATGCTGCAATCGGTTCATCTGCAATTAAAATATCGAGTCGACAAACATCAGCTTTTTTCATTCCTTCAATTTCATATGAAAGTGAAGCGTACCCTGAAGAAATACTTTTGAGTTGATCAAAAAAGTTTCGCATGAGTTCGCGCAAAGGCATACGCACTGTTAATGCGGCTCGCCCGTCTCCAAAGTTTTCTGTTTCATCAGCATCAGCTTCATGCTCATATAAAAGTTTTACAATATCACCCAAATAGTCACTTGGTGTTAAAATCTTTGCTTTTACCCACGGTTCTTGTACTTCAATTAATTCATGTTGTTCTGGAAACATCGCCGCAGAATATATCATTTCTTTCTTTCCATTTTTATACACAACTTCATACGTAATACTTGGAGTAGCGATAACCAACCGCAAATTAAATTCACGTTTTAATCGTTCAGTAATAATTTCAAGATGAAGAAGCCCAAGAAATCCACAACGAAAACCTCGGCCTAATGTTCCTGAAGATTCTTCTTCGTATGTAAATGAAGAATCAGAAAGTCGAAGTCGCGCAAGTGCTAACCGAAAATTATCAAAATCGTCTTGGCTTTCAGTATAAATAGAAGCCCATACAACTGGTCGCGGTGTCATGTATCCTGGTAAAGCAGGTAATGAATCTTTTAATAAAGTAATCGTATCTCCTACTGACGCAATACCAGGTTTTTTAATTCCTGTCACAATATAACCAATGTCCCCTGGTCGCAACATATCTGTTGCGACTTCATCGGGTGAAAATGTTCCAACTTCAAGAGCAGTAAACTTTTCGTTGGCAACCCGAAATAACAACGGGGTGTTTTTTGAAACAGTTCCATCGATCACTCGAATATACACAATTACACCTTTATGATTTGAATATTGGAAATCAAAAACTAAAGCTCGAAAGTTTTTATCAAATGTTTTATCTTCTTTTGGTGGTGGAACTCGTTTAATAACTTCGTCGAGTAAATGTGCAACGCCTTCACCTGTTTTTCCAGAAGTTTCTAAAATATCATCAAGATCGCAATTTAATAATGTTGCCACTTCTATTTTTACATCAACAATACGAGCAATTGGAGAATCAACTTTTGAAAGTACGGGAATAATTTTTAGTCCACTTTCTTTTGCCATATTCAACGTAGTTAGAGTTTGAGCCTGAACACCTTGCGTAGCATCGACAAGTAAAATAGAACCTTCAACAGCTTTAAGCGCACGAGAAACTTCATAAGAAAAGTCGATATGCCCAGGAGTATCAATTAAGTTTAAAGTATGTTCACCGTACTTCATTCGTACTGGTCGCATCTTTATAGTGATTCCTTTTTCACGTTCAAGTTCCATACTATCAAGTACTTGATCCTGCATTTTTCGTTTTTCGATTGTATTTGTTATCTCAAGCATTCGGTCAGCCAAGGTAGATTTTCCATGGTCAATATGCGCAATAATTGAGAAATTTCTTACATTCTTTACTTCGTCCATGGAGCCAATATATCAGAAAAAGTCTTAAATTCCTATATAAATATGTTTTTAAAAAGAACGGTGTATTTTTTTACTAAAAAATCACCTCCCGCTCAGCCCGACGGCTTCCGCGAATCTTTTTAAAAACATATTTATATAGGAATTTTCGTTGTGAAGAAGTATGTATGTAAAAAGATTTAATCTGGTTAACTAAGACTCTTTACTAATCAATCTTTGTTATCTCAGAAACGACAACAGCAGAATTTGTTCTAAAAATCTTTTTATGAAGAGTCTGCGTTACGACTTCAATTTCTTCATTTTTTAAAATCTTTAAAATAAAAATACCAAACAATATTCCTATTATCCCTGCACCAAAACCTTGTGCAAAAATACCTAATACTGTTTTAACATTAAAGGCTCTTTCGAAAATCTGTAAAAATGAATACGCTCCAAAACCAGCAATCACGGCAGCCGATAAACTTTGCCACAATGTTTTAAAAACGGTTTTCGAAAAACCTTTAAATTGTTTTTCAAAGAAATACCAAAAGATTATTGTATTTGTAAATGTGCCCAGTGAGTAACCAAGTGGCAACATTAAAACTTTTACCCCTGAAACATCTTCGACTCGCAAAAGCCGTTCGATAAAAAACTGAAAAAATAAACTGTGGTCAAAAATATATACAAACACATATGGCAACAAAATTGTAATAACAGAAGAAATTAAATTAATAACAAGAGGCTTTAAAGTATTTCCAAGTGCGTAATATCCTCGAATAAATAAAAGTTCTAAACCTTGTGGCACCAGTGAAACGACGAATAACGCAAGTGCTGCTGCAGTCAAACGAGTATCGTTCCAACTAAATTGTCCTGAACCAAGCACGACTCGAACAATATGAGCCCGAAGAACAATAAACAATGTAAGTATTGGTAAACACCAAAATATAATATGTTTTGCGGCAACAATCATGTGTTCAACAAATTTTTCTTGTTCCCCTTTCGCAACAAGTTTAGCAAGTGTTGGAAACGCTGCTAACGAATAACTGATTCCGATAATTGTATATGGGACTGATTGTAAATTTATTGCAAGATTAAAAATAGAAATAGATCCAGGGACCATGTACGAAGCAAGACCTGTAATTATTAAAATTTCAATACTACCTGCTGCAAGTGTTATTGTTCGAGGAATAGAAAGAAGTATCAACGCCTTAAAGCTACTTAATTTTATATGTCGAGTTAATCGAGGTAAAAAACCAGAGTCGTGTACAAATGGAAATTGAACAAGAGCATGAAATATTCCTCCGGTAACAACTCCGAGCACAATACCAGTTAATCCGTAAATTGGATATAAAAATATAACACCTAAAATAATACCAAGATTATATACAATAGGACTCAGCGCAGAAACAAAAAATCGACTCATTGATTGCGTAATAGAACTATATAAGTTAGATATACCCAAAAATATTGGTTGTAGCAAAAGCAATCGAGACAAAAATATTACTTGGTGCAAAATATTTGATTGAGTGAAACCAGGAAATAATCGATGGATAATAAAAGGCATTAAAAAAAACGCAATAAGACTGACTCCTCCAATAATACTTACAAAAACAGTGAATACTGTGTTAAGAAAATCCCTCGTTTCTTCATCACCCTTTTCTCGAACTT
>JAYTUJ010000023.1:0-7966 GCA_043744615.1 bacterium
CTGGGATTGTTATACCAAGTATTCTCATAGTACTCTAAAGCTATTAATTAACCTTGTCGTTGCTTATGTCTTTTGTTGACAGAGCAAACAACCCGTACCGCGCCTTTTCGGCGAACAACGGTACATTTCGGACATCTCTTTTTGACTGATGCTTTGACTTGCATGAAAGGTTTTCCAAAAGTAAATTTAAATAAACAAGTGTAGATAGTATTCTAATACAGTATAGTAAATAAGTAAAGCATCTTCGAGTTTTTAGCCTCGTCGGTTTATTCTACCCTTTCCACCATATGGATCAATCTCTACATCTACCCTATCTCCGATAAGAACTCTAATTCTATGGAGTCTCATTTTTCCTGCTAAATAACAAATTAATTCTTCATCTTTCCCTTCAAACCTTACTCGAAACATTGTGTTAGGAAGTGCTTCCGTAACAATACCTTGAATAACTTCTAGCTTTTCTTTTGACATGTGTAAGTTGAATAATACTACAAAAGTTTACTTCTGTATATCGACTTTTATCGAGCTCGTATTTTTAGGCATATGAAAACTCCAGAAAGGAATGAATTGAACTTCTGCTTTTGAGATACTTGCATACTGACTAAAAACTTGTTCTACATCACCTCGTGATACACCTCGCAAATCTTTTTTAAGGACATCTTCGTTTATGATTCCTCGCACAGTAAGTTGTCCTTTAAAAGAAACTGTACCTTTGTTTGGATCTGAAAAATTAAAGCCTGAAATAACTAACTTACTTATGTCATCAACAGCGCCATCTACTTTTTGAGTGGTACTGGTACCTGTCCTTAATAACTCGATAGCAAGTTGTCTTTTAAGATTTTCTTCCGGGAAAATAATACTTTTTATAAAGCCTTTAATTGTCGCTGTTGCATTATTACCACTAAGGCTGTATTGGATCGGGTCAAAAGTGTATTCATCTGTTTCGTGAAAGGTAACAAAACCTTTTGGTATCTGGGCTGCAACATCTTGTAATAACCCCTTTTTAATTTGCTCTTGGATATTGCTTGTGACTGAGGCTTTGTCTGTAGTACTTAAAATAGGAATAGTTTTAATTTCTCCACCTGTTAGAGCTGTAGTAACTGTTCCGTTTATAGCAACGTATCGAGGATCGTTTTTAAATGCAGGTACTGTTAAAAGTCCTTTATCAATATTGTAGGCTGCACCAGCTTTGTCTGCAACGATTACGGCTGTTATTTTGCCAGCTTCTTTAAAGCCTCCATTTTGACTTGCGGCAGGTACAGTTGCTGTTTCTTTTAATCTAAAAATAAGGCCGTCAATACTTTCAAATCGAGTGTCTTTGATTAGTTTTTGCGCAACGTTTGTATTGTTGCTAATTGAAATGTTTCCGCTCGCCTTTGTTTCTTCTTTTTGACTTCCTTTTGCTTGTATAGCCATTGAATAATCTTTTGCTAAACTCATTTCTGTATAAGTTAATGTTTTTTCGGTATCATCAGTTTTCTGTGTCTGAAGCTTTATTTCACTATTAAGTGTTTGAGTTTTTACAGTTATATGCACAATTGCATGACTAAAAAATGTTGATATAGCAAAAAATAGTACTGCAAAGGCTGTTATCGCTACTGACCATATCCGAAAACCAGAAAAATGTTGTGAACGAACACGTCCTTCCGAAGGCTTTTTTAGTGTAATTTTTGGTTGGTTAATAATAGAGGCTGTACTTGTTTGCACCACACTATTATTTTGGTGTATCTTCCAGTCTTCTAATGCTGAAATTTTAGGGACTACTTTTTCTCTTGCGATTTCTTGAACAATCGGTTGTTTTTTAAACTCTTCTGTTTTTATTGCATTGATCGGTATATTTATTTTTGTAGGTTCAGGAATTGTTTCAACAATATCTTTTAATTGTGTTGGTTTTATGTTTTCACCTCTCGCACTTTCAAACGTTACGTTTCGTATTGAACGTTTGTTCGGTGGAATGATGTCATAAAAAATATTTTTTGACATGCCTTAATTATAGATTGTTTTTGATAAAAATACACTCTCAAAAGCAGTATCGATGTCGAACATACTATTTGTATTTAAACCAAAAAAAGCCTCGACATCTTTTTCGATCAATAAAATATATTCAGGAGAACTGTTATATGAACGTATTGATTTAGATTTTGTTAAAAATTCACAGAATGTTTTTTGTGATTGTGTACAAGAAATGTATATATGAGAAGGTATTTTTGATGTTTCAGAAAATATAGAAAACACATTTGTAAATTGTGATTCATACTCAATTAAAAAATCTTTAATGATTTCATCAATTAGGTTACCATTTTCTTGTTTTAAGTTTTTTTCTTCATATAGCGAAAGTGTACTTGCTGCAGAAGACATAGAAGTATTTGTTTTTTTTGATATTCTTCGAGTGATTTCATTTGTTCCAAAAGGAATTGAAGCGGTTGATGTTAATGAGTCACCATTTACAATAAATATTTCAGTCATTTCTTTATCGATATGAATGTACATAAAATCGGCATATTCTGTATACATATCACGTAATGCAGAAAATATTGCAAGAGAATGTGTGCTGAAAAAGATGTTTCGATCGTGAAGTAAATTTAACACCGCAGACTCTATTTTTTTGATTATTTGAGACGGTGCAATGGTCATAAAGACTGATAATCCAAAGGAATTTACCTTTTTACCAATTAAATTACGCACGTTATAGCCATTTGCGGTATAGGTCATCACACTACTATCGATAAGAGTTAGTTCAGAACTTCCTTCTGGGTTAGCAACATCTTTTTCTTTTTTAAATATATCAACTTCTGTTTTTATCGCAGTATCAATTATTTCTTGAGTGATTACAAATGCCGATTCTTTTTCAACTTTAATTTTTCGAGTTGAACTTACATACCAGGGCTCAGAAAAAAATATTCGAACATCTTTTGTTTTTTTACCTTTTACATTTGATGAAATAAAAGCTTCAAGATTTTCTTTGAGAGCTTTTTCCATCGAAGAAATAATTTGTTCACCGCTACTTTCCATCGTAAAAGGAAACTCTTGTGTTTTTGTGTACAGAGCTGTTGTTTTATTTTTGTACTCAGGAGAATTAAATGAAACAAGTGATATTGATACTGTTCCACTTCCAATATCGCAAATTATTGCTGATGAAGGAATTTTGCTCATATAACAAATATTATATCATGCAAAATTTATTTTAAAAAAATAAGTTTTTAACTTATTCAAGAATAGCTTTGATACGTCGAACACCTTGTGACACCGCTTCTTCTTTTTGAATTTTAAATATTCCTTTGAGTTCAGATGTATTTGTAACGTGTGGCCCTCCACAAAATTCTTTTGAATACGCATCGGCAATTGTGTTTCCAATTACGTACACTGTTACGGTCTCACCATATTTTTCACCAAAAAAGTGTAGAGCTCCTGTTTTGAGTGCTTCTTCTTTTGGTAAACTAACAACAGTAACGGGTAAAGCGGATTTTATTTGTGCGTTTACAATATCTTCAACTTTTTTCTTTTCCTCATCGGTCATTTTTTGAGTATAAGTAAAGTCAAATCGAAGTCGTTCAGGTGTTATGTTACTTCCTTTTTGACCAACATGATCCCCTAAAACATCACGAAGTGCTTGGTGCAAAAGGTGTGTTGCAGTGTGATATTGCAACGATTTTTCACTTGTGTCGCCTAATCCTCCTTTAAATTTTTGTTCAGAACCAGAACGAGAAAGGTCTTGGTGATCTTTCATTTTTTTACTAAATTCTTCTATATCAGTTATTTTTCCCTGGGCCTTATCAAGTTCTATTGTTAGCTCAATTGGAAATCCATAACTTGTAAACAGGATAAATGCATCCGCTCCTTTTTTATACTCTCTCATGCCTTCACTAAGAGTTTCATTAAACTTTTTTTCTTCATCTCTAAAAACTTCTCTGATATCTTCAATTTTTAAATTTGAGTAAGTAGTTTTGTATAACTCAGTATACATTTCTACTATTTTTGTTCCTGTTTCTTCGGGAAGCATAAGTTTTTTCATTGCAAAAACTCCACGACGAACCAGCCTTCGTAAAATATATCCCTGGTCTTTATTTGCAGGAATTACTCCGTCTGATATTAGAAATACTGATGAACGAAGATGGTCTGCAATAATTCGAGCTGATCGCTCATCGTAATTCTTCGAGTTTTTCTTTATATAAGAAATAACTGGCTCAAATAAATCTGTCTCAAATACATTAGTTTTTCCTTGAAGTACTGTAGTTACTCGCTCAAGTCCTGAACCAGTATCCACATTTTGTTTTTCAAGTTTTCTTATGATTTTTCCATCTTCTTTTACATACTCCATGAATACATCGTTCCAAATTTCGACAACATGTTGTTTTTCATCTGCAGCAAGAAATTCTTCTTTTGTTAAGCCTTTGTTTAAATTTCCTGTAAGATCATAAAACATCTCGGAACATGGTCCTGTTGGTCCACTCCACCCATCCTTTCCATTTTTTACAGCTGGCCACCAGTTGGCATCAGCAGCAAGAAAAAAAATTCTCTCTCCAGTTACACCATTCTTTTCAAACATTTCTTTCCATCGAGCCGCAGCCTCTTCGTCGCGTGGTGTATTCGCATCACCTTCAAAACATGTCACATAAAGTCTTTGAGGGTCTAAACCGAAACCTTCTTCTTTGTCGGTGAGTAGTTCGTAGCTCCATTTAATGGCATCTTGTTTAAAGTAAGAACCAAGAGACCAGTTTCCTAACATCTCAAAAAAAGTAAGATGTGTGTTATCTCCCACCTCTTCAATATCATTTGTTCGTAAACATTTCTGAACGTCAGCCAATTTATCTCCTTGTGGGTGTGGTGTACCCATAAGGTAAGGTACCAAAGGTTGCATTCCTGCTGTATTAAAAAGTACTGTAGGGTCATTTTCAGGTACTAATGATGAGGAAGGAATAATTGAGTGTCCTCTTTTTTCAAAAAAATCTAAAAATCTTTTTCTAATTTGTTCTGACGTCATCATAAATTTTTTTGAGTATTGTAAAATCGTGTAAAAAGTCTTCTCGAAGATGCTGGTTATAAATTGTGGCTGCCGGATGAAACAAAGGCATTATCTGTATCTTACCAAATGAAGCCGTTGCTTCAAATAGCTTGCCATGAATATGAGAAATTGTCTGTATTTCGTGCTCTAATCCAAATTTTTTCATAATATACTCTGTTGAGAATCTTCCGAGCGGCGCAAGTACCTTTGGTTGGATTATATCTATTTGAGTATCTAAATATGGCCCATAAGCTTCTATTTCTTCGGGTGTTGGATCACGATTTTCGGGTGGTCTTTCTTTAACAATGTTTGTGATATAAATATCTTTTCGATCAAGTAATATGTGCGCGAGAGCTTTATCAAGTACTTTTCCTGAGCTTCCACAAAATGGTTTGCCCGTTAAAGCTTCTTTTTTACCAGGTGCTTCACCGATAAAAATAATTTGTGAATCTAAGTTTCCTTCTCCAATAACAGGTAAGCCGCCAGTTTCAACTCGGTGTTGGTACAAAGGCCTGTCTTTATTTTTTAACAAATCCTCAGCGAGAATATTATTTTTTTGTTCCTTTGTTTGCATGATTTTTTACGTAGACTTCTTTGAGTGATTTCCCTGCTGCTTCACGATACATACAATAATCGCAAGAAGCGCCTGTCTCTGGTATCTCTTCAGAATCAAGACATTCTTTAATTTCTTGTAATATTTTCTCAATCCATGCAGTTTTTCCTGTGTACGAAATAATATCAACATCGAATTCAAGCTTACCGTCAAAGGCTTTTTTGTCTTTTTTACCATTTGCGTATACAAAGTATCCAGTGTCCGAAACAGTAAAGCCTTTTTTACGCAACAGCCATTGATAAACTTCCATTTGGCGTTTATATCCGTTTTGCCACGCTGCATTTAACGTTACTTTTTCATCTTTACTGGTCGCTTTGTAATCAACGATATGTAATTCACCATTTGACCCAAGCCAAATATCATCAACAGCTCCAGTGATTATAAAATTTGTTGTTTCATGATGAATTTGTACTCCTACAAAGTTTTCTCGCCACATATCGATATCTTTATGTTTAAAAGGAACAGCATCGATACCATACGTTTTCATTAACGCATGAGCAGTTCCTTCGCTTCGATGAATATCAAATTCTTTTTTAAGAAGATGATCAACAGCACTATTTAAATTAAAAGGAAATCCTGGTGGACGACCTACTCCTAATTTTCTATCAAGAAAAAAACAACGCGGACACTCAGTAAACAAATCAATTTTACTTCTACTTAACTTAAACGGCTCTTTCGAGCCGCTTAAATACATATTTCTAGATCGTTTCGGATTATAATATTCCGACATAGTAGAATATAGCTTTTATTACCCTTTCATTACTTCTTTTTGATCTATATTTTCAACCGGTGCTAATTCTGTTGAGTTTAATACGGTTACTTTGTTGTTTATAGTTGCATCAAATTTTATATCACTTGCTCCTTTAAGAGAAATACGGAATGTTCGGTCTGTAAAAGTTTGATCGGTACAATCTTTTGAATTTTTTGTTGTAAAAGCGATACGAGCTGCTGATGGATTGTTTTTCGCTACTCCAACTTTTGTGTCGAGTAGATAACATGAACTTGGTACAGTGATTGTTCCGGTAAATGTGTGAATACCATCTTTGTATTGATGTTGTGCATTAACAGTGTCAACATAAAATACTACAGGCGCAGCGGGAGTTGTACTTGCAACAACAGGAGTTTTTACAGTTGTCGTTGCAATAGGTTTTGTACTTGTCGCAACTGGTTTTGCTGTTATATCAATCGGATTTACTTGATAATCTGACGGTTGTTGATCGGCAGGAGTATCTGTTTTTGTAACAACAGGAGTCTTAACTGTATTTTGACTATTAAGTTTTGGATAAATAACTTTATAAAAAATACCGCCCGCAACAAGAATAAAAAGTAGTAGAATTATTGCAATCAAAATACCTTTTCCACCACCACTTTTAGGAGAATTTGCATATGACGGAGGTGTTGGTGGTTTAAATGTTGTTTGGTATTGAGAAGAAGGTGATGACGGGCTTGATGGTGAAAATGTAGATTGTGAATTTGCTGGTTGTGATGAAGAATAGAAATTAGGATATTGACTTGCTCCTGATGAAACTGGTTTAACTCCTCCGACTGCTACTGGGTTTTGATTTGAATTAGGTGTTTGATTTTCCATAGTTTTTTTATTATACCTTAATTTTATACCTACTTACCTGTGTACACAAGGGATACTGTCCCACCACCAAGACATTTTTTTTGATCGTATAAAACTAGTGATTGTCCCACAGAAATATATTCTTGAAGTTCGTTAAATTCAATACAAAATTTATTTAAAATACTATCAAAAAAAACTGTACACTCGATAGGTTTTTGATGATATCTGAAACGTGCAAGATATGTTTTTTTTTCTGTTGGTACAATACTGTTCCAGTTCAGCGTATCTATACATAAGCCTTTAATTAAGGGTGATTTTCCTTCTGTTGATACGGTGATTGTATTTTTTTCTACATTTTTTGAAATTATATAATATGGTTTTTGATCGGTGCTTTGTGGCCACACAACAAAACCATGTCGTTGTCCGATAGTTAGGTATGCTACACCATCATGTTCACCAATTTGATTTTCTTTTTCATCAAGGACAATACCTTTTTTGAGTGGAATATAGTGTGACAAAAATTCTTTCATATCAACTTTACCCAAAAAACATAATCCTTGTGAATCTTTTTTTTGCGCATTTATTAAATTAAACTTTTTGGCAAGCGCACGTACTTTGCTTTTTTGATAACCCCCAATTGGAAATATTGTTTTTGAAAGATGATCTTGAGTCAGTGTCCATAAAAAATAACTTTGATCTTTTTCAACATCGACACCTTCGTGCATAAAGTATGTGTCACCTTCTTTTTTGATTTGTGCGTAGTGACCTGTTGCAACAACATCTGCAC
>JAYTUJ010000024.1:0-2059 GCA_043744615.1 bacterium
AAGTACCAAATAAAGAAGAAGCCGAAATGGCATTAAAAGAATTACGAACACTCGGCGGAAATATTTGTAGCGAACATCAATAAAAATAAAAAATATATGACAAACACTGATATTTCAAATTGTATTTTTTGTAAAATAATAAAAGGCGAATCGCCAAGTTATAAAATTTGGGAAGACCAAAACCATATTGCTATTTTAAACTTACATCCAAACACCGAAGGTTTTACGGTGGTCATTGCAAAAGAACATTTACCGAGTTATGCGTTTGAAAATACTGATGAAAACTTATCTGCGATTACCTGTGCCGCAAAAAAAGTTGGATTATTAATTGATTCAAAATTTTCTGATGTTGCGCGAACAGGAATGATTTTTGAAGGATACGGCGTAGATCATCTTCATGCAAAACTTGTACCAATGCACGGCACAAAAGTTGATTCAAGCGCATCAGATGAATGGAGAAATCATGTAATACATAATCCTAAATTTTTTGAACACTATGAAGGATATATTTCTTCGCATGATTCGCGTAAAGCAGATGATGAATGGTTACAAGAAGTGTATAAAAAATTAACGAGTTAGGAGGTTTGTTTAGTTAACCATCAAGGGTGGCACTGCTGATAAATAATACTGGTACTTTTCAATGCGCCGTCCCATGTATGTTTTTATACGTGGTTTTTTATGTTATCTATAAACTTCTAGATCATTTTTTGAATAATATTTCATAAGTTTTTCGGTATAATTTTGTATGCCCGATATCCTTAAAAGATTTGTTGAGTGGATTGGCTTAAAAGAAAAATTACATAATATTATTTCAAAACCACCTCTATTTAAAGAAGGAGAATTGTGGTGGGCGATACTTGGTGAAAATATGGGGAGTGAAATAAATGGTAAGGGCAGTTTATTTTCAAGGCCTGTATTTATTTATAAAAAACTTTCAAATAATTCTTTTATGGGTTTACCAACTACTTCAAAACATAAAATTGGAAGTTGGTATGTGGAAATTAATCTCACAGATAAAAAAAGTACTGTATTACTAAGTCAGGCTAGAATCTTTGATTACAAAAGATTGTCTTCCAAAATAGGACAATTAGCAGGTCCAGAGGTTGATCTTATAAGAGAAAAGTTTAAAAAACTTTATTGTACATAAAAAAATTCCTCTTCCTTTCGAAAGAGGCCGTGGGAAAATCCCAAAAGTAATAGTATAATAACAAGTATAAAATATGACGTCAATCTATACTGTATGCTAAACCCTTCGCAAAAATTAAATCCAAAATTGTTTGATACAGATGTCGAACAAGTACCAATTCGAAAAGGTTTTGGAGAAGGTTTATTGTTTGCGGGTGAAAAAGATTCTCGTATTGTTGGTTTGTGTGCAGACTTAACCGAGTCAACACAAATGCATTTGTTTAGAGCAAAGTTTCCTGAACGATTTATTGAAATTGGTGTTGCAGAACAAAATCTTGCCAGTGTTGCATCGGGTATGGCAGCGATGGGAAAAATCCCTTTCATTACATCATATGCAATGTTTAGTCCGGGTAGAAATTGGGAACAAATTAGAACAACAATTTGTTATAACGATGTTCCGGTAAAAATTGCAGGAAGCCATGCCGGAGTTTCGGTTGGTTCAGACGGGGGAACACATCAAGCGATTGAAGACATTGCATTGATGCGGGTGATACCAAACATGGTGGTGATTTCGCCTTGTGATTCTATTGAAGCAAAAAAAGCGTGTATTGCTTTGGCTCAAACAAAAGAACCAACATATATCAGATTAGCTCGAGAAAAAACTCCGGTTATAACAACAATTGATACGCCGTTTGAAATTGGAAAGGCGAATATCTTTTTTGATTCGATTTCATCACCGTCCGCTGACAGTGTTATGAATTTAGCACATGGTGGAAAAACAGTCGGCATTGTTGCAACCGGCGCACTCGTTTACAAAGCATTAAAAGTTGCAGAAAAACTTTCAAAAGAAGGAGTTGGAGTTCAGGTATTACACATGGCAACAATTAAACCGCTTGATACTGAGGCGTTGCTTTCGCTTGCGAAAGCAACTAAC
>JAYTUJ010000025.1:0-7850 GCA_043744615.1 bacterium
AAAAAACCTCAGTATTTCTACTGAGGTTTTTTTATTTCTTTTCTAACTTAACTTATTTGAGAGAATCGATTTTTACTTTAAAGAAAGGTTGTCGGTGTCCGTTTTTTGGAGTTCCTGATCGAGTTTTTTGCTTGTATCGCATGATAATAACTTTTGCAGATCGTCCGATTTCGGTAATTGTAGCTTTTACTTGAGCACCAGCAATGTATGGAGTTCCGATATCTGTATCTGTGCCATTATCCCAAAGAAGGACTTGGTCAAAAACAATTTTATCGCCTACTTTGTATTCACCGATAATTTTTTCGATTTTAACAACTTCACCAACAGAAACCTTGTACTGCTTTCCGCCAGTTTTAATAACTGCAATTTCTGAAGTATCTACCACAGATTTTTTTGCTGTTGCTTTTACTGACTTAGGCGCTGTTTCGAGCGTTTTTTTAACTGTTTTTGCTGTTGCCATATATCGGTATATATTACATTATATGCCTTAAAAAAGCAATCGTAGAATCTATTATCAACTATGGATGAGTCTGAATAAACGCTTTTGTTTTAGGACCAAAATAACCAGTAGACGGTATTATTCCTTTTGCTGCCTGGAATTTTGCGAGTGCAATTCTTGTAAGGTTTCCGAAAAATATACTCTCCTGATTTATAGAGCCCGAACCAACAGAAGCAATAATAAAACCTTTAGAGTTCAGATACTTCTGAAGTATTTTAACATCGTCTCCTACTGATCCTTTAGAAAGGACTCTAGAGAAAGTCGTAACCGAAATTGGGACTACTACAGAGTTAGTTACTATTGGAGTACAAGTCAATCCAGTTGGACAACTTAATACAGGATTCTTAGTTGATGTCGATATTTGAGAAAGCTGCTGATAAGATATATAACCTCCGCCACCTCCACCTCCGCCGCTTGATACAGATACCGGTTGCACATTTAGTGCTAAGGATACAGTCCTTTGAGAATCGCTCGAAGCTGTACGCGCAGTATAAGAAACTGAATTTGTGACGAACCCACTCCTAACAACCTGAACAATAGTTCCTGAATCAGAAAGTGGGACTACGCAATAATATACACCAGTTGAACTATCTTCTGCACAAGCCACATTCGAATTACCTGCCGTCACAGTAGACCCAGACAACGGAGACCCATCACTTGACTTAGTAACAGTGACTTTCAGAGCATATTGGAGCGCGCTACCATTATAATTTGCTGCTGATCCTCCATCAAAAGCAATATTTTTTTGAGTAGAAGTTGATGTTGTTATATTTGATATAACTTGATCAACAAACCCATCCTTACTAAGAGTCAGTGTACCTCCTGAAGAAGTAGCTGAAGCTGCCACATACCAGGCCCCACTGTTATATACTAAATTTATAAGTGTAAGATTTCCTACAACAGAGATAGGGGTACCAGAGGTAGGTATTATATTATTTCCTAGTTCATCTTTAACTGATGTCACTTTTAGTGCAGTTTGAAGTCCTTTACAAGATACTGACGAGCTCGAATAGCTTAATGCTGAGGCGCATACTGCAGAGTTACCAAGGGTAATTGAGATTTGAGAACTACTAGCGGTAATGACTTGCCCAAAACCCGCATTAGTACTTGTGGCAAAAACATAACCCGTAGCACGAATATCAAGTACTCCAGAAGTTTGTGATGTATCCGCCCAATAAAAGGTACTGCCGCTTGAAGCCGTTGGTGCATTACCTCTATAAGTAGCAGTGGTTATATTAGACACAGAGTTACCTACTTCATCAGACACACTCACTTTAAATCCATATTGAAACTTACCACCCTCATATTGCGAAGGTGCTGCCGTTGACACAGAATTATTAAAGTAAGTATTTGCTTCAGTACTCGAAGAAGTAATAAAACTAGAAATTGACTTATTTATATATCCACTCGAAGTTGCAATCAAGATGCCACCACCAGAACCTGTGGTTGTTGCTACTAAATACCATTTACCTGAAGAATAACGTTGAGATGAAATAATAAGATTTCCTGTAGCAGCAAATGGTGTACCTGAAGTAGGCATTATATTAGCACCAACTTCGTTCTGCATTGACTGCACAACAATTGGAAAACCCATCATAGAAAGAGTACCGTACCCATAGTTGTCAGCGCTTGAATCATACGAGCTAGAATAACCACCAAGGTCACCATTTCCCCAAACAAGCCCTGACACATAACCATCTTTATATGCATATACGGTAATGTCTGCCCCGTCAGTACATCCAGCTGCAGCATATGCCCCTCCTAATTGAAGATCGGCTACGGGTATAGTTACCTTACCCAAAGAATCAGTTGTGTAACTTGTTAAAATAGGAGCTCCATTTATAATACAAGAAATAGCTACTGATGCGCCTTGTACTGGTATAGAAAAAATACGCTCTCTTAGGACAAATTTTATGTCTCCTGCTGCTGCATCCGTAATTTGTGGCATTATAAAAATTGAAAAAATAAAAAACAATATAAAAATTGTAGTATTTTTTCTAAAATATTTTTTCATAGAAACTTTAATATTACTAATAAATTCACACTACCTACTCTTAAACTTACACTGACTCATTAAGTTTATAACAATAGTATAACTTAAAAAAATAAAAGCTGAAACGTAAACCTTGGGTAGTTAAGTCTCGGGGAGGTTTTAATATTTTCGTTTAGATCATCATTATTACTCATCAAATGTTGGTTTATCTAACTGAGGCAAATCAACTCCAATCGCATCGCCGGTAATTCGTAATACGTCTTTGTCGATTTTCTTAAATTCTTTTGCTGAGGCATTAAAATGATTAACGACAGTGCCTAAGGTAGTACCCATTTTTACTTGATATTCTTCGTATTTTTTGAGATGCACACTTAACTGCCCTACTTGGCGGATGATATCTTTTGCTGATTCTTCGATGCGCATTGCATTAAGACCTTGCAACACAGTTTGTAAATATGCCAAAAACGAAGTTGGCGAGACAATAATAACTTTATACTTTGATGCGGCTCGCTGAATTAAATTTTCATTTTCTTCTTCTTTGTTTACACCGATTCGATTCACTAAGAGGTCGTAATAAATTGCTTCATGCGGAATAAACATAAAAGCAAATTCCATGGTTCCCATTGCTGGTTGAACATACTTTGCTGTTTCTAAAATTCGATTTTTAAGATCACTTAAAAACAGTTTTTCTAGTTTTACTTTTTCAAGTGGGTCGCGTTCTTCAATAATTCGATTATAATTTTCGAGTGAAAACTTTGAGTCGATAGGAATTATTTTTTCTTTTACAAAAACAACTGCGTCGGGAATTAAATCGTTTCCATCTTCATTTTTTCCTAACTTATATTGCATTTGAAAACTTCCCACGGGCAATACGTTTTTTAACAATGTCTCTAGATAGTATTCACCAAGCACTCCTCGCTGTTTTGGATTTTTTAAAATATCTTGCAGTGATTGTAGTTGATCCGCAAATGAAACTACTTGTCGGTTTGTTTCATCAAGTTTGGTTAAGCCTTCAGTTACATCTTTAATTAATTTTTGAGATTCAGAAAATTGATTATGTAATGACTCTCGAACTATTTTTGAAGATTCGCCGATTCGATTATCAATTGTATTTTGAAACTCCCCCATTTTTTTGTCGACGGTTCGATTGAGTTCATTAATTTGTTGTAACAACAAACTCATTGCATTTCCGTTTTGATCTTCGACTGGTTTTTGAGAATTATTTTTTTTAGAAAAAATAAACATTGCAAGAAATTGAAATCCGGCTAATGCGAGAATAATAAGAATGATAGAAGATGCGTTCATATTTCTATTATATATGATAAAATTTATCTGTGCATGTTACCGTAACATGTTAACTCAATGAATAGAATTATATATAAAAACAAAAAGGGGTTTACACTTATTGAAAGTTTAGTAAGTTTAGGTATTTTTATGTTGCTGACAGGTGTTATTTACGGGACGGTAAACGGCATTGTTAAGCAAGTAATTCAATATCGAGAAAACACTTCTGTTTCAGCACTCGCTGATCAATATATGGAAATTGCTCGAAATCTTCCGTATTCAAAAGTTGGAACCGTAAACGGAAACCCTCCTGGAAACCTTCCTGACTATCCAAATGCGATTACTGCAATCTTTAATAAAGATACCTATAAAATATATTATGTCGTCAACTACGTTGACGACCCTGCCGACGGAACAATTGTGTTAGGAACCGATCCAGCACCAAATGATTACAAACAAATAAAATTATATATACAAAATGCGTCAACAAATATTACTAAAAGTTTTCTAACCAATATTTCTCCAAAAGGATTAGAAAACATCAACAACGCCGGCGCATTAATGATTCATGTATTTGATGCGGTTGGGCAACCGGTACCGTACGCAACAATTAATATTCTTAACACAGCGCTAACTCCTGATATTAATTTAACTCGAACAACTGATTCAAATGGGTACTGGGTTGAAGTTGGTTTGCCCGACAGTAATAATAGTTATGACATCACTGCAACTAAAACTGGATATTCAACTGATTCAACATATCCAATTGTAAATGGAACAAATCCAAGCCCTACAAAACCAGATGCAACAATTTCAAACGGACAAGTTACTCAAGTTAGTTTTTCAATTGATCTCTTAAGTAATTTAACATTTACTGCCGTTAACCCTGTGTGTTCACCCGTATCAGGAGCAAGTCTAATTGTAAAAGGTGCAAAACTTATTGGAACACCGAGCGTATTAAAATACACTAATACGTTTTCAACAGATTCATTTGGAAATATAAATTTAAATAATATCGAATGGGACAATTACACACCAACCCTTTCTTCGGCAAGTTATATGGTGTACGGATCATCGCCGATTCAACAAATTAGTTTGCTTCCAAATACCAGTCAGCAATTTAATTTTATTTTAGGAACAAAAACAACTAATGCCCTCTTAGTAATCGTCAAAGAATCTGCGACCGGAAACGCGATCAAAGATGCGACAGTAACTCTTTCAAATACAAGTCCCGCAACAACGACAACTCGGTTAACTGATGGAAATATTTGGGGGCAATCAAACTGGACTGGCGGTGCAGGACAACAAACCATGGGTGCATCGACAATGTATTTTGCAGATGATGGAAACATTACGACAAACGTTGTTCCTCTTGGATTACGATTACTCAAAACAGGAAGTGTGTATAGTTCATCAGGAAACCTTACATCTTCAACCTTTGATACTGGCACTGCATCAACTTCGTACACAACAATTAGTTGGTTACCCACATCGCAAAGTGCGTCAACAACAGCAAAATTTCAAATTGCATCAAGTAATACAAATACAGCAACAACAACATGGAACTATCTTGGTCCCGATGGAACCGCTGCAACATACTACACAGTTCCTGGTACAACAATTAGTAGTGTTCATAATGGAAACCAATATGTTCGTTACAAAGCATATCTTTCAACAACAAATACTGCGATTACTCCCGTAATCACAAGTCTGATTGTCAATTATGTATCAGGTTGTTTTACTCCCGGACAAGCAATGTTTGCTGGACTAACGAGTGCAGGAGGATATCAAATTACCGTTGACTCAGTAGGTTATCAGTCAAAGACAGTCACTGGTTTAACAATTAGCGGATATAATACATTACAAGTATTGCTCAATCCATAATTATGAAAAACTTTTTTAAAAAAAATGGATACACATTAATCGAAGCAATTATTTCGGTTACTATTTTTACTCTTTTAATTGGAGGAGTAACAACATTATTTAAAAATATTTTTGTACGAGGAAAACAACAAACGATTATTTTAAGTGTTGCAGATCAAGGACGCTCTTTGTTGCAAAACTTTACCAACGAATTACGAAATGCAGGGACCGGAAACGATGGTTCGTATCAAGTCGTAAAAGCAGATGACCAACAAATAATTTTATATTCAAATTTTGATGCGAGCGCGACAACAACAGTGCGAAGAATTCGATATTATATTGGCACAAGTAGTGCAACAACAACATTATATAAAGGAGTCGTAACGCCAACGGGCTCACCACTTTCATACAACCTTTCAAACGAAGTGGTTCGCCCTGTCGAAACAGGCCTTGCAAGTAGTGGTGCAAAAATATTTTATTATTACGACGGAAACTATGACGGAACAACGACTGTTCCCCTTACCCAACCCGTTAATATAAATAATATTCGATATGTGCAGATGAGTTTGTTGTTGCTCAAACAAGATGTCAAAAATGCAACAACAACATTTACCATGACCGCGGGCGCCGGAATTAGAAACTTAAAAAGTAATTTAGGAAATTAAAGAAAACTAAAAAACTAAATAGCACACATGAAAAATAATTTAAAAAAAGGAAATACATTTATTTATCTTCTGATCATCACTTCGATTTTTAGTATTATCATGTTGCCGATTATTAGTATTTTAGTAACCAAAACAAAAACAACATATCTTGCCGTTGAAAAAGAAAACGCATTACAAATTGCCGAAGCAGGTATGAATTATTATCAATGGCATTTGGCTCATTATATAAGTGATTACAACGACGGAAACTCGGCGACATCGACAGGGCCGTATGTTCACGATTATAAAGACTACGATACCGAAGAAATAATTGGGCAATATAGTTTAAAAATTACCGCACCAATTGTTGGTTCTACAATTGTAACAATAGAATCAACTGGTTGGACATCTGACAATCCCTCACTTAAGCGAACGGTAACTGCTCGATATGGAATTCCTTCACTCGCTCAATACGCATTTTTAAGTAACGATGCAGTTTGGATTGGTACCAACGAATCAATCAACGGAAAATTACAATCAAATGATGGAATTCGTTTTGATGGAATCGGTAATGCGCCAATCACTTCTGCAAAATCAACATACACGTGTTCATCAACACAAGGAAGCCCTTGCCCAACAACAAAAAACGGAGTTTGGGGAAGCGCCACTCAAGCAATAAAAAACTTTTGGCAATTTCCAGTTCCTGCGGCAGACTTTTCTGCATTAACCTCAAACTTAGCAACCATGAAAAGTTCTGCACAAAGTGGCGGAATTTATTTAGCACCTTCAAATGCACAAGGATATTCTTTAGTTTTTAATTCAGCCGGAACAGTCAGTATTTACAAAATTACCAGCTTAACAAGTACTCCGACAGGTTGGGATGTAAATAATACTGCGCACAACGAAGATACTGATTACAATGCTCGAACACTTTTATATAGCACCTCAACACCAAGTAATGGAATTATGTACATCGAAGATAAAGTATGGGTAGAAGGAACTGTAAAAGGTCGTGTTATGCTTGCCGCTGCACAATTACCATACAACCCTTCGACCGCACCAACAATTTATATTCCAAATAATCTTTTGTATGCTGCAAAAGATGGAACCAATGTGCTTGGCCTACTTTCTCAAAAAGATATTGTCGTAACGTATAATGCGCCAAACAATCTTGAAATTGATGGCGCGCTCATTGCTCAAAATGGAAGCACTCAGTTTTTTTATTATCCCTCACTAATTAAAAATAGTATAACCGTTTTTGGTTCAATCATGACTTTTGATCAATGGACATGGACGTGGGTAAACGGAAATGGCGATGTAACATCAGGATATCCATTAACAAATCACACCTACGACCAAAACCTTTTGTATGCCGCTCCTCCAAGTTTTCCATTATCTGCATCAGGATATCAATTAATGAGTTGGGTGAGTAATTAAATAATTTAGTAATAAAACAGGTTCATAATTAAATTTTATATGAAAAAACAATACGCATTATTTTTATTTATTTTCATAATAACCATAACAACAATTCTTTGTGTGCCTGTGCAAACAAATGCCCTTAAAT
>JAYTUJ010000026.1:0-7738 GCA_043744615.1 bacterium
AGTAGAAAAGCGATAAAACGAAAAGGGTGGAATAACATGTACTTTATACATTTTTTAAATAAAACGAATAAAGATGTTTTATGAATGTATTTTTTACAAAGACTATCTTCAAAATATATTACGGATGTGCGAGTGCGCCATCTTCTTTGTTGATTAACATAATCAGCTATACCAGTCGCTAAACGATAATATATTTTTGATTCCGGTACAAAAATAGATGGTAGATGTAATTCTTTTGTTTTTAAAAAAATAAATGTATCCCCATCTATAACATTTGAAGGAAAGTGAATCAAAGACTTTAATTTTTTTGAACACGTAAGGATTTTTCCGTTAAAGTAATATGAATAATCTGTATGAATATCACCTTTTTTTATTTCAGTAACAATATCGTCTATACCAAAAAAAAGACTTTCATATAAATTTCGAGGAGGAAGTCGTTCTACTAAAGCTGCTCCTAAATCTGCTTTTTCTAAAATCATTCGATTAACTAAAATTGAAATAGCATCGGTATCAATAATACGTGTGTCAGCATCAAGTAAAACTATTTGTTCGGCAGAAGATAAAGAAAATCCTTGGTTTAAACTATCAACTTGTCCTTTTCGAGAGGGTTTTCGTATTAATCTAATCCGAGGGTCTTTTAAAGATTCTTTTTGTACGATAGATTCAGTCTGATCAGTACTCGCGTCAGAAATAATATAAATATTTTTTATTTCAAAATTGTTTTCTTTTTGTGATTGGACATCAAAAAGAATGTGAGCAATATTTTCTTCTTCGTTGTACGCAGGGATGATTACATCAACGGTTTTCATCAGTTTATTATAGCAAGAAAATCTTTACCACTTTGTTGAATAGTAAATTGTTTTCCCCACTTTTTTGCTTGTGTGTTAAATAGGTTTCGATCTTCGATGGGAAGGTTGATAAAATCAGTAATCTTTCTTGCTAATTCATCATGATTAAATAGGGTAAATAAAAATCCAGAATAATTATCTTTTATAGAATCAACAAGACCCGGTACATTACTTCCGATCGTTGGTGTTCCACATGCGTTTGACTCTATAACTGTCATGCCCCAACCTTCAATTTCTGATGGCAACACACTAATCCACGAACTCTGAAAAATATTTATTTTTTCTGCTTCGGATACATAACCTTTAAAACAAACCGAGTTTGTAAGATTAAGTTCTGCACTAATTTTTTGTAAACGCACAGCATCATCACCTATACCAGCAATAGTTAGTTGAGCGTTTGGAATTTGTTGCAAAACCTTTTTCCACGCAAATAATAAGGTGTCTACGCGTTTGTATTTTTTTAATCTACCAACATAACAAACAGTAGGGACACTACTTTTTTCTCCAGAAATATAAAGTGAAGAAACACCAGAATGTACAAGTTTTATATGTTCTGGCGGAACACCTAATTTTTCTAAACCCAATTTTGTCGAAGGTGATACTGCAATATATGTTTTATATATTCGAGCGATAATGTATTTTTCAATAAAAATTGCAATTGAAGACAATGGCCAGATAAGGTATTTTTTAAAAATATCTTTATGAACATGATGAAATAAACAAAATATCTTTTTGTTTCTAATCAAAAGGGGGGTAAAAAAAGAGATGCCATTATCACAATCGATAATGACATCAAATTCATTTTTATGTCTTAATGCAAAAATAATACCCCAGATATAAACAGTAAAAAAATTTCCTTTTGAATATATCGTTACAGAGTGTTCTTGTGATATTAAGTAGTCACGTATATCAGAAATATATTTTTCTGCACCACCAGCTTGAGAGTGATCTGTGTTTCTCCAATTAAGAAAAAGAACCTTCACGAAAGATAAATTAACTAGCTTCTCCTGCTGCGTCTGAATTTAATACTCGATTAAGAAACCAGCATCCATAGCCAAGAGGATATCCAGTTGGATATACTCCCGATATTCCAATATTAGGAGGTCCAACAATCCATCCAACATCTTGTCCGTTTGAAAGATGAGCAGTTACACATGTATTATCCGCATCAGGACTTATAAATATTTGATAGCAGTAGCTTGTATTGTTTAAAGGATCTTTTGGACGAACAATAATGTGGCCAGCTTGTTCAAGCGCTGCCATTGGCCCTGTTGATGTCCAATCTGAACCATTTACAGGTGCAGAAGAACAAAGTTCGCTTGTAGTATACCCTCGACTTGATTCAGAGGTTTTACCAGCATTTACGTAAGAGCTCGGGTATGTACTTGGAAGTACTAATGGAGGAACTTTACCTGCAACATCAAGATGGTTTTCGTTATACAAAACTAATGCAATTCCAATTTGTCTTATTTCGGCAATTCGTTTTGCATCTTTTGCTTTGTCTCGAGCACCAGACAAAATCGCAAGGGAACTACTCGAAAGTATCCCGATAATCGCGATTACAACAAGAAGTTCAATAAGTGTAAAACCTTTTTTAAGTTTATTCATAGTTGTTTTTTGACACCTCCTCCATTTTTTTTACTTTCTCTTCGCGGGTATTGCTTTGATCATTGCTTTTTAGTGCAAATACAAAAAGAAATATTGAAGCTATCATTAATATGATAAAAACTCCTAACAAAATATAATTTGCTTGATTTTCTGTTTTGGCGATTCTTGTTTTTAGTAGCCAATTAACCACTTTTGGTTTATCGCTACTAGCTTGAAACCGAGAGTAGAGTATATGAGGACTTTGAGAAAATTCTCCGTTATCAAATTCAATTTCTGACATACATTAATTATACACGATTCTCATAAATTACTATAGTCTTTTCAACCATTTTATTAAGTCCAAAATGTTGTTCAACAGTAGACTTCATTTTTTTTACATATTCACTGTTTAATTGAGGATGTTCAATTAAGTGAGTAATCCCATTTGCAATTTCACGTGGGTTTTTACTATGAACAAGAATACCGTTTTCAAAGTTTTTTATAATTTCAGGTAATCCTCCTTCAGAAGAGGCAATAATTGGCACTTGGGCTAACCCCGCTTCAAGAGCAACATAGCCAAACGCTTCAGTTATTGAGGGAATTAAAAATATATCAGCAGCAGTAATATATTGTGCTGCATTGTCAACGTGACCTTTTAATATAATATTATTTTCTAGATTATGTTTTTTTATATACGACTCTATATTTTTTCTTTCTTCACCTTCTCCGAGTATTACATAGAGTATATGAGGAATTGTTTTTCGGAGATGATCAATTGCTTCGATTGCATAGATAAAACCTTTTACAGGATGAAGTTCGCCGATAGACATAATAAGAGGCATCTGTGTTTCTATCGATAGTATTTTTTTTGCTCCTTCTTTTGTTTTGTATGTATGATCTAATTGATCAATACCATTATGAATCACTACTATTTTTTTTCGTAAAAAAGAGGGAAGCACTAAACTTCGTTTTATATGTTCTGATACCGCGATTGAAGCATGTGCACAACATATCGCACTTGCGTACATTGTGTGAAAGAAAACTTTTTGATACCAAGGTCGATTTTCATTTGTTGCTAAGCCGTGTACGGTAAAGATTATTTTTTTTACTTTACATAATCTTCCTGCTAATCCACCAAGAATACCAATCTTAGAACTATTCAAATGCAATATGTCGGGGCGTTCTTTTTTTATTATCTTATATATATGCCAAAAAGACTTTATTTCTTTTATAATGCTTATGTTTCTATTAAGCTCGGGAATATGCACTGCGCGAATATCTTTTTCTACGAGTTTTTCTTTGAGTACTCCTTTGCCTCCATGAGCAACCACAACATCATACCCATAGTTTTGTGTTGCCGATGCGATATCAAAGACATATTTTTGAGCCCCACCCCAGTTGCTTTTGGTTATTACGAAGAGAATTTTTTTATTCACTGTTTTATTGTACTATACTAGCTATATGAGACTCAATAAAAGCGAATGGCTGGTACTTTTTTTGGGAGACATTTTTTTGTTTGTTTTTTCAGTTGTACTTGCCTTATGTATTCGATTACATCAAATACCAGAAATTGAAATTATAAAAGAACATATATTAAGCTTCGGAACCATTATTATCTTTTGGACCGTCATTTTTTATATTTTTGGATTATACGACAAACAAACTCGAATCATAAAAAACAAAATACCTAAAACATTGAGTCAGGCATTTATGTTTAACACTGTTGTTGCTCTTGGATATTTTTACGCAGTTCCAGGATTACGAATTAGCCCTAAACTCACCCTTGTATTGTTTATTGGATTTTCTTTTGTATGTATTGCAGTATGGAGAATCTTTTTGTTCCAATTAATAGGAGGAAGAATAAAAGAAGAAGCTATTTTAATTGGTTCAGGTGCTGAAGTAGAAGAATTATTTACAGAAGTAAATAATAACACTCGATATAACCTTAAGTTTAGTGCTGTGTATAATCCTCAAACATTGTCGCATGATGAAATTAATAAAAAAGTTTCATCCGCTGTTTTGAGTGGAGTAAAAACTATTGTTGTCGATTTTACTGATTCAAAGATTCAAGCAATTTTGCCCGAACTGTACAATGTTTTATTTAAACACGTTACGTTTATTGATATGCATCAAATATACGAAGATTTATTTGATCGTATTCCAGTATCTTTGGTTTCATATGAATGGGTGCTCAACAATACTTCAATTAAAAAAGGGGATATATATGACGGTATAAAACGTATATTCGATATTTGTTTTGGGATTATTGTTTTTCTCGTAACTCTACCACTTTATATATTGGTTTTTGTATTAATTAAATTAGACGATAAAGGAGATGTATTTTTTACACAAGAACGTATTGGACGATTTAATAAAAAAATAAAAATAATTAAATTTCGTACGATGACCATGGAGGCTAATGGTGATGTGATGTGGGTTACTGACGAAAAAAAGCGCGCAAACAGAACCTCTCGAATTTCACGAGTCGGCAAGTTTTTGCGAGTGTCTCGAATTGATGAAATCCCTCAATTGATTAATGTTATCAAGGGCGATTTAACATTAGTTGGTCCACGCCCTGAGGTGCCAGATTTGGTAACTTATTATGAACAACATATTGCGTATTACGGTGTTCGACATTTAATCACTCCCGGATTAGCTGGATGGGCTCAGATTCATCATGAAGTTCCACCTCATTCTGTTGAAGAAACAAAAGTAAAATTAGCATACGATTTATTTTATATTCGTAACCGTTCATTTTTACTTGATATAAAAATTGTTTTAAAAACAATTAAAACGATATTGTCTCTCTCTGGAATATAAAGATATAATGAAGAATGTCTAAAAAATACATAGTTACCGGCGGAGCTGGATTTATTGGTTCTAATCTTGTTGATGTGTTGATTGCTCGGGGCGATGAAGTTTCTATTATTGATAATCTATCAGGAGGCACAAAAAAAAATCTAAATTCAAAAGCAGTTTTTTGTGAAGCAGATATTACAAATCTTGAACAGATAAAACCATTGTTTATCGGAGCTGATGGAGTGTTTCATTTTGCAGCTTTACCACGAGTGCAGTATTCAATTGAATATCCAGTTGAAACTAATAAAATAAATATTGACGGAACAATGAATGTTTTGCTCGCCATGCAAGAAGCGGGAGTTAAAAATATTGTATATTCTGCATCAAGTGCTGCATACGGTGATCAAACAGTTATGCCATTACTTGAGACAATGTTACCTGCACCTAAAAGCCCGTACGGTTTACAAAAATATGTTGGAGAACATTTAATGAAATTATGGAGCGAAATTCACAATTTAAATACAGTCTCTTTAAGGTATTTTAATGTGTTTGGTCCACGGCAAAGTTCTGAAGGCGCCTACGCTTTGGTAATCGCTCGTTTTTTGAAACAAAAAAGTGAAGGAAAACCAATGACAATTACCGGAGACGGTTTGCAAACTCGTGATTTTACTCATGTCAGTGATGTTGCTCATGCAAATATTCTTGCCATGCAAAAACTTGAAGAACAAAAACTTGGAAAAGGCGAAGTTATAAATATCGGTGGAGGAAAAAGTTTTTCTGTTTTACAAATCGCTCAAATGATTGGCGGAGAATATCAATTTGTTGAGGCTCGAATCGAACCTCGTCATACGTTGGCAGATATTTCAAAAGCAAAACAACTTTTAGATTGGGAACCAAAGCAAAATTTTGAAGAAGCGATTGCTGAGCTCAAAAAAAGTCAGGACTAGACTAGATAAGTAGTATTTAATTTTATGACCCCATTTATATTTATTCTTGCAATTATTTCTTTAGTCGGGTGGGGAATCGGTGATGTGTTTGGAACGGTCGCTTCCCGTAAATTAGGTGGTTTTCGTAATACCTACATTACTTCTGTTGTGAGTTTGTTTTTGGTAAGTGTATATATTCCCTTTGCATTACCTCAACTGCATGGGTATACTTTTTCGTTATTTATTTTAAATATTTTGATTTCTTTAGTAATGATATACGGTAGTGTAATGTTTAATGTTGGGCTTGAGAAATCAAACGTCTCTATAGTAGGAACACTGGCTGGTTGTTTCACTGTAATCCCCATTATATTTGGAGTTCTTTTTTTTCACGAACACATTACAATATTTCAAATAATTTCAATCATATTAATCTTGCTCGGTATTAGTATTATTAGTTTTGACCATAAGAATTTTAGTTTTTCTGAAGTAGTAAAAGATGGTAGTGTCGGTTATGGCTTGGCAGCAATGTTTGGTTGGGGATTATATTTTAGTTTAATGAAGCCAATCGTAAATCAGGTTGGTTGGTATTGGCCTGGATTTTTTGCTGGAGTAACTGCTACGACTGTTCTTTGTATACTCAACTTTTTTAGAAAGAAAAATCATAAAGATGAAAAAGAAAATTTTAAATTCAGGCATGTATTTTTTTCAATATTTTTTGCAGCACTTTTTCTTCGAGGGGGCGATTTTGCATTCAATGCTGCAATAGGTTCAGGGCTAGTTTCAATAGTTTCTCCGATCGCCGGAGCATATCCTATACTTTTTGTTGTCGCTAGTTCTTTTTATTTCAAAGAAAAATTAAAAAAGAATCAAATGATAGGTACTATTCTTGCTCTTACCGGGATCTTCCTTATTAGTTTTTCATAATTGCCAATTAACCCAAAATCACATAGAATAGCGATATTATGTGGAAAAAAAGATACGCAGCAGTCCTGCTCATATTAGCCTTTACCGGCATCGGTTTTTTTGTTTATAAGTCAGAGTTTAATAAAAATTCATCATTATCAAAGTATCCTTTTAAATTAGGTCTTGATCTAAAAGGGGGAAGTCATATTGTCTATCAAGCAGACGTATCAAAGGTTCCAGCAGATCAAGTAACTGCTTCTATGGAGTCACTTCGAGACGTTATTGAGCGACGAATCAACTCACTCGGTGTTGCTGAACCTCAAGTATATGCTGAAGAAGCAAATATAAACGGCAACAAAGTTCACAAACTCGTTGTTGAAATTCCAGGGGTAACCGATGTCGACAAGGCAATTGCTCTTATCGGAAAAACACCAATTCTTGAATTTAAAGTTCTCGATGCTTCAAAAGTTAATGCCTCAACAACCCCAGAACAGTACATGTCTGCTTTTCAAGATACAGAACTTTCAGGAAAATATCTTTCAAAAGCTCGTCTTGAATTTAATCCACAAACATACGAACCTGTGGTAAGTCTTGAATTCAACGAACAAGGAAAAGAACTCTTTAAACAAATTACCGAAAAAAATATTGGCAACGTAGTTGCCATCTTCCTCGACG
>JAYTUJ010000027.1:0-28280 GCA_043744615.1 bacterium
TTATGAGGTTGCTGAATCAATTCTTCAAGCCCTTATTGATAGACCAAAGTTTGGTGCAGAAGTTAATAACGGTATTACTTTATGGTCAAAAAAACTTCTTTCATTTACTGAGAAAGTTTATAAATCCGATTTATCTAAAACTTCAAATAAAGACTTATATAAATTATATGAGCAACATTATAAAATTCACTACAAACTTTTTTCTTTTGGAGGATTGTCAGTTGAAATTGACATGCTTCACAATAACTTTACAAACAAGCTAAAAGAATATTTAACTTCAGTTTGTTCAACACAAACAGAAGTAGAAAATGCTTTTATTATGCTTACTACGCCTTCGAAAAAAACAATTATTGCACACGAAAGAGAAGAATTTCTCATCCTATATTCCAAGTATCTTTTAGAAACAAAGGGTAAAAAAGGGAAGAATCTTTCTGGTATTTCGAAACAATTAAAAAAAGGATTAGAAACTCATAGTGAAAATTGGGGTCATCTTGGTTATATCTATGCAGGTAATGCCGATGTTTTTAGTGCTAAACATTATCTCAATGAAATGAAGGATCTTGCAAAAACTGGCGAAACTGCTGAATTTATTTTACAAAAAGAATCAGATCAACTTAAGACAGCCGAAAAAAATAAAAAGAATTTACTTAAGCAATTTAAAATAAATACTCTGCATAAAAGACTTTTTGAAACAGCTGTTGACTTTTCATTGACTAAATTAATTAGAAAAAATGCCCAACTAAGAACTTTATTTGTACTTCACCATAGTCTTTTGCTTCAAATTTCAAAGAAATTATCTCTTTCACGTCAGCAAGTACAATTTATGCTTAAATCTGAAGTAAAAAAAGCACTTTTAGATAACATTTGGGAACCTAAAGTTTTGACCCAGCGATTAAAAAATTGTGTGATCCACAATAAAAAAGATTTTGAAGAAGTCTATATTAATGATGAAGCGAGAGTATTAAGAAATGGAATACCAAAAGATGTGGATCACTCACAAGTAACTGAATTAAAGGGGCAAGTCGCTCAACCTGGTTTTGCACGAGGAACAGTAAAAATAATCATTCGTACAAAAGATATGATAAAAATGAAACAAGGAGATATTTTAGTTTCTATTGCTACTGATCCCGATATTGTTTCTGCAATGAAAAAAGCTGCAGCGATTATTACTGAACAAGGAGGGATAACTTCCCATGCTGCAATTGTTTCAAGAGAACTCGGCACTCCCTGCATCATCGGCACAAAAATCGCCACAAAAGTACTCAAAGACGGCGATTTAGTAGAAGTTGATGCAAACACTGGGGTGGTAAAAATCTTAAAAAAAGCAGGTGAAAAATAAGGCAAAACATGCTATAATTACACCATGTTGCCACAAGAAGTAAAAGCCACTCTTTGGTCCTATGATGTAAGTAAAATCGATATAGAAAAATCGAAAGAAATTATCATTACTCAAGTTTTAAATTTTGGAACTAAAGATGCTATAACATGGCTTTTTAATACATATACAAAAAGTGATATAAAACATATCACAGAAAATCCGCGACCAGGTATGTGGAATAAGAAATCATTAAACTTTTGGGCATTATTATTTAATATTTCCCCAAGTATTAAAAATAGATTTTAATATGCATCTAGAAATTTTAGACCAAAAAAGACAGAGTATATTACCACTGCTTGCAGACTTTAAAGAAAGTTTTTATCTTGCCGGAGGAACCGCACTTGCTCTTCAAATAGGACATAGACAAAGTATTGATTTTGACTTTTTTACACAAGACAATATTGATACTCAAAAACTTTTTATAACATGTAAAGATTTATTTAAAGATTTTTTAGTCACACTGATTCAAGAAGAAAAAAATACTTTAGGAATACTCATAGAAAACGAAATAAAAATTTCTTTTATGACGTATCCTTATGATTTAGTTGATAGTTTTACTAACACTGATTTTTTTAAGTTAGCATCTTTTTATGATATTGGCTGTATGAAACTACAGGCAATTAGTAGTCGTGCAGAACTTAAAGACTACGTTGACATATATTTTATTTTAAAAGAAATAAGCTTAGAGGAATTAATTATAAAAAATAACTTAAAACATAAGAGTTTCGATGAAATCTTTTTACTCAAAGGATTACTATTTTTTGAAGATATAAATAAGCAACCTATACAATGGCAAAAAGGTTTTGAAGTCTCATTTGAACAAATAAAAGACTTTTTGGTAAAAGAGGTAAAGCGATATGAGAATAGATAAAAATAAAGACACTATGTCCATAAGGTACAAAAATAAAGAATGGATAAAAGGAGCGACACGAAACATGTCTTTTTTACATCAATGTCTTTGTTCTGGATACACACGAACAAACGATTTTGGTGCGCCAAAATCGTCTCTTAATGTATCAGTTACTTTTGATGGTACGAAAACAGATTTTCTAACTGAAGTAAAAAGTCTCGAGAGTTTTTCTAATGGTCTTGTGCAGATGTCTTTTGATTCAAAAAAGATTAAAGCATTACAAGTAAAATATAAAAACTTTTCAAAAGAATTTTTGTTTAGTTTGGATGAAATGAATAAAAATTTAAATATAAAGAATTTTAATTTATTTTCTAAACAATATGAACGGTTTGGTTCTGGATTATGGCTCACAACTGTAATGGGGCGTTGTGTTTTTGAAACGCTTCGTGAAAAGTTAACAATATTAGGATATGCTCAAGATATTGATGATATTTGTGCTTCTATTACATATCCGCAAGAACATACACCTCTTTCGTCTTCTCGATTAGAACTTTTAGAAATAGGTTTTTCTGATATTTCTACTCCAGAAAAATTACAGAAACAACTTCAAAAATGGCTTGTTAAATTTGGGCATATTCCTGTTAATTTTTGTGAAGAACCATGGAGTATTACTGACGCACAAAAACAATTTACTGATATACAAAAAGGTAATCCCAAAAAGACATATGATGCAATGGTTGCAAATCATGCAGAAAAGATAAAGACAAAAAAAGAATGGTTACAGAAAATAAATAATAAAGAAATTTCTTTGTTAGCTCATGCTCTCGCGGTGTGTACGACTATAAATGAGTTTAGAAAAAATGTTTTTTGTAGAGTATCACTTGGGTACCGTCCTTCTTTTCAAAAAATTGCAGAACTATCGGGTTCAAACAGTTGGCGTGATTGTTTTTTCTTAACTCCCGAAGAAATAAAAAAGATTCTATCTGGTAAAAAATTAAATATAAAAAAAATTAAAGAACAAAGAAAGATTGTGGGAATTATTTCAGATAGTAAAGGCGGACTTTCTTTTATGAATAAAAAAACGTTAAATCTTTTTCTTCAAGAATCTAGTTTCGGTAAACAAAATAAAAATTCTCAAGAAACAAATCTTTCAGAAGTAAAAGGGACTGTCGCTAACAAAGGTAAAGTCAGAGGTACCGTAAAGGTTGTATTGAGCCGCAGTGAATTTGATAAATTTAAAAAGGGCGATATTTTAGTTGCCACAATGACATCAGTAGATTTTGTTCCTATTATGGAAATGGCCGCAGCATTTGTAACTAATGAAGGTGGAATCACTTCACATGCATCAATTGTTGCTCGTGAAATGAACAAGCCTTGTATCATTGGCACAAAAATCGCCACAAAAGTTCTTAAAGATGGTGATTTAGTAGAAGTTGATGCAAATACTGGAATCGTTAAAATCTTAAAAAAAGCAGGAAAGAAGTAAGATTGGTTGTGAGGTATAATGAAAGTATGGTTAGTAAGAATAAAAATTTAAAAATTGTTATCTATCAAAATCAAAGCGGCGCGATTGATTTTAAAGGAGATCTAAAAAAAGAAACTATTTGGGCTACACAAGCACAAATAGCTGAGGTTTTTGATATTGATAGATCAGTAGTGACAAAACACATCAATAATCTTTTTAAAGAAAATGAGTTAGAAAAAAAGTCAGTATGTGCAAAATTTGCACATACTGCTTCTGATGGTAAAACCTATCAAGTAGACTTTTATAATTTGGACGTAATTTTATCTGTTGGTTATAGAACAAATAGTAGAAAAGCCATAAAATTTAGACAATGGGCAACAAAAACGTTAAAAGAATTTTTGGTGCATGGATATGTTTTAAACAAAAAACAGATATTTAAAAATTATGATCAGTTTATAAAAAATGTTGAAAATATCCAATCTCTTTTACCTGCACACATAACACTCGATCCAAAAAATATTTTGGATTTAGTAAAAGAATATGCGGTAACTTGGAAGAAACTTGATCAGTACGACAGAGACGATTTAAATAAAAAGGGAGAGACAAAAAAGAATATTGTACTTCAAGGTAAAGAACTTTTTTCTGCAATTCAAAGTCTTAAGATAGAACTTCTTCGGAAAAATGAAGCAACCGATATTTTTGCCAACGAAAGAAGTATCGGAAACATAGAAGGAATTGTTGGAAACGTAATGCAATCTTTTAGTGGGAAAATGCTCTATGAGACACTTGAAGAAAAAGCATCACATCTTTTATATTTTATGGTTAAGAATCATCCATTTACCGATGGTAATAAACGATCCGGAGCCTTTGCTTTTATGTGGTTTCTTCGCAAGTTTGGTGTGAAGGGAAGTAAGCATATAAATCCTACAGGGCTTACTGCACTCACACTTCTTATTGCCGAAAGCGATCCAGCACACAAAGACAAAATGGTTGCTTTGGTAGTTGAGTTACTTAAAAATAAATGAAAGTAAATAAGCAGGATGGTAAAAATCTTAAAATAAGTCTGTTATAATACTCTGTATGACAGCAGAAATACTACAAGAAGCTGAAAAAGGACAAGAGCAGTTGATTGAAGAAGTAATCGCTTTACGAAGCGACACGATTAACGTTTTAATTGGACGTGGATGTAATTTGAATGATGTAGAAGATGTTGTTCAAACAAGTCTCTTGAAAGCCGTTGAATCAATACGAAAAGGAACTGTTCCAAGTAATCTAAAATCTTGGTTTTTTTCTATCGCATGTAATACACACATTGATTCGTTAAGAAAAAAAAGATATTTTTTACTTAACGATATACAAAATTCTGATGGTAAAAACGATATAGAAAAATTTGCATCAATATTAGACGAGCTTCGGGCTCAGGATTCTCCTGTGGACATTATTGAGCAAAAAGAATATGAATCCAAGCGAGATGAAGCCCTACATAAGGTTATGGAGGAGCTTGGCGAAGATCATCGTCTTGTGCTCACCGAACATTATTTTAAAGGAAAAAAAGCCAGGGAAATTTCTGAAGAATTTGGTATTCCTTTAGGAACTGTTTGTAAAAGATTACATACAGGAAGAAATAAATTAAAAGAATTTTTAGATTCATTGAAGGAAAACGCTGATATATAAGTATGAAAATTTTTGATATTTCATTAACACTCAATAACAATACAATTGTATATCCAGGAAACGCACCTGTTTCTATTTCGTCGCACTCAAAATTACCCGAAGCGACAAGCGCTTCGTCACAAATAAGTATGGGTTCACATTCGGGAACGCATATAGACGCACCATCACACGTGTTTGACGGTGCAAAAAATATTGACGATTATGAATTATCACAATTTGTTGGGCCATGTGCAGTATTTGATTGTACGCATGAAACCGAATCGGTAACATTAAGCATAATTCAACAAAAATTTAAAACATTACCCCAAAAACATAAAACTGATATAAGAATTCTTTTGAAAACAAAAAATTCAATTATTGGTTTTGAAAAATTTAGAACAGATTATATTTTTCTCAGTGGTGATGCGGCAGAATATTTGGCACAACAAAATGTTTCTTTAGTTGGTATCGATTATATTTCAATAAAACAAAAAGGGAGTACAGATCATCGTCCGCATACTGCTTTACTCGAAAAAAACATTGCTATTTTAGAAGGTGTTGATTTAAAAGATGTTTCTGAGGGTGTCTACACACTTGTTTGCGCACCACTTAAATTTGTCGGTATTGATGGTGCACCTACACGAGCTATTTTGCTACAATAAGAAGTATAAAAGAATTTTTAAAATCCCTATGGCTACCGAAAAAATTTCAGTTAAAAAAACACTTTCGTACTATTGGCAACAATCACGAAAACACAAAGCCTTATTTTGGGCTGTTATGTGGTCGTACGGTATTGCAGCGCTGTTAGACAGTATGGTAATACCAAACATGTATCGAAAAATTATCGATGCAATAACAACAACTTCAGTGGCAGCAGGGGGAGCAGACATTGCCCTCAAAGCAATACTCGTATTTTTCAGCATTGCTGTTTTAACTTTGCTTATTAATCGAATATTGTATGCAATTGGTGACTTCACGATAGTTTCTTTTCAAAGCAAGGTAATGCGTGATTTGTCGGTATTTTCTTTTAAGAAAATTACGAGTCATTCATATCAATTTTTTGCAAATTCTTTTTCAGGCTCACTTCTTAAAAAAGCAGGCCGATTTGTATATTCATTTGAAGATATACACGATACATTTATTTACAACCTTCTTTTTCCAATTCTAAAATTGTGCGGTATTTTTGCGGTTATGTTTTTTGTGAAGCCTTTTTTAGGAACAATATTTTTTGTGTGGACAGTTATTTTTGTTTGTATCTCTTCGTATCTTTCTCGGAAACAATCACAACTTGATTTAGTTGAAGCAAATTATGATTCAAAAGTTACTGCACGAAAAGCAGATGTATTAACAAATATTTTAAATTTAAAATTATTTACATCGGGTCATCGTGAGGCAAAAGAATATGAAGATATTACTACGGTTCACATGCATAAACGATTGTTTGCAAAAAATTATGCAAACTTTATATATCTTATTCAAGGGTTATTGGTGACATGGCTCGAAATTATTGTATTGTATGCGGCGATTATGTTGTGGCACGACGGTTTAATTACTGTCGGTACTGTTGCAATTGTGCAAGGATATTTAATTACAACAGTTGATAGTGTATGGTCACTCGGTAAACAATTGTCTCGATTAAGTAAATCGTTTTCAAATGCGCAAGAAATGGTTGATATCTTTGAACTTCCTGTTGAAATCGTTGATCCAAAACAGCCCGAGGTTTCTAATATTCATGCAGGTAATCTTGAACTAAAAAATGTTTTATTTAAGTATGAAAACGGACGCGATATTTTGTCTGATTTTTCGTTGTCTATTAAAGCAGGGGAACGAGTTGGTATTGTTGGCTCATCAGGGGCGGGTAAGTCAACTTTAACAAAAATTTTATTACGATTTGCTGATGTTACTTCGGGTTCAGTAGAAATCGATGGTCAAGATATTCGAAATTTAAAACAAGATGATGTTCGAAAAAGTATCTCGTATGTGCCCCAAGATTCGATTTTATTTCATCGATCGCTTGCAGAAAATATTGCATACGGAAAACCAGAGGCAACACAAAAAGAAATAGAAGAAGCAGCAATGCGCGCATTTGCCCATGAATTTATTACAAGCCTACCACATGGATATGACACATTAGTGGGTGAGAGAGGTGTTAAGTTGTCAGGTGGTGAACGTCAGCGAGTTGCAATTGCACGAGCGATTCTTAAAAATGCACCAATACTTATTCTTGATGAAGCAACAAGTTCGCTTGATTCGCAAAGTGAAGAGTATATTCAAAAAGCTTTTGATGAATTGATGAAACAAAAAACGGTAATTGTGATCGCTCACCGATTAAGTACAATTCAAAAAATGGATCGTATTATTGTGATGGAAAAAGGTCAGATTATCGAAGATGGCTCGCATAAAAAGTTAATTGCCAAAAAGGGACGATATTATGAATTGTGGAATAAGCAGGCAGGTGGTTTTATCAAAGAATAAATAAGTATTTTTTAGTTTACTCACTGAAGTCTTTTTAGTATTATTCTATTAAATGAATACAAAGAAAATAACTATTTTTGGATTAGCAGGGACAGGAACAAGTACGGTTGGAAAACAACTTGCTAAAGAACTGGGTTACGAGTTTATGTCGACTGGAAACATATTTCGTGAGACAGCCAAAGAACTCGGTTTAGATATTTATGAATTTGATAAGCTTGCTCGAAGTGATTCTAAATATGATATTGAGCTCGACAAAAAAGTCGATGAATATGGCAAAAAAAACACCAATTTTGTATTTGAAAGTCGTCTTGCGTGGCACTTTATTCCAGATTCTTTTAAGGTAAAAATTTATTGTGATTTTGATACGCGGGTACAGCGTGTTGCTTCACGGGACAACGCTTCTTTTGAAGAAGTAAAAGAAAAAACAATTCAGCGAGAAATCGACCTTCTTCATCGTTTTGAAGCGTATTACAATATTAAAGATATTGATAGTGACGCTAACTTTGATTTGGTTATCAACAGTACTTTTAACGATGTAGATAATATTGTTGAACAGATTAGAAAAAGCATTGTATAATTAAAACATGGAAACCGTAATGAAAGCAGATGTTTTTTTTGTAATCACAACTATTGCAGTGATCGTACTTTCAATTTTTGCTGCGATTGTTTTGTGGTATGTATTTAAAACATTTAAAAATCTTTCGGTACTTTCAGAAAAAGTAAAAGATGAAGGAATTGAAATTTTAGATGCAGTAAAAAATGTTCGTGAAAAAGTAAAAACAGAAAGTGATCATGTCATTTCTGATTTTAGAGAAATGCGACAAGACTTTAAAGCGAGTCCAGTAAATAAGATTGCTCAGTTTTTGGCGCCATTTTCTAAATTTTTTATGAATAAAAAGTCGACAAAGTCGACAGAAAAGAAAAAATAATTAAAAAATTAGTAATATAATAAAAATAATATGAAAAAAAGTTCAAACAATTCATCAGTAAAAACAGTAACAGTCGTAGCGGTTGGAGCAACTTTAGCAGCTGCAGCAGGAGCGTACTTTTTATACGGAACAAAACAAGGTAAACAAACACGAACAAAAATAAAAGGATGGACACTAAAGGCAAAAGGAGAAGTTCTTGAAAAAATGGAACAACTTAAAGAAGTAAATGAAGAAACATACAATAAAGTTGTTGATGTTGTTATGAAAAAATATGAAGCAGTAAAAAGTATTGATTCTGCCGATGTTGCTGCTGTAGCAAAAGAACTTCGAAAACACTGGTCAAATATCAAAAAACACATTTCTGGAGCTAAACCAAAGTCAAAACCAAAAGCGAAAGCAAGTGTGCAAGCAAAAAAAGCTGCTTCAAAAACTAGAATTTAAAACTAATGACTAACCGATAAGAACAATTTATGTTTCATATTATCGGGAAATTAATACGATTTATAATAGGCTTAGTACTGCTTGCGGTATTAAGTCTTATTGTTGCGAGAACATATGGTTTTTCTGTAACGGATATTTCAAATAAGTTTTCTGGAATTATTTCTGCAGTAGAAACAAAACAACAACAAGCAGTTGACGTTGTCGACAAAACAAAAACAGTAGCTAATTCTGTTACTGATACGTTTTCAAAAATTACCGAAGCACTTGATAGTCTAAAAAAGATTGCCGGACTTTCTTCTTCGACAATTCAAAAAACAGATACAACGTCTTCGTCTTCAATTTCAACAACTCCGACAAAACAAGAACCGACGAAAGAAAATAATGTAAAAGATAATCCAAACAGCTCAATTACCGTCGATTCGATTATTGAACTCACTAATGCCGAACGACAAAAAGCGGGAAAATCAAAACTCGCTCATAATACAAAACTTGATATGTCTGCACAATTAAAAGTAAACGACTTGTTTACGTTTCAATATTTTGAACATACTTCCCCAAAAGGAACTACAACAGTTGATTTGGCAAAAGCAGTCGGGTATACGTATAGAGCAATTGGTGAAAACTTAGCAGGTGGGTTTAGTACTTCAAAAGAAGTTGTTGATGCGTGGATGAAAAGTCCTGGTCATCGAGCAAATATTTTGTCAGATAATTATACCGAAATTGGTGTCGCAATAAAAAAGGGAATGTTTAAAGGCGATGACGAATGGCTTGCGGTACAAGAATTTGGTAAACAAGCAGCTAACTGCACGCTTCCAAATACGACATTAAAGGCTTCAATTGACCAATCTCAAGGCGTTGTCGTGGAACTTAACACAAAGCTCGATGAACTCAAAAAACAGCTTGAAACAATGGATAAAAGCTCAAGTCAGTACCAGTCATCAGTTGCCACATACAATAGTCTTGTTGATCAATTTAACACTTTAATTGCCCAACGAAAAGCTCAAGTTGAACAATACAATATACAAGTTAATACATATAATATTTGTAATTTATAGTAGATTTGCACATAAATAAAATACCCCTTAAAAAGGTTTCTCGCAGCGCGTCGGCGCGAGAGCTAAGCAAAAATTTCAGCAGAAATTTATTGCGGCCTTTTTAAGGGGTATTTTATTTATGTGTGAGTTTAAACTAAATTCCTAATATTACAGGAATCACCACAGGTCGTTTCGCTGTTTTGTTCAACAAGAATTTACTAATCTTATCGGCAACATCATCTTTAATATAATCAAAGTTGATTGGATTCATTCCTACACAATTATCTTCAATTATTTTTTTGATAATGTGACGTGTTTGTCGAAGCAGTTCTTGATTTTCTCGGAGATAAATAAATCCTCGTGAAATAATATCAGGAGATTTTTTTAGTTTTCCTGTTGAAAGGTTAACGCTTGCAATAATAACGAACATTCCATCTTGAGCAAGCATTTGTCGATCTCGAATAACAACTTCATTCATATCGCCGACAGAGAATCCGTCTACCATGACCATGTTTGAAGGAGCTTTTTCTTTGAGAACTTCAATTTTTTGACCTTCGTTGGTGATTTCAATAATCATTCCGTTGTCTGGAATAACTACGTTATCTTCGGGCATACCAACTGATTTAGCGATGTCGCCGTGAACAGTTAACATGTAATGATATCCGTGAATCGGAATAAAAAATCGAGGTTTTATTTGTTGATGAATCCATGCAGTTTCATCTCGGTTCGCGTGACCAGATGAGTGAACATCGGCAATCTTATAGTGAAGAATCTTTGCTCCTTGTCGAGACAGGTTATCTTTTAGTTTTTGTACTGATCGTTCGTTTCCAGGAACAATAGATGATGAAAGTAAAATTGTATCTCGCTTACTAACCTTAAAATATTTATGATTTTTTTGAGCCATTCGCATCAACGCTGCAAACTCGTCTCCTTGAGCTCCAGTTGCAAGTGCAACAATTCGGTCAGGCGGATATTTTTCCATTTCTTCAGCGAGAATAATTGTTTCTCGTTTTACTTTTAGCAAGCCAAGATATTTTACGATCTCAACGTTGTTTTTCATACTTCGTCCTTCGATAACAACTTTCTTTCCATATTTTTCGGCAACTTCAATAATCTTCATGATTCGTTCAAGAAGGGAAGCAAAGGTGCCGATAATAAGTCGTCCTTGTACATCACGAATAATTTTTTCAATGTTTTCATGAACCGTTCGTTCAGGCATCGAGAAGCCAGGGTTTTCAACGTTTGTTGAGTCACACATTAAAAGAAGAACTTTTTCATCTTTAAATATTGCGTACTCATTTTGTTCGTGTTCAGTTGGGATTCCGTTATCATGATCAACTTTTAGGTCTCCGGTGTGAACGATTGAACCGAAAGGTGTTTTGATAATAATTCCCATTGCATCAGGAATTGTGTGAGTTACCGCAAAGAATTTAACTTTTAGATTTCCACATGAAATGGTATCTGTTTTTTCAACAACTCGAATATCAAGTGGTGGAAGATGAGGAAATTCATCTTGTCGCTTTTTAATCATAATCGCAGTAAGCTGTCGAGTGTACAGTGGCGGGTTACCGATTCGATCCATAATATATGGAATTCCTCCAATGTGATCAAGGTGACCGTGGGTAATAATAATCGCCTTAACGTCCTTTTTTCGTTCTTCAAGATATTTTGTGTTTGGCAAAATATAATCTACTCCTGGAGTATCTTCATCTTTAAATTGAAAACCTGCATCGATAACAATAATGTCGCCATTAAATTCAATAGCGGTCATGTTTCGTCCGATTTCTTCTACTCCTCCTAATGGAATAATTCGAATATGATTTTGTTTTGCAGGTGTTGTCGAAAGATGTTCTTTTGGCAATGCTGCGTGGTAGGCTCGGCGCATTCGTGGTTGCATTCGCCCCGCTTGTTTTAGAGGGTGCGGTTGCTCGTGTGTTGTGTTTTGTTGCGGTGCATGAACAGCATTGTTTGCAGGTGCAGCACTTTGTGTCGGTCTTTGTGTTGTTGGTTCCATTATTTTTTTAATTACTTTTAATTTTTATTTTTTAACAAATATACTCCATACGCTGTCTGTCTTTATATACCAATCGGTTATTCCTAAAAATCGTTCTGATGAGTTCATTATTTTTTTAAGAACAATTCCTTTTACTGATTTCGGTGTAACGTATATAAAGTCTGGGGTATACAAGAATATTGCAGGGTTATCTTTTGAAAGCTCATTTAGAAATTGGTTATAAATATCGATTCGTTTTGATTTATCAAATTCTTTTCGTGCTGATTCAAGTAACTTATCTGCTTTTACGTTTGCGTACATACCAATGTTAAGTCCCGGATCGTTTCGTTGGGATGAATGCCAAAAAGCGTATGGGTCTGGATCTCTTCCAACTATTTCACCAAACAACAGAGCTTCATATTTTCGTGGACGAATCACATTTTGATTTAGTGTTGCAATATCAAATGTTTTAACTTGTACTTGCACACCTAATGATTTCCACTCATCTGCAATAATTACAGCTACTTTTTTTATGTCAGCATTATCAGGAGTAGTAAGTGTAATGGTAAGAATAGTATCTTTATCTTTTTTTGTTTTACCCGATTTAACCATAATATGTTGGTCATTTAGTTTCCAACCAGCATCAGTAAGAATTTTTTGTGCAGATGCAAGACGTTCTTTTTGAGTTGTAGTTGAAATCGTTTTTGATTGGGTATTTTCAAAATCAGGGAAGGGAGTTGAAATTGAAGTTCCATAACTTTTAAGAACTTTGTTAATAATATAATCTTTATCAACGACTTCAGATAGGGCATCGCGTACTTCTGGGAGTACAAGTACGTCTGATTGGTTTTGGTTAAGGAATACTGAAAATACTCGAGGAAGAGGAGATCGATTAATAATTGAATTTTTTAAAATTGTTGATGAGCCGAGTTCGTCGATATGTTGAGTGCTAATTGAATTGACAGCATCGATAGTTCCTTGTGAATATGCGGTTAAAAGATTTTCTTCATTATCAAAAAAGTAAAAATAAATATTTGAAATATAAGCTTTTTTATCTACATATTTTGAGAATGCAGATAATTTGTAGTATGTAGGTAATCCAGCACTATCACGCTTTATTTCGGTTACTTGATATGGTCCTGAACCAACAGGAACTTGATTAAAAGATATTAAATTAAAGATTTTACTATCAACATGTTCCCAAATGTGTTTTGGTAAAATTCCAATCGTTGTGTTTTCAAGAAAAAGAGCATATGGACGCGAAAGGGTAAATGAAATAGTTTTTGGATCTTGAACAGTTACACTCACACCATCCCAATTTGCAAAACGAGGGCTTTTGAGTGCACGATCCATGGCTTTTTTTACGGTAAACTCTATATCTTCAGCAGTAACTGGTTTGCCGTCATGAAAATAAGCGTTGTCTTTTAGAATAAAAGTATAGGTAAGGCCGTCGTCTGAAACGGTATAACTTTTTGCAAGATCAGTAACTAACTCTCCGTTTGCAGATGCCTTCATAAGCCCAGAATACACAAGACTCGAAATGTCTCTTCCAGAATCGGTAACATTAAGAAGGGGATTTATATCGTAAGGGTATCCAATAACACCTTCTTTGATTTCTCCACCTGAAGCAGGGATTTCAATTAAAAATGATTTATTGAGTTTCCAAAAAATTGAAAATGCAGATAGTAAAAATACAATAACTGAAAGTCCAAATATTAGTTTTTCACTCGGGGAAAAGGCGGCGATAGCCTTCTTCAAGGAATTTTTGATATTCATTTAATTTTTATAGTTTATAGGGTTGTATATCTGGTACAACGTTGTGTATTTCTTTCAGACCTATCGAGCTATAAGGAGTGACCATACAACAGAAGCCACAAACAATACTCCGATAAGGATTGTAAAGTTAAACAATAGTCTTTCGGCTCCTCGGCGAGTGTGACGTGCACCGTTTCCACCAAATGAATCTTGGCTACCGAATGCTCCACCAAGCCCTGCTTCAGAATGCTGAAGAAGAATCAAAGCGATAAGTACTATTGAAAGGCTTATCTGTATATATGGAATGTAAGAAGAAATACCAGACATGTAGGGCTATTATAACAGATGTTATATAAACAGCAAATTTGAATTTATTATGTTCGGAGTTTAATTTCTTCAACAAGGTCTGCGATGAGTTGGTCTTTTTGTACAGAACCGATATTTCCTTTATCTCGGTGTTCGATGGTAACTGTATTGTCGGCAATTTCTTTGTCGCCAACTAGTAGTGTGTAAGGAATTTTTGATTGTTTTGCGTTTCGGATTCGTTTTCCCATACTGTCGTCTGATGCATTAAGTTCAGCTCGGATTTGTTTTGAACGTAAAACTTTTACTAATTCTTTTGCGTAATCGATATGATTTTCTCGAACAGGCACGACTGAAACTTGAACTGGTGAAAGCCAAAGAGGGAAATTTCCTGCATAATGCTCAATCAAGAAACCAATAAATCGTTCGTGAGTTGAAAGCGGGGCTCGGTGAATACAAAGCGGAGTCTTTTTTGTACCGTCTTTATCAGTAAATGTAAGCCCAAATCGTGCAGGTACTGCAAAATCAACCTGGTTTGTGGCCAGTGTAAATTCTCGTCCGATTGCGCTCCAAATTTGTACGTCGATTTTTGGTCCGTAAAATGCGCCCTCGTCTTCGGCTTCAACGAAAGGAACTTTAAGATCAACTAAGCAAGTTCGAACCATGTCTTCTGTTTTTAACCAAAGTTCAGGTTCGTCGATATATTTTTTTCCAAGTTTTTCTTTGGTGTGTTTTGAAAGTCGCATCACGTATTTTTCGATGCCGAAGATTTTAAAATAGTACACGTACATCTCGATAACTTTTTTGAATTCATCAAAAAATTGTTCTTCGGTGCAATAAATATGTGCATCGTTCATTTGCATTGATCGTACACGCATCAATCCAAAAAGTTCACCTGATTTTTCGTGTCGGTAACATGTTCCGTATTCTGCTAATCGTAACGGTAAATCTTTATAACTTTTTGGTTCCGCAGCAAAAATTTTGTGATGATGCGGACAGTTCATCGCTTTTAAATAATATTTTCCACCCTCGTATTCCATCGGCGGATACATTGAATCTTCATAGTATGGAAGGTGTCCCGATGTTAAATACATCGATTCTTTTGCAAGATGAGGAGTTTTTACGCGCTCATAACCCATTTCAAATTCAGTTTCTTTTGCAAGAGTTTCAAGGGCTTCTATCATTGCGCCTCCGTGAGGCAACCAAAGCGGAAGCCCTGGCCCCACATCATCGTCAAAAGTAAAAATACCCATCTCTTTTCCAATTTTTCGATGGTCTCGTTTTTCTGCCTCAACAACTTGTTTTTCGTATTCGTTAAGTTCGTCTTTTGAATTAAATGCTAATCCATAAATTCGAGTAAGCATTTTATTTTTTTCATCGCCTCGCCAATATGCACCAGCAATTCGAGCAAGTTTAAATGCGTCAGATTTTAATTCTTTCATGTCTTCGACGTGACCACCACGACAAAGGTCTGTAAAATTTCCGGATGTGTAGAGAGTTATTTTTTCTCCTTTCTTTTCAATCTCATTGATAAGTTCAAGTTTGTATTCATTTGTTGCAAAATGTTTTCGGGCTTCGTCGGCAGAAACTTCTTGATGATCAAAACCTTTTTTTGATGCACGCCACACTTCAAGATGTGTTCGCATCTTTTTTGAAATAATTTCTAGATCACTTTCAGTAATTGGTTTTGAGAAATCAAAGTCGTAATAGAAACCATTGTCTACTGCTGGACCAATGGTATTTTTTGCATCAGGAAAAAGCTCGGTAACTGCTGAGGCAAGTAAATGGGCAAATGAATGCCGAATATATTGAAGTTTTAGGTTTACGTCTTTTTCTGGTTGCATCTGCACATAATATCAAAAAACAGGCTAAAAACAAAAAAGAATTAAACAATGAGTAAGTGTTTTGAATGTGTTTTAAGCTATTGAACCATTACGATATGCTTGACAAAATCATACTTTAATGTATAATATGTACATAGTTCTTTGATATACAACTTGCAAACAAACCAAGTAGTCATAGCCAAAAGACCCCGATATATCGGCGTTTTCTGGCTATGACTACTCACACCTTGTGATGGTCCTCTGGTATAAACACAAAAACTACAATACTATGATCAAAAAAAACGGGTGGTTTAAAAAACTCAAAGCCTTCATCGGTAGGCTGTTTTTCCCAGCCATTGTGCAGAGTGATACAACTAAGTATGTTTCCATAAGTGACGCTCGCATTGCCGAACTCACCAAAAAGGCTTTAGATGCTGGCGCACGGATTCATGTGCTCCGTCGCGTTCGCATCCAAGAAGACCTTGATTGGCAACAAGCAATCAATCTGGCTGGTTCGAATACTCCTAATAATAGTATCCGCCAGTCCGAAGTCAGTGAACAATACCAATCTGTTTCAAACCAAGTCGTTGAGAAAGACATGGTCCTTTTTGGTTGTTCTGCAGAGGACAACACAAACTGGCACAAAGCAACTACATGGGGTGACGCTAACAAACTGAAACGAGCAAATCCTCGTGAAGGGTTTGCTGTCGCAGAACAGCATCCGACACTCGACAAAACACTCGGTCAGGATGAAATGTATCTGGTTGCACCGACCGAAGGCTATCTTAAGGGTAGTGGTTCCTTTGGGTGCTCTATCTGGTGGCTTCGCTCGGACCCCGAAGTGCATCTCTATTGGTCGCTAGGGTTTTACAGTGGTAACGTTTGGTTTGCTTTCTGTGATGAGTGATCATCAGGTTGTATAAATAAGGTATAACTTAAACCTTCTAACCCCGAACACAGATGTGTTCGGGGTTTTGTGTTTATTGTACGGTTCTACAACTCTTTTATTTTTTCAATTGCAACGCTTGGGGTGCCGTTTCGAGTGGTGATTTTTCCTTCAATACAAACCAATTTATCAACAACAATTAATTTTCGCAGGGTTTCAAACGTTTTTGGAAACACTACGCATTCAATGCTTGATGTATAGTCAGCGATTTTTATAAATGCCATTAAATTTTCTTTTTTTGTTCTGATTTCACGAACATCTTCGATAATACCAACAATTGTTGTTGTCATTCCTTCTTTAAAATCTTCTTTTGTATTTGAGATGCTGATATTTCTTGCCTCAAGTTTTTCTTTATATTTATCAAGTGGATGACCAGACACAAAAAGTCCGAGTAATTCTTTTTCCCATTTTAATTTTTCTTCAACAGGAATTGCATCAGCTTCATTTAATCGAAGAGGTGTTGTTGATTGGTCCATTGCACCAAATAAACTTGCTTGGCCTTGTGAAGTTTTTGCTTGTTCTTTGTTGTATTCTAAAAGTCGCTCTGTGTTTGCGAGTAATTGTCCTCGTTCGCCAAATTCATCCATCGCACCAGATTTTACTAACGATTCAAGAGATTTTTTATTAAGGTTTCGGTCAACGATTCGGTTTAAAAAATCTTCAAGCGTTTTAAATTTTCCTGATTTTTGTCGTTCGGTAATAATTGCTTTTGCGATTCCTTCACCAAAGTTTTTAATTGTGGTGAGTCCAAATCGAATCTCATCTTTTGTTTCAAGATTAGTTTCCGGGTTTATGTTTCCGTCGGCTTTGATCACAGTGAATCCTTCAAAACTTTCATTAATATTTGGAGGAAGCACAGCAATTCCCATACGCTTACATTCAGTAATAATTTCTGCAATTTTTTCTACGTCACCAGATTCAGCGGTAAGTACTGCAGCCATATAAATAGCAGGGAAGTTGGCTTTCATGTACGCCGTTTGATAGGCAACTTTTCCGTAACTTGCAGCATGAGCTTTGTTAAATCCGTATGCAGCAAAAGGTTCAATCAGTTTCCATAATTCTTGTACTTTATTTTCACTCATGCCATTTGCAATCAAACCATCATGAAGTTTTTCTTTTTGGGCTTCCATTTCAGCAGGAATTTTTTTACCCATCGCTTTTCGCAATTTATCGGCTTCAAGCCAAGAATACCCCGCAAGATGAATCGCAATAAGCATGACGTCATCTTGATAGGTAATTACTCCGTATGATTGAGAAAGAATTTCTTTCATTCGTGGATCAAGATATTGCACGAGATCAGGATTATGTTTTCGTTCAATATATTGTGGAATAGATTCCATCGGACCGGGACGATACAAAGCAACCATCGCATTAATGTCATGAATCGTTGATGGTTTTAGTTCTTTAAGAAAACGTGTCATACCAGAACCATTTAATTGAAAGAGTCCAATTGTTTCTCCTTTCGCTAACATTTCAAAAGTTTTTTTGTTATCTACTTGAACGTTTTCAATGTCGACGTCTACGTTTTCAATTTGTTTTACCAATACAACTGCGTCAGCAAGAATTGCTAAGTTTCTAATTCCAAGAAAGTCGAATTTCAAAAGTCCTGCATGATTTTCATCAATCGCATGCATGTCGTATTGAGTAATAATTTTTCCTTCACCTTTTGGATCAAACTGAACTGGCACAACTTCATCAAGAGGAATCGGAGAAATTACAACACCGGCAGCATGAACAGAAATGTGTCGAGCACATCCTTCAATCTTTTTTGCCATGTCGATAATATCTTTTGCGTCTTCGTCGGTTTTGTAGAGTTCTTTGAGTTCAGGAGTAATTTCAATTGCATGATCAAGTGTCATTGGAAAACCTTGTGACCCCATTGGAATCATTTTTGAAATACTGTCACCAAGAGAATATGGAAAACCAAGTGCGCGAGCTACGTCGCGCACTGCTCCTCGTGCCATCATCGTACCGAATGTACCAATCTGAGCCACTTTATTTGAACCATATTTTTCACGAGCATATGCAATAACTTCATCACGACGATTATCGGCATAGTCCATATCAATGTCGGGAGCAGATGGTCGTTCAGGATTTAAAAATCGCTCAAAGGGAAGTTTGTACGCAATTGGATCTACGTTGGTAATATTAGCCAGATAGGTAACAATAGAACCCGCAACTGATCCTCGAATTGTAGTAAGAATTTTTTTCTCGTGAGCAAATCGAAGTAAATCACTTACAGTCAAAAAGTATTTTGCGTATCCTTTTGTTTTAATTACGTCGAGTTCATACTCAATACGTTTTTTAGTTTCTTCCGTCATTTCGATTTTTTTCTTTTCAACACCTTCGTATACAATTTTTCGAAGTTCGTCATCATGAGAAAGTCCACTCGGAACAACATAATCAGCAAACAACCATTTTCCGAGTTCAAGTTCTAAATTACATTTGTCGACAATTTTTTGGCAATTTTCTAATGCTTCAGGAAGATGTTTAAAATATTTTTCTGCAGTTTCAGGACTGATAAAAGAAAAATCGCTCGTGTCGTCTGAGCTGTTTCGTTCAGAGAATTCATTTTGAATTGATACAAGGGTGTTGCGGGCGCGGCGGTCGTCAGGTTCGAGGTAATAGGTGTCGTGGGCGGCAACCATTTGCACATGTTCTGTTTTGCAAAACGAAACGAGCCGCGCCATATTTTCTTCATGACCCTCAATTTCTGGATGATATGTAATTTCTATATAAAAATCTTCACCAAAGTTTTTTGTATAAAAACGCACCCATTCTTTTGCGAGTTCTTCATTTCCATTTTTTAATGCCTGTGCAATTTCTCCACTAAAAGAAGGCGATATACAAATCAAATCATTTTTATACGTCTCAATTAATTCTTTATCAATTCGAGGACGATAATAAAACCCTTCAAGGTTTGCTTTGGTTACTAATTTAATTAAATTTTTATACCCATCAACATTTTTTGCAAGCAAAACCAATCGAGTTCTTTTATTGTCGATACGAGGTTCTTTGTCTGTTCGAGTTCGTATTGCTACATAAAAATCAACACCAAGGATAGGTTTAACTTCTTGTTTTTTACATGTTTCGTAAAAATCAATCGCACCATACATGTTGGCGTTATCTGTAAGTGCAAGCGCAGACATTCCCAATGATTTTGCTTTTTTTACCAACTCAGGAATTTTTGGTAATGCGTTGAGCAGACTATAATGACTATGAGTATGGAGGTGAACAAATCGCGACATAAACCCAGTATAACAAAAACTCATGACTACAAGAAACGTTAGATATATTATCGGAATCGATGAGGCAGGGCGAGGTCCTTTAGCAGGGCCGGTTTCCGTTGGTGTTTGTATAATCGCAAAACCAGTTTATAAAAAAATATTAAAGCGTTTTAATCAAGCAAAAGATTCAAAACAATTATCACCTAAACAGCGCGAAGAAATTTTTCAAGAAATGGTTTTGTATCAAAAAAGTTTTCCAAATAATTTTGGTTTCGAAGTCGGTTTTTCTTCAGCACAAATTATTGACCAAAAGGGAATCGTCTTTGCAATAAACTCAGCGATGAAAAAAGCTTTGCAAAAAGCACTGCAAAAAATTAAAAAGAATCAACAAAAATCTTCAAATCAAAAAAACTTTTCAAATCAAATTTTATTACCAGAGCATTGCGAAATACTTTTAGACGGAAGTCTGCATGCTCCCAAAGAATACATACATCAAAAAACAATAATAAAAGGTGATCAAAAAGAAAAAATAATTTCACTTGCCTCAATCGCGGCAAAAGTTTTGCGTGACAAAAAAATGAAAGAATACGCAAAAAAGTTTCCCCAATACCTGTTTGAAATTCATAAAGGCTATGGAACCGCAAAACATTATGAAGCTATCAAAAAGCAAGGTTTGAGCGATATTCATCGAAAAAGCTTTTTGAAGAATTATAAGTAGTTTTTTCTTTACTAAGTTTGTATTTTTATGTAAGGTTGTTTTAGGGTCGATTTCTAATCGACGTACTTTGAAACTACAACCAATAAACAAACACAAAATTCTATTCCATTATGAAAATAATACTCTCAAACGGCCACATATTACAATATGTGGTTGCAAGCGGTGCTCTTGCCTTTGATGGTAAAGGCTGGCCTTGGGAACGTCCACTTGTATGGCTGGGACTCATCAAACCCGAACTTTTTACGGTGGTAATCAAAACACTCACACGCCACCCACGCCCTGGTAACTTACGAATGTGGAAACCTTGGGACAGTGTCCGTCTTATTCCTGGTGGTTCGGTCAATAAAATTGGCCTTACTAATCCAGGAATTGACTGGTGGTGTCAAAAAGTTGCTCAGCATACGGACTTTCAAAAAGTTCCTCTTATTGGATCAATTTTTGGTGAAGAACATGAGCTTCTTGATATGACAGACAAACTAAATCGCTTTGATCTTGTTGGTCTTGAGGTTAATCCTTCGTGTCCAAATACTGGTCATGCAATGCAAACTACTGAAGCCGTTGTAAAAATGGTAACGGTTGTTAAATCTGCATCACGACACCCTATTATCGTCAAAGTTTCTGTTGATCAAGATTTTCTTTCTATTGCACGCGGACTCGAAGGAATTGCAGAAGCAATTTCTATCAATAGTGTGCCTTGGAAAACAGCATTTCCAAATGGAGAAATCAGTCCTTTACGGAAACTTGAAAATAAAGTCGGTGGAGGTGGGGGAGGAGTGTCGGGTAAACCTGCACAAAAATTAAATTGGCAAGCTGTTGAAGCTCTTGCAAAACAAGGCTCACTTCCCGTGATTGCCCCTAGTATTATGGAATTTGAAGATGTTGCACGAGTTGAAAAACTTGGGGCACGCGCCATTAGTTTTGGTGCAATTCATTTAAGAACTCCATGTAAACCAACTCGAATTGTTCAAAGATTAATCCGAGGGCAATTCTGAATAAAAAATAAACAACTCAATACAGAACATACAGAAATACAAAAACCCATGAAAACACAACAGTTAGTTTTACCTCGGTGGTTTGATCGCCACCTGCACATTCGCGATGGCGAGATAATGAGAACAGTCCTTCCTTGCACGCTTAACCAGTGTGCGACAGGAGCAATCATTATGCCAAACCTTGCATTAGATCCAATCATCTCGATCGAAAAAGCGAAAGCCTATCGTGACCGGATTACGGCGCTACTGAACGGTTCCAACTTCATGCCGTGCATGACACTCTATCTGACGGATGAGACAAGTCCTGAAGAAGTTGTGCGTGGTTACAAAGAAGGTGTCTGGCGCGCAGTGAAGCTCTACATGGCCAATCAAAAAGGCCAAGGTGGAACTACAGGCTCGGCGCACGGCGTGAAGAATCTTCTCGGCCGTTACAAGGTCTTTGAAGTAATGGAAAAACACAAAATCCCACTGCTCGGACATTTTGAAGCCGTCGAAGAAGATGTCGATGAATTCGATCGCGAGATCGTTTCGGTTGACCGCGACCTCCAGCCTATCCTGGAGTCCTTCCGGGGACTGCCTGTAGTGTTCGAACATCTCACCGATGGACGAGCAGCTGAATTCGTTGCTGAAGTTGATCACAACATCCATGCGACAGTGACGGCTCATCATCTGATGATCAACCGCAACGCAATGTTTTGGGGCGGTATGAACCCTAGCAACTACTGCAAGCCTGTGCCGAAGCGCGAAACACATCGTGCAAAAGTCCGACAGTATGTGACTTCGGGCGATCGTCGCTTCGGAGCCGGAACGGATTCTGCTCCTCATGATGAAAGTCTTAAGTCTCGCTGCTACGGCTGCGCGGCTGGCATCTTTACAGCACCTTCAGCTGTTGAGCTCTACACGACAGTTTTCGATGAAGACGATGCGTTGCAATACCTCGGTCCGTTTCTTTCCGAAAATTTCCTCGGGCTTTATGGCATGGAAGTGAGCTCGGAGACGATGACGATCGAACGTGAGACACTTGTGGTCCCTCTCAAAGTTGGGGGTATTCAAGTTTTCAAAGGAGGCGAACATCTTCCTTGGAAACTTATTGGTTGAGTTAACTAAATCAAATCCAAACCCGGCCAAGTAACTTACTTGGACCGGGTTTCCTTTATATAAGTTTTTGTTTATATACCGTTTGACATAACATATCCAAAGTATATACTTTGGATATGAAAACAATGCTTAATATAAAAATCGATACTAAGTTAAAGATGCAGGCTAAAAAGACTGCTGATGAATTAGGTATTCCATTAGGTACTATTGCTTCGGCGCTTCTTCGTCAGTTTGTACGAGAAAAAGAAATTACTCTTTCGGTTGCACATACTCCATCTGCCTCACTTATTGAATCAATTAAAGAAGCTCAAAAAGAATATGCTTCAGGCGATTTAAAATCATACAAAGGAACAAAAGAGCTTTTCAAAGGTTTGGCGATTTAATAATTTCTATTTTACTGTATGAAAGTAATTATCCCGTCTACAAAATTTAAAAAGAAATTAAAAAAATTAGAAACTAAGATCGTATTAGCTTTTAAAGAGAGAATTACTATTTTTGAAATTGATGAATTTTCTGCTGTATTGAATAACCACAAATTAAATGGTCAGTATCAAGATTGTAGAAGTATAAATATCACTAATGATTTTAGGTTGATTTATAAAAAGGTTGCTGATAATAGTTATCTTTTAGTAGATATCGGCAGTCATAGCGAGCTTTATTCATAATATCAGGGTAAAAGTTGCATTTTCGTTGCAAAAGGGGTACTATCTATTTATTATGGTTAACCACATGCGACACACCCGGTCACACACCGGAAACAGACGAAGCCACCACGCGTTGGCAAAAAAAGATTTTGTTCTTGATTCTGAAACAGGACAACCAAGACTAAAGCACTACGCAGACCCAACAACAGGAACTTATAAAGGAAAAGTAGTTGTCAGTATCCAAAAAAAGCTTCAAAAAAATATCGACAAGATTTCAAAGAAACAAAGTAAAAAAGCTGAGTCTAAGAAATAAATTCGAAAATAGGCTATAACAGCAACAGATTATGGCAAACAGGCACCTTGCAAGATCAATAGTATTACAATCACTCTTTGAGTGGGACTTTGCTCACCGCGATGGTGGCGATGATTTTTCTATGGATGATTCTGTATCTCGTAATGCTATTGAATTTGCACCTGGTATCGAAGAGTTTGGTTTCATGAAAGAATTGGCCGCAACTATTCTTAAAAAAAGAGTTGCGATTGATAAAATTATCGAAAAAGCTGCACCCGATTGGCCAATTGATAAAATTGCTATTGTTGATCGAAACGTACTTCGTATTGGTTTATACGAATTACTATTTGCTGATCGAAATGAAGTTCCTCCAAAAGTTGCAATCAACGAAGCAATTGAATTAGCAAAAACATTTGGAGGCGACAGTTCTGGTCGATTTGTAAACGGAGTACTTGGTGCTGTCTATCGAGAACTTGGCGAACCTGGTAAAGAACAAATCTCAAAACGAGATCCTAAAAAGTTTGATCTTCCATTTGAAGAAATGCCAATCGAACGATTGGGTGGAGCAGTTGTGTATGCACGTGATGAACAAAATACAATTCATCTCGCGTTTGTACACGACGTCTTCGGACATTGGACCCTTACAAAAGGTCATTTACTTGAAGAAGAAAAAGAGCAAGAGGGCATTGTTCGAAAAGTAAAAGAAGAAATTAATCTTGATATTGAAATAAAAGAAGAACTTGGCCGAAACGAATACGTAGCAACGCATCCTGAAAAAGGAAAAACTCGTAAGCAAGTTGCATATTTTTTGGCTGAATCAAAATTTACTGAACCTAAGCTCGAAGTTACCGGAGGGCTTGATCAAGTAAAATGGTTTTTGCTCAAAGACATTATTGATCTAAATTTTTATGACGATATTTTGCCGATTGTTACAAAAGCGGTAAATATACTTTTGAAGAAATAATATAAGAGGCGCGAAGCGCCTCATCACAAATTTTATGGACTGGAATAATCTCGAAAAAAGAATAGGAATACAATTTAAAAATAAAGACTTACTCAAACAAGCGTTTACACATCGCTCGTATTTAAACGAACATAAAAGTATTCATTTAGAACACAATGAACGACTTGAATTTTTAGGTGACGCAGTACTCGAACTCGTTGCTACTGATTTTTTGTATGGAATGTATCCCAAAAAACCAGAAGGGGAATTAACATCAATTCGTTCTGCATTAGTAAATTCACAAATGCTCGCTCAGATTTCTTCATCTCTTGGACTCAATGATTTTTTATTGTTATCTCGAGGTGAAGCAAAAGATACAGGACGTGCACGACAATATATTTTAGCAAACACATACGAGTCTTTGACTGGTGCGATTTATTTAGATACAGGATACAATGCCGCAAAAGATTTTATTGCACGAACAATTTTGCCATTAACTGCAGAAATTGTAGATAAAAAAACTTGGGCTGATGCAAAAAGTAGTTTTCAAGAAAAGGCTCAAGAAAGAACAGGAATTACTCCATCATACAAATCATTGCGAGAAGCAGGCCCTGATCACGATAAACATTTTACAATCGGTTTGTATTTAGGAACTCGATTAGTTTCAGAAGGAAGTGGAAAATCAAAACAAGAAGCCGAACAAGAAGCTGCTCAAAAAGCTTTAACCGCAGACGAGTTTTAATTTTTTTCTTGTCATGCCATACCTAATATGGTATGGTCTTTTTGTATTTGTTATTTTACATGTTGTATTAATTGGTCATAGTTTTGTTTTGCGGATATTTTTTATGCGAAAAACAAAACTGTGACCAATGCTTGTGCTTGGTTCGGTTAAATTCTAACGTGAATATAAAACTTCTATTATTATGAGCAATGAACAAACTCCTCATTCCCACGACCATCATCAATCGATTTTTCCAAGAAAAAAAAGATTTTCTCCCCGGGAAGAAAAGGTGGGTAAGTTTAACCCTTACCTAGCACTCACAGCGATCATAATCGCAGCGGGCATATCACTTATTAGTAAGTGGACTCATGTTCACTTATTTTAATCGGCAAACCCAAAAAGCCTCGTCTTCACATATCTAAATTTGATATGTGTGGCGAGGCTTTTGTTCTGCCTACTTTTGTATTTTTCGATATTCATGAGAAAATAGAACCATGTATTTAAAGAGTTTAGAGATACTCGGTTTCAAATCATTTGGTCATAAAACCGATCTAAAATTTACGACTTCAATTTCGTCTATTGTTGGACCTAACGGTTCTGGAAAATCAAACGTTGCTGAAGCGTTTCGATTTGTGCTTGGAGAACAGTCAATCAAAAGTATGCGTGGAAAACGCGGAGAGGATTTGATTTTTAGTGGAGGCCAAGAAGGAAATCGAGCAAACCGTGCTTCGGTTAAATTAATATTTGATAATTCAACCCGAAATATTAATATTGATTTTGATGAAGTAATTCTCGAGCGAACTGTTCATCGTGATGGTGTTAATGAATACTTTATAAACGGAAGTGGAGTTCGACTCAAAGATGTTCTTGAACTTCTTTCAAGTGCTCACATTGGTGCATCAGGACATCATATTATTTCTCAAGGTGAAGCCGACAGAATGTTGACTGCAAATATTCGTGAACGTCGAGAAATGATCGAAGACGCATTAGGTTTGCAAGCGTATCACTATAAAAAAGATGAGAGTCTTCGAAAGCTTGATAAGACTCAAGAAAATATTAAACAAGTTGAATCGCTTCGACGAGAACTTGCTCCACATATTAAATTTTTAAAGAAGCAAGTTGAAAAAATTGAGAAGGCGATTCATCTGAAAGAAGAATTGATTTCTTGTTCTAAAGAATACGTTATACACGAAGAAAATTATATTTCAGAAACTCGAAAACAAATTCACGAACAAAAAACTACTCCTTCAAAAGAATTAGAAACACTCGCACTTGAAATTGAAGATGCGAAAAAATTACTCGCATCTTCAGAAAACGACACTTCAAAACATGCAATTATTGAGCTCGAATCAAAGCTTGAAGAAGTTCGAAGAGCAAAAGATTCGATTGTTCGAAATGCAGGAAAGATAGAAGGAGAAATTTCATACCTCGAACGATTAATCACTAAAGAAAAAGAGAAGGCGCAGACAGATAATACGAAAACAATTTTTTTTAAAGAAGTTGAAGAGCTTTCTTTTCAAATATCTGAGATGTGTCAAAACATCGAGTCTTTGTCTGTTTCTGAATTACAAAAAAAGATTGCAGATATTAAAACTACAATTGCTTCGTTTGTACAAACTCGAAAAGACCAAGTAAATACATCAGAAATTGAAGAACGACTCGATGAAATTTCAAAATTAAAAATTCAAAAACAAGAAGAAGACGGACATATTCTTGAGATTCAAAAACAAGAAGAAGAACTTCTTAAATCATACGCACAACAAAAAGAAGAAATGGAAAAAGTGAAGGACGATAGTCGCGACGCAGAACGAAACATGTTTAAAATCATGAGTCGGCAAAACGAGCTTCATGTGCAAATGGAAGAAGTAAAACGACAAGAACGAACACTTGATAGCGAAGAAGAAGAATATAAACGAACAATACAAGAAATTGCTTTTTTGGTTGGTCCCGAAGCAATTCGAATTAATCAAGATACTCAACTTGAACTTGAAACTCGAGGAACTCAAATTGAACGAAAACGAAATATTGAACGATTAAAAATTCGACTCGAAGAAGCCGGCGGAGGCGGGGGAGCAGATGTTATAAAAGAACATCAAGAAACCGAAGAACGCGATGCATTTTTGGCGAAAGAATTAGTAGACTTACAAACATCTTCTGATTCATTGCAAACATTAATTCGAGAACTTTCACAAAAACTCGATGAAGAATTTAAAATTGGTGTTGAAAAAATAAATCAAGAATTTAATAAGTTCTTTACCGTAATGTTTGGTGGGGGAAAGGCGGGCTTAACAGTGATGCGAGAAAAGAAACGAAAAAAAGCAGAACTCGATGAAGATGGTAACCCGCTCGAAACAGAAGAATCAGGATCTGAAGAAGAAGGTGAAGAGGGAATTGATATCGATGTTGTACTGCCATATAAAAAAGTTCGAGGACTGATGATGTTGTCAGGAGGAGAACGAGCGTTAACTTCGATTGCATTATTGTTTGCGATTTCTCAGGTTAACCCACCACCGTTTATTATTCTTGATGAAACTGACGCTGCTCTTGATGAAGCAAACTCTAAAAAATACGGAGACATGATTGAAAGTCTTTCAAAATAT
>JAYTUJ010000028.1:0-7571 GCA_043744615.1 bacterium
ACCCCAACCTTTCCATCTTTATGATCTCGGACCGTCTCATTGATCCATGCATCTGACACATAGGGTTTTACTTCCTTATTAAAGTATTCTTTGATGTCCATTTCGTATGGCACATTTTCAAAATCACGAAGTTCGTTATCTGCTTCAGGGTTACCGTCTTTATCAATAACCAATTGCCCACTCTCACTTCTTTCAGAGAAAAACATTATAACTTTTTCTCTGAAACCTTTTGTCATGAAAATCCCATGCAAAAATTTAACAATCAAATCAGTTTCGAATGAATCCCTGTTATCGAAAATTTTACTTTCTAATACACATGAAAGTGCTCCTAATATTTTATTTCTATCTTCTTGTGATGCCTTCAAAAAGAAAGATTCTTCTTTTAGCTGATTAACTTTTTCCTTAGTCGCAGAATAAGTTAAACGGAGTGGGCGCTCAATAGTTATCTGTCTGTATGCAAAATCAGTCGTCTTGAAAATCTTTGAGAATTCATTTTCTTCAAACGTCTCATAGAGCTCAATTATTTTATTCTTTGATTCAATGTCAATTTCGTGACGTTTACTACCGAGACTCTTACGTGTCTTTTTGAAAAATGCGCGTGCATCTACAAGTTGGACCTTACCTTTTCTTTCTTTTGATTTTCTATTGGTAACAAACCAGAGATAGGTGTTAATGCCAGTGTTATAGAAAAGTTGGTCAGGCAGTGCGACAATACTCTCGAGTAAGTCCTTCTCAAGAATCCATCGGCGAATTTCACTTTCTCCACTTCCTGCATCTCCAGTGAAGAGTGGGGAGCCATTATGAACAATAGCAATACGAGATCCACCATCCTTCTCGGGTTTCATCTTTGAAATAAGATGCTGTAAAAACAAAAGTTGGCCGTCAGATATGCGAGGTGTGCCAGCGCCGAATCGCCCAGCGTATCCTCGAGCAGCTTCTCTGTCTACGGCATCCTTGTCTTTCTTCCAGTCAACTCCATATGGAGGGTTTGAAAGTCCGTAGTCAAATACTTCGCCAAAGAACTGATCGTTAGCAAGCGTACTCGCTTTTGAATGGTCTTTTTCTCCACCGCGAATAAGGTCCGGATCATCTCCCTTGATCAACATGTCGGACTTTGCCATAGCATATGTGACGGAGTTCAGCTCTTGACCATAGAGAAAAATGTCGGCTTCTTTGTTTATGTTCTCTAGAATGTAATCCTTAGCAACCGAAAGCATGCCACCTGTACCACAGGCAGGGTCATATATTTTTTTAATAACATGAGGTTTCTTAAGATCTTTTTTATCTGGTGAAAATAGGAGTTCGGTCATGAGTCCAATAACATCGCGCGGGGTGTAGTGTTCCCCAGCGGTTTCATTAGACATTTCAGAGAACTTACGGAGAAGCTCTTCAAAAACATGTCCCATTTGATAGTTGTCTACCTTTGATGGATGCAGGTCCACTTTGTTTAATTCTTGGATGACAAAAAACAAAAGGTCGCCACCTTCAAGACGTTCTAGTTGTTTATTGAAATCAAACTTTTCAAAAATGTCTTGAATATTTTTACTGTATCCGTTGATATATTGCTTGAAGTTTTTGGCGAGATGCTTTGGTTCTCCGAGAATAGTTTTAAAGTCGTAGTCAGAGATGTTGTAGAAAGCTGTACCAGAGGTTCTCTTTAAAATTGGATCGAGGTCGTTAACTTTGCCTTTGTATTCGTTATATTTTTCAAGGACCTTTGGCTTTGTATCTGTAAGAATAGAATCGAGGCGCTTCAAAACAACCAAAGGCAAGATCACGTCTTGGTATTCGTGCTGTTTCCATCCACCGCGCAAGATGTCGGCGATGTTCCAGATCATTGATGTTTTTTGATTGAAGTTTTCCATATATTAATTAAAAAATTATTATTGCGTAAATAAATCAAGATATTCTGTTAGGTAGAATATTCTATCTTTTTTAAATCCAGTCTTTTCAGAAAACAGACCAAGTTTTTGAAAATCTTTTGTGATTGCTGATGCTGTAGGGAATGTAACTTTGAGCATTGATTCGATATCTCTGATTGTGGCCACCGGTTGAGAAAATAGCCATCGCAAAAGCTCTTTACCAAGTTTCTGGCGTTTTACACCCATACCTTTTTCGATCGTTCCTTCATATTTCTTGCGAAGGTCAATAATTTTTTCTAACGTTTCGCGAGAGTTCTTTGCAGTTTCTAAAACACCAGTTAGAAAAAAACGAAGCCAATGCTCAATATCATCTGTTTCGCGTACGCGTGAAAGACCATCGTAATATTGAGAACGATGCTTTTCGAAGAAATCAGAAATGTACAAAGTTGGCTTTTTTAGAATTCCGAGGCTGACTAAGTGGAGGGTAATCAATAGTCTCCCGGTACGGCCGTTACCATCTAAGAATGGGTGAATAGTTTCAAATTGATAATGAGAGATTGCAATCTTAATAAGATCTGGAATTTCGGTTCCTTTATTGTGCCAGAACTTTTCCAAGTCGCTAAGTAGGTCGCCAAGAGTCTCATGATGTGGAGGAATAAATGAAGCATCTTTTAGTGTCGCTCCACCGATCCAGTTTTGGCTTCGGCGAATTTCGCCGGGCAGTTTTGTATAACCACGGACACTTGAAAGAAGAACTTTGTGAGTGTCTCGCACAAGACGCATTGAGAGAGGAAGATGTTCAAGCTGTGCGATTGAGTAATTGATTGCTTTTACATAATTCTGCACTTCTTCCCAATCATTTCTTTTTTCTGGATCAATTTCTAATTCTGGCAAAAGAGCTTCATCAAGTTTTGTCTGAGTCCCTTCTATTTTGCTTGATACAGTAGCTTCTTTTGCAATATGCATCTGTATGAAAAAATCAACGTCGGGAACGAGTTTAGAAAAGGCATTAAGTTCACCAAGATATCTCATTGCATCAGAAAGTAACAGATCAATTCTTTTATCTGTCCATTCAAATGGTTGATTGACAGGGTGGGGCTGGAAGCTCTTGTATCCATCGTTTTGTTTATATGTACCTGCCTTGTATTTATGAGTCATAAGACGAGTATAGCATATAATATAAATAATACAAATTAAATATTAATGCGTTAATCTTTAATTTGACTTAACCTAATTAAAGGTTAGGTCTGGCTTCATATAACAAAAGGTTTCATTTTGTATTTTTTGCACTCCCTGTATCTTCTATAATCTGCCCATCAAATAATTTAACAATTCGTTCTGCTTTTTTTGCGTATTCTTCTTCGTGCGTAACCATAATAATAGTTTGCCCTGCTTTGTGGAGCTCTAAAAAAATATCCATAATTAATTCAGAAGATTGGTTATCAAGGTTCGCTGTTGGTTCGTCAGCAAATAAAATCTTTGGGGTGTGTGCAATTGCTCGAGAAATTGAAACTCGTTGTTGTTCCCCTCCTGACATCTGACTTGGAAGATTATTAAGTCGGTGTGCAAGATTTACTTTTTGCAAAGATTCTTCGGCAACTTTATATGCTTTTTCTTTTTCCATTCCCTGCATCAATAGTGGTAATGCAACATTTTCTACCGCAGTTAAGTCGGGCAATAATGCATAATCCTGAAACACGTATCCTAAATTATTTAATCGAAACTTAGTTTTTTCATCAGCATTCATACTATGTGTATCAACACCATCAATAACAATTGAACCGTCAGTTGGTTCATCGAGTAAACTTAATTGATATAAAAAAGTACTTTTTCCAGCACCTGAACGCCCCATAATAGAAACAAATTCACCTGACTTTGAAACAAAATCAATTCCTTTTAAAACTTTTGTTTCTTTGCTTCCATCAACGAAAGTTTTTACTAAATTTTTTACGGTAATCATAAATTTTTGAAATTATTATTTTAATTTCTTCCCAAAATTGCATCAAGAGTGTTTCGACGAACAATCATTCGGGCAGGAATATATCCAGCACACACAGTCGCTACAATTAATAATCCAGCACGTATTGCGGTTCCTGAAGCAGTTGCAACTAATATTCCATCACTAAACGGAAAGTTAATTGGATGCGCATCAATGAGAGGAATCAAAAATCCATACACGACAACAATTCCAATTACAGAACCGACAATAGCGTAAAAGACAGATTGAAATACGTATGACAATTCAATAACTGAACCATCGATTCCAATACCCTTCATAATTCCAATAAATTTTCGCCGTGTGATTGCATTAATAAAAATAACGATAAATATTGTAATCGAAGCAACCACTAAACCAATTGAACTAATTGCATTTCCTAGTAATGCAAAGGTTGCTTTTATGTCTTTCAAAAATTTAGGTTCGGCTTCTTCGGCAGTTAAAATTTTTGCATACTCATCAAACCCAGCTTTTAATAAAGCCTTTTTTAGATTATTGGGATTTGATCCGGGTTTAAGTTTTACTGCAATTTCACCAACGTTTTGATCATCACGACCAATCAAACTTCGAAATTGTTTTGCAGGAAAATAAACTCGTTGAGCAACTTCACCTACTTTGCTTTTTAAAATTCCTTTTACCGTTACCTCTCGAGTGATTCCATTAATACTTATTTTAACTTTTGCTCCAGGATAAATATTTGTGAGTGCGGTAAATCCGGGTGCTTCGATACGTGTATATTTTTTAACGAAAATTGAACCAATTAAAATTTGATCGTAGTCATCATCTTTTAAATAAGAACCTTCAACAATAAATTTTGAAACATGCGTAATCGAATCTTCAATTTGAGGATCAATACCAACAAAACTCGCTCCTGTTTTTTCTTGATCGGTGTCGCGAGTTTTTTGTTTATAGTTTGCTTCAACAGTTCCTGAATCAATATATCGTGCAGTATATTTTTCTACATCGGGCATATTTTTTAATGCCTCAAGAATTTGATTTGTATTTTCAATATATTCTTTTTTATCTTTTTTACTGATAATAAAATCAGCACTGTAATAGTTTTTTTGTGCGGTTACCGAGCCTTCAATTAAACCAACCAAAATTCCACTCACGACAACAAGATTTAAAAACGTCAAAGTCATCACAAAAATAATTAATATTGTTGTCCATTTATTTGCTCTTCGCACCTGTCTAAGTGCCAAAAACCATGCAATGTTAATTGTTTGAATCATGAATTGCTTTGATTAAATTTGTGGATCAAGTACCACGGTATCACCAACTTCTAGACCAGAAAGTATTTCTACCTGTCCTTTTCCATCATTTTCACCAAGCGTTACTTCTGTTTTTACTGATTTTTTTGAATTTACTTTTTTAAGAAGAACAACTTTTTTTACTCCATCTTCAGCAATACAACGCGCTGGAATAAAGACAACGTCAGAACGTTTTTGGGTGATAATAAAAATATCAGCGGTCATTCCAGATCTAATTCGTTCATCACTTTGAACAAACGTTAATTTAATTTTGTAATTTGAAACTCCATCTCGGACTGTTTCAGCTGGATCAATAAAAGTAACTGCTGCTTCAAATTTTTGCGCCGAGCCATATGCATCAAGCGTGATGTCAGCCACGTCTCCTACTTTTAATTTTGCAATTGAAACTTCGGGAACATACGCTTCAACTTCAAACGCCTTGTCATTAATCAAAGAAATAAGCGCAGTGTTAGGGCTTGCGATTCCACCTTCTTTTGCATCTTGCTTTGTGATAATTCCATCAAACGGCGCCACGATAACTGTTTTAGAATAAATTCCCTGCGCATTTTGTACCGAGGCTTGTGCAGAACCTACTTGAGCTTCTTGAACTTGTAATTCTGTGTCTCGAGGACCAGCTTTTTTGAGGTCATATTCTTTTTGAGCCACAATATATGAAGATGTTGCTGATCGATAATTTTCTTGTGCTGAATATAAATTTGTACTTGCAGTTACCACATTTTGTCGAGCTTGCGAAACATCACTTCGATATTTATCAATATTTGTTTGAGTATATCCTTGATTTGTTTTATACAATGAAACAGCAATACCGACATCATCTAAAAAAGATTTTATTTGGGCTGTATTATCATTTGCAATTTGAATATCGGCATCTGAAAAAGTTGAAACCGAAGTTGTTGCCAAACGCCGTTGCCATGACAACAATACTGACTCTATATTTCGCCTTCCGTAATCAAGTTTTTCTTTGAGCGCAAAACCACCTGACGTTGAATTATCAAAAGGAAGTATTTGTGGAAACGGTCCTTGCGAATCGGTATACAATTGATCAACTCGGTTTCTAATTGCATCATCAGATTGTATAAATGAGTTTTTAATTGCATTAATTAAATTTCGAGTTGCTTCGGTTGCACTTGATTCTGATTTACTCAAATTGCTTGCAGAGATAGCAAGTTCTTCGGGTCGAGTTCCTTGTTCTAATTCACTGAGTCGAGCCGCTTGTTGGGCTAAGATAGATTGTTTTTCTAAAATTTGAGCGTATGCGTCGGTGTTTGCGAGCGTAGCGAGCACTGTTCCTTTGGTAACTCGATCACCAACTTGAACTTTTACTCCCGAAACTTTTCCGGCAGTTTCAAAACCAAGATCAACATATTGTGTTGCTTTTACTTTTCCTGAAACTCCAATTGAAGAAACAAATTCAGCTTTTTTAACTTCTGCATATTGCTCGGCAGAATTACTTTTAGAAAAACTAAATATAATTAACAAAAATACTACACCTCCACAGACCACTTTCTTTTTGTGATTTTTGATAAACAACCACACCTTTTTTGAGATACTTAAAAATCGAGTTTTCATGCAAAGTATTATATCACCAAGATGGTTATTTTTTTAGATTTTAATATATCTTGTGCCGCGACCTTGGCCCACTCGTTCAAGAAGTTTTAAAGTCACCAAACGAGACAATGCTTGTTTAACAGTTTCTCTTTCAACCCTACCATCAAGAAGCATGACAACTTCTGCTACACCTATTTCTTTACCTTCACTGAATACCTCAAATACTGCTTTTTGTTTTTCAGAAAGAAGTTTTTCGGGCTGATCTTTATCCATAATCTTTCGTGATCGCTCGGTCTGTTCTGTAAGTGCTCCAAGAAAATAATTAACCCACGGAGTAATATCTTCATTATCAGTTCCATGATTTTTTTGTGTTGCTCGGAGTGCAAGATAATAATCAACTTTAGTTTGCTCGATAATTTCATCAAGAGAAACATACGGCACATAACTATATCCAGCTTGAAGAAGCAAAAGATTTGTAAGAGCACGACTTACTCGGCCATTTCCATCTGAAAATGGGTGAATAGCAAGAAATTCAAAAATAAAATTTGCAATCGCAAGAAGTGGATGAATTTCTTTTTTCTCAAATTGTTCATTTGCCCATTCTATTGCGGTAAGCATTTCTCCTTTTACAAGATATGAATGGGTAGGATTAAACAGTACAACATTTTCGTTCTTATCATTTTCCATAATGACCGCATTATCACTGTCTTTATATTTACCTTTATGGGTTTTATCTTTCTCTGAAAAATTAAGAAGTATGCTATGAAATTGCTGTATCCAACCTTCAGTGAGTTTTATTGTTTTCCAATTATCAAAGACGCGACTAATGAGATCAGCATAACCCGCCACTTCTTGTTCGTCGCGTCCTTTTGGTGACTTAGCATGTAAACCCCG
>JAYTUJ010000029.1:0-1937 GCA_043744615.1 bacterium
TTGCTCCCAAGAAATTCTTAAATACATTGTATATAAAGGGTCTCTTTCGATTAATGGAGTTAGTTTGACTGTTTCAAAAGTGGGAAAGGAAGAAAAGAATAAGGGAAACTTCTTTGAAGTTTCGCTTATTCCATTTACACTACAACATACAAGCTTTGGTAATTTAGTAATCGGAAGCACTGTAAATATCGAAACCGATATATTAGGAAAATACATAATCAACGCCTATGCAACGAAAAAATAATTCACCAGTTTCAAAAAAAGAAAACACAAAAAAATTTAATCTTTCAAAAAAACGATTTGCAGTTGTCGTATCTGAATTTAATTCAGATATTACATATCCAATGAAAGACGGTGCAATAGAAACTCTTAAAAAACACGGGGCAACAGATTCGCATATCGATATTATCTATGTTCCAGGAGCATTTGAAATTCCACTCGCTTGTTTAAAACTTGCAACGAAAAAATATAAAAATAAAAAGTATGACGGTATCGTTGTTTTAGGTTGTGTCATAAAAGGCGATACAGATCATTATTATTACGTAGCAGGCGAAGCCTCTCGAGGTGTTATGCAAGTTATGATGCAAACAGGAATGCCAATTGGTTTTGGAATTATTACCGTAAACACGCTTGAGCAAGCAATTATTCGTTCAAAAGGAGAAATGAACAAAGGAGTTGAAGCAGCAAAGGCTTTAATGCAAATGGTCGGGTTGTTTTAAGAGTAACTCCGGCTTGCAATCGTGTTGTGAACTAGGGCACTTTTATTTGTGTTAAAATATAATCCATGACATATACTAAATTTTTCAAGGATATCTCTAAAAAAGACGTTGCAATTGCTGGCGGAAAAGGTGCGTCACTTGGCGAAATGACTAATGCGGGGATACCAGTGCCACCAGGATTTATTGTAACTTCAGAAACATTTCAAAAATTTTTAGCAGACACTGATATTAGTGTTGAAATCGATGCGGTTTTTAATAAAGTAAATCATAAAGAAATGGAATCGGTTGAACGAGCTTCTGAAATGATTCAATCACTTATTATGCAAGCTTCTATGCCGGCAGATATTGCAAAAGAAATAAAAATTTCATTTAAAAAACTTGGTGCAAAATTTGTTGCAGTGCGATCAAGTGCTACGGCAGAAGATAGTGCGTCAGATGCATGGGCAGGGCAACTTGATACATTTTTAAATACAACTGAAAAAGATTTGTTAGAAAAAGTTCAAAAATGCTGGGCTTCGTTGTTCACTCCGCGCGCAATTTTTTATCGTTTCGAAAAAAAGTTACACAAAAAAGTAATTTCTGTTGCGGTGGTTATTCAAAAAATGGTTGTCTCTGAGGTTTCTGGAATCGCTTTTTCTGTTCATCCTGTTACAGAAGATCGAAATCAAATGATCATCGAATCTTCATATGGGTTAGGCGAAGCAATTGTTTCAGGGCAAATTACACCCGATTCTTTTGTTCTCGAAAAACAACCACTCGCGATAATTGATACAAACATTGCCGACAAAGAGCGAGGATTATATAAAAATCCAAAATCAGCAAAATCAGGTGAAAAAAATTATGAAGCAAATGTGTGGAAACAAATTCCTAAAAAATTAGTGACCGCTCAATCTTTATCTACAAAAGATATTTTAAAATTTGCCGAATTAATAAAAGAGATTGAAAACCATTATGGTTTTCCCTGTGACATCGAATGGGCGTATGAAAAGAAGAAGTTTTATATAACGCAGAGTAGGCCGATAACGACATTGAAAAATGTTGTCATTCAAGATATTGTACCATCTCAAAAAATTCAGAAAGATTCTACGAAAGAACTGTTTGACGGTAAAGATGAATGGATGCTTGCCGAAAATATTCCTGACTCTGATATTTTCTTTTTTCAAATACCGTGGAACTGCTTCGCTAACGATACAAACTTTCCATTTATTAAAAAATATA
>JAYTUJ010000030.1:0-68399 GCA_043744615.1 bacterium
CAATACAACAGCTTTACCTTCTTTCACAAAGTCTCCAATTGGGGTGAGAGGGATGTAGTTGCTGGTTTGGGTTGAAGGGGGTTTGGTGTCTTTGGCGAGGGATAAATTTAAAGGTGCAACAATAGATAAAAAAGAAAATAAACCTACAAAGATTAATTTTTTATATGTTTGTTTCATTACTAAAATGATACCACTTCATCGGTATTATATGTAGGAGTAAAAGTAATAGACATTGTTCCGCTTGTATTTTGAAGAACTTTTTGAGTATGTTTTACGTTTGCCGTAATAACAGATTCACCAATTAAGTCTTGAGTGTTTCTAAAAACAACACTTGTTTGGGTTTGTGGAACATTAATTTGTTGTCCGTTGATTGTCCATTCATATATTAGATCTTCACCATTTTTTATATTTGTTCCAAAAAACATTGGGTAGGCATTTACTTTTACCTCTTGGCTGTTTAGAGTAACTGAGCCAGTAACTTCTTGATTGAATAAAACACCATATCGTGGGTGATCCTCGTACATTAAGACTTGTGGTAAAATAGGTTGTAAAATAAGCTCATTTCGGGCTGTTGATTGTTTTTGACCATCAGTTATTTCGGCAGCAATACTAAAAGGCCGTGCAAGAATAGAAGAATCATACACTAATATATTTTTGTTAAATCCAGACGCTTGACCTTCTACTGTGTCATCAACACGCCATTGATATATTAATGAAGTTGGATTAATTAAAAAACCGTTATCAATAAAATTAGGCACTGCAATTATTCGTACAGTATCTTGTGGACCAAATAATGTTTTACCTTTATAAAAAGGAGGTACGTAATTATTTGATTCCCATACCATATCAACTTCTTGAGGAGTTACAGTTATATCTTTTTCAAGTAGAGGTCCATCGATAGGTTTTATTAAAATTTGAATATTAGATGCCTCACCAACATTATCTGTTGTAAAATCTAAAAATGTTTCACCAACACCCTTCTTTTTTAAATTACCGTTTATAAACCAATCTATTTCGGCCCCTTGTATATTTGTACCGAAAGCACTTAATGTGATACGTGTTTGTTCGCGAGGCCCCGGATACTTAGGATTTATTTGGTACTCTACTTGTTCTTGAATTTCTGGAATTTCACCCGGGACAGAAATTGCTTTTGCAATTTGAAAAGTAACTGCGAAACATAATATAAAAAGGAGTACAGATAATCGTTTTATCATATACATATATTGTATCGCAAAATAGCGAAAAATACAGACGACAGTAGATTATTCTTCGGTCGCCGTGTTTTCAGCGATATGTTTTAATAACTTATTTTGCAGAAACTTACTTTCCGCTAACTTTTTTAGATTTTCTTTTTCAGTTTCTGCTGCAATCATCAATATCATAAAACCGAAATCAAGAGACCATAATGGAAAAGCAGAAATAAAAGGAATTGCTTTTCCAATCATTATTCCAATACCTACAAGGAGTAATTTAATAATTATCTTTCCTTTAAATAGTTTTTTTCTATTTAAAAATGAGACACCTGTGTATAAAGTACTCATTCCTAGATCAATAAGCCAGTCCATAATTTCACCTATTCCAATTAAATCTAAAATTGGTGAAAGTATGAGTTGAACAAGATCAACACAGCAGATAAAAATCATAAATATCATCCAAATTGGATGTTCCCCAATAAATTTTAAGATTTTTGCAAAAGCATCTAACATATTACATACTTTCTAACTCCTTTTTTGCTTTTTGAATCGCTAATACTTGTGAAGGGTCTGAGGTAATAATTTGATCTTCGGTGTATGAAGCAATAACTTTGAGGGCTACGTGTTTTGATCCCGCAAAAAAGATACCTTCCCCTACTCCTGATTCGAGTAATAAGAATTTTTCTTCATCGGTGAGGTTAAATGTTTTTTGTACAGCATCAATTGATGACGGAGACTGTTTAAGTAAAATTTGAATTGATGAGTTGGTAATAATCGGTACACCGTATGGTGAACTCATAAAGTCTTCAACGTCTTGGGTGATTGTTGCTAAACCAAGATAATATTTTCGACATCGTTTTGCTAAACCAAGCAAAAACGAAGCGGTGTCTTCTGATTTCATCATCCACCAAGCCTCGTCGATAACAAGTAATCGCTTGCGAAGTTTTTCTCGGATTGCATTCCAGATGTAATGCATAACAATATACATCGCCACAGGTTTGAGTTCGTCTTCCATGTCTCGTACTGAAAACACAATGAATTTTGCATTAATGTTTACGTTTGTTGGTTTGTTAATAAACCCTGCCCACGTACCTTTTGTATACTTTGTCATTTTTTGTGACAATGATTCAGCTCCTTCCATTCCAGAAAGAACCATTTCAAAGTCAGATAATAATGGTGGTTCTACGTTTGAAAAATCAGAGTCGGGAGTAATATCTTTAAGTGCGTATGTTTCACTAATTGCTCGGTCGATGATTGCATCTTCTTCGGGAGAAAGCCCTCCAAGCATAAGTCGAAACAAGCCAACAAGATTAATAATGTTTGAACGTAATACATCTGAAGCAGATTCGTCTTCACGAGCTTTTGGTAGATCAAACGGGTTAATGTGGTGTTCAGACGTTAAAGAAATATTAAAGTATCGCCCCCCTGTTGCTTCAGCCATGTATTCATATTCTCGTTCGGGGTCGATTACAATTACATCAGTTTCAAACATGAGTGTTCGAAGAATTTCGAGCTTTGTCATATATGATTTTCCAGAACCTGCTTTAGCAAATGTTACTGAGTTGTAGTTTTCAAGTGAAAATCGATCAAACAAAATCAAACTTGAGTTGTGTCGGTTGATTCCATACAAAATTCCTTTGTCTGAAGTAAGGTCAAACGATACGAATGGAAACAAACTTGAAAGCGGCGAAGAGTTTAGTTTTGAGTGTACTAAAAGTTCATCGTTTCCTAATGGAATAATACTTCTGAATGCCTGTTCTTGTTGAAACAGTGCAGGTTTTACATACACTAATTTTGCTTCAAGAATTGATTTAATTTCAGATTCTATTTTATCAAGCTCTGCATCGTTTTCACCGTAAATAGAAATGTATAAACCAACATCAAATATTTTTTCTTGAGCTTGTTGTAAGTTGTCTCGTAAACTTTCGAGATCTTGATATGCAGTATCGAGCATCGGGTCTCGTACCATACCTTTACTTTCTCGGTCGGCAATTTGGCTTTGTACCTCGGCAACCTTTTTTTGAAACGTTCGTAAAATATCAGACGTATCAATTGGATGGATAAAAATCGAAACATCAAAAACTTTGTCGAGGTTAATAATCGGGGAGAACCAGTTTTCAGAAAGGAAACGAGGATATGAGATAACAAAAAATGATCGCACAATTTTGTCGCCAAGATTCAGTGATCGAGGAGTAACTTTTAATGCTGATGGAGCAATGATATCGCGGAGCTCTAAGTTTGCAGCACTATAAATTTCTTGTGGCAAAATAGAAGTAACCCCTTGCTGTGGTGCAGTGTTTTTGTTTCCTCCTCCAAATAATGTATTAAATATTCCCATATTATTTTGCAAAGTTACCCATAATGTTTGCTGGCTTATCGATTTCACCCGGATTAAATAATTTATAGAAAAGTTCTACAAGTTCTTCGGTTCCAAGCGATACTGTTTTTATTCCCGCACTTGAAAGCCCTTGTTCTACAACGGCAACTCGTTGTTCAAGTTGGCTTCGATGTTCTTCAAATGTTTGGTTTTCTGTAATTTTATTTTTTTTACCAATACCAAGCATGCTCCCTATTCCTTTTGATGTATCAAGTGTTGGTGGGCTATATGGTACAACAACAAAAAAAGTTTTTGTCATAATGTTTACACTTTCGGTAAATGCTCGGATGAATTCAATATATTCTTTTGTTTGAATTCGCATTAAGTCTGTTGGTTGTGCTTTATAACGATCTTCAAGTAAAAGTAAATATGGTTTTATATCAAGTCGTCGTGACTGCATAAAAATTTGAACAGAAAAGTTAAGAGAGTTTAAAAAGTTTTGAAATTGCAAAATAATTGCTGTTTGCTCGTCACCACTTTTGAGTGCAAAGTTAAGTGACGAGGTCATTACAAGTCCTCGCATTGAGCCATCTTTTAAAATTAAGATGCCGTCACGGACTTCTTTGATTGGAACGAATTCTTGTGTAGGAGCTGAGTTTGCCATGTATGTATTGTACTAGATTGTAAACGAGTCTGAAACATGGTCTTCCTCACCCTGTCTAAAACTTTTTCGAGTATTATTACGACTGCTTATTGATTCATTAATATCTAAACTCCACGTAAGGTCGCGTAATTTTGAATCATTTAATTTAGGAACAAACACTGGTTGTTCATTTGAATTAACAGCACCCATTTGGGTTTGGCTGTTAGTTATTTGCTTTTTCTCCCAGACATATAATTTTTTCCCAAGTGCGTATTTGATGATGTCATCAACACTTTCTAAAAAAGGTTTTTTGGGATTAACTCGATAAAAAGCAAGTGCTCCTGAAAAAGCACCAACAGGTAACATTAAAATTAGTGCAACTGGTAATGGTAAAAATTTATAGAGGGTATAACAGATTCCCCCGCCACCGACAATATAAATAAATTGTTTGAGTGTAAATGGCCCAAATATTTTATCTTCGATTTCAATAAATTGAGGAACTTGATATCGCATGCGTGCTTTTATTTTAGCACATTTTTTGCCGATTAATTTAGTTTATCGGTTCTCGGTACGGGTCACTGTGTTTAGCGGGCTCCGCAGAAAATTTATTTGCTTTTAAATTTTCTGCTACTACGTTTGAAGTTGGATTGTTTATCGAAACTCCAGAGACAACAGATTTTTTTGTTTTATCAGCAAGAAAATCTTTCGTAAAACCAATTGGGGCCATTGATGTGGGCGATGCGATTGATGTTGTCGGTGCAGGCATACTCGATTGTGCTGGTTCCGTTTCGGTAAATTCTATCACTGGGATTGGTTTTGCAATGGCTGGTTTTATAAGATTAACACTTGAAGCAACCGCAGCAGAAAAAGTTGGTACGTTTTTAATCACCGCACCTGTTTTGAAGGGTTGTTCTATTTCTTTGAGTACATCGTTTCTTGTTAGGTCACTATGATCTTCTTCTGCGTGAGGGTCGTACTCAGAAACATCATATGCATTTTTTGTCTTTTCACCTTTTTCACCATACAAATCAATCATTTTTTGCTTGATCGGTTTGAATATTTTTTCATCAATGTCGTGAACAATTTGATCAGCAATATTTTTTTCAATCCCAATTTCTTTGCAAATCATATGTGAGAATTCATTTCCAGGAATGAAACCCATCATCACGTCGATAGTCATATTAATTAACTGACCTTCTGAATCGATGTGGAGTTTGTGGGCTGTGCCTATTTCATGAATCTTTTCCCAATTTTCATCCGTACTAATTACATCCTGCACTTCTTGCGGAAGTTTGTTAAAAGTAGCTCTATATTTTTTTCCTGTTATAAATTGCATATTAATTATGTTAAGGAGTTATTATTGATGATTTTGAACTTTCTGAAGCAGCTTTAATTTTTTCACGAGCAGTAGTTGTTAATTTATCAGCAGAATGTCCGCTCAATCCAATAAACCTACCGTCTCCGTTGTCTGCAAATTTTTCAGCCTTTGAATAATGAACAGATTCTTTGTTAATTGTATCTTTTAGATTATCTATTTCACCTTTGATAAATCCTTTTTCCACATCAGTTTTTGTACCCTTTGTACTCTCTAACTCGTCCTCTTTTTTAATTAAGAGTGTTACATTTTTGTCCAAAGATTCTTTTTGATTTTTTAATTTTTCTTTAAAAAGATTTGCAACAGTATCAAAATCATCTTCTTGCAGTTTTTTAGAACTGATTAAACTTTTTAATAATTCAGGAGTCATACGATCTTGAAAAGCAGCACCATGATTTTTAATAAGATCGGAAAGAGTTTCTTTGTTTAGTCCGCCCAACTGAGCATCGTTTAATGTAGTTAATTGAGTTTTAACAGCACTAGATTTTTCTGCAGGAGTGGTTGTCGTTGAGTCTAGAATATGCTGTGTTTCGGTTTGATGGTACGATAAATGACCTTCTTTTGCACGGTTTCTTTCTTGGGTTACTGCGTCCGAAGTTTTAAAATATTGAGTTTCTTTCCCTGTAATAGGATCTTTCGGTTTTGCCATTGCTGTAAGTGAGCCCTTTTTCTCAAAATAATTGTCTTGAACAGCTTGTTCTTTTGGTGAAAGGCCTTCATATATTCTTTTTGCTCGGTCGTACGAGGTAGGATCTTTTTTATCCTCAGCAAGTTTCTTTAAGTGCGAAGCAAGTTTTTCGGGTTTATTTCTAACTTCTCTTGCATACGCATCATCATTTTTCTCAAGCATTTCAGTTTTTGCTTTTAGACTTTGAACAAAAGGTAAGCCTCCTGTTGAGTTTCCGTGTGAGTCAACCCCAGCCTTGCCCCCCAGACTAAATTCTGTAGCAGCATGAGTCAGAGCGATTTGTTTTCTTGCCCACTTACCTCGCCAAGTATCCTGAGTCGCCTGTCTTTTTAGTTCCTCCCCCTCTTCACTATTTTCAAGTCTGTGTTCTGCATTATGAGCAAACTGATTCCATTTTTTTTGTGGATATGCTAATACAGCACCTTTTGCAAAATTAGTCCCTTTACTTCGCATTTTTGCAAATAATGCAGCAGAATTTTCAGCACCGCTTATTCCAAGACGTTTACTGATAGTCACTGAAAATATAAGCATGGTAATGAGAATTATAAAGTTCAAGACCACACCCAACGCACTTGTTTTTGGTGTATCGCTAAAGGCAGAAGAAAAAGCGGTAAGTCCTAAACCGTCTTTAAAAGTAGGATCATTAGCTATCCGCAACACTACCCAGATCATGATCAAAAATGCAGGGGCATAAATAGCATTATTAATTAAAGACTTTTTCCATTCATTACTCATTTCTTCTCCACCCGGAAGTATTGGTGCGACAAACGCAAGTGGAGACAGTATTAAAAGACCAATAAAAGTTACAAATCTTCCGATAAAAGTAAGGGTTACCGCAAGCATGACAATTGTAAAAAAGAATGCAAATATAATACCCATTGCAAAAAGTAAAAATGGATGTTCGCTTCGAGCAAAATTACGCCCCGGATCAGCGTCTACTGCATTAGGTGTTTTACCATCAGCATAAAAAGATTGTATACGAACTATCGATAATAGAGCCGTCCCTAGTTTACTTTGTGTAATATTTGCTTTTGTATCACCATCTTGAAATGTTATATGACTATAAAATTCAGTTGCAACAATGTTTGATGCATCAATAATTGCTTTGGTAAAAAATAGACTAAAGTTTATTAACAGCGCTGCAATAATTAGCTTGCTGATTAACTGTTTTACGTTGTATGTATGTAGTTGAAGAATGGTTCCGATTGATGCATAAATAAGTGCAAAGATAAAAAAAATGTTTGAGAGATCTCTAAAAGTTTTCCATGCGTCATTAATGACGGTCATGCGTTTTATCTGATCACTCATATTTAAAACCGTTTTGTCAAAAACTAAATCAAATAGACTTGCTATCCAACCAGCAAGCCACATAAATGCAAACATTATGTAGTAGAGTCCTTGAGTAACACAGTTAATTAAATGGAAATTCAAAGGATTAAGACTACAAGTACCATCGTCACCAACAGTTCTTCCATTCTGGATTTTAGACAAATCTTTAGGATTTAGTGTTGTATTCGCTAATTCCTTATTAGCAGAAGCTTCTTGATTGCGTGTATTTGTTGCAATACCTAATAGCTTTGCAAGTTGAGGTTGATTGTTTATACTACCATCCCCTCTTTTTTCTGCGGGATTAGTAAAATAAGCACTATTACTATCGTTTTTCCATATCCAGGTTGTTCCATAGTTTGACATGTTTCCATCGCTATACACTGTTCGTAGATCGTATGCTCCACAGCCATGTTCTTCAGCAGGATTAAATCGAACAAGCCATACTCCTGTTACAAAATCGTCCGCAGAATTTGGTTTTTGATCGGTTCCTGGGTTATATCGAATTATGTAAGTTTCACTTTTTGTACTATTTTGCAGAGGAACACTTATAAAGTATTCTGCTCTACCGTTTACTAAGGTAGCTGTGTTCAACTCTATTTTTGTATTTACTTGTTTTGTTGTAGCGTTTAAATCTTTTACATTCCAAAAAATTTGTCCATCAACTGCAGTCCCTCCTCCTGCTCCTACAAAACTACTTTCACTCTGGTTTTCTTGAGATATAGATATTCTTTTCGCCGCATCTAAATTTACAGAGGTCTGACCGTTTGTCCCATCAGAATATCCTTTATTACCATAAGTTGCGGTACATTGTTGAGGTGTGTAAAGAGTGTGGTATTGAGGGTCGTTATCATTTGCAATTATTGAAGCTTTAGTATAATCCGCAACAAAAAACTGCCCCACAAACAGCACAGACAAAAAAATCGCTGAAAGCAGTTTGTGTTTTTTTGTTTTTTTGTTGCGTGGTGTGAACATCTTTAATCTTTGTTTTTAATCTCCACTACTCTTTTATTTACCGTGTTCCTCTTTGACGGGTTGTTGTGGCTCCTCGGTTTCGTGTTGTTGTGCTGTTTGTATTACCACTTGTGCCATCATTACTATTTGCGTAATTTTGAGTACTACCACTACTGTCATTATTTAAAACTTTGTTAAGCGCAAGTTTTACAAGTTCGTTAACAAGAGCACTTACGACTTGGTCAAATTGATTTGCTAACACTAGGCGATTTTCACCAAGGTTTAATCGATTTTCAACTTTTCCTTGGATAAGTTTACCAGGAGTTGTTACTTTACAAGGTTCTGTTGCTTTGCCGTTTACAATCGGTCCCTCACATTCTTTAAAGTCCATAAAACCGTTACCAATTTGACGTTCTGTTTGTGCAGAATTATTTTGTTTTGCAATTCGTGCTTGCATTTCTTCTTGGGCCTGGTACTTTGCACCATAGTAGTTGTTATTTGGTTGAATTGTTTGAAAGAATCCGTCCATTCCCCCTTTGCTAAAGTCACCATTTGTAAATTGTTGGTAGTTTTGAGTATTTTGCATGTATGGGCTTAGTGTACAGCCTGACCGTTGTGAATATCCCGAGTTATAGTTTACTTTATTTTGTTGATATTGCTGACCTAGGTTATTTTGATTATTTGTGCTTGTTCCTGTATGTACGTTTCCACCACCACCAGTCATACTGCTACCGGTCATGTTATTGCTGTAACTATTTAAAAGTCCAAGTTGTACGTCGGTTCTGAAGGGTTGGCAGACCGTATTGCCTTGCCCGATTTCTTGTATAAAAGCTCCTGCGTTTCGGTCGGCAAGGTTTTGAAAATATTTATCAGGGTTTTCTAAAAAGGCTGGGTTACCATTAAATCCTGATTTAACCCATTCAATTGTGCTTTGTGCAATATATGTAATCAGGGCGTTTACGATACAGTACCCTACTGAGTCCCAACTGATTCCTGTTGGAATACCGAATACAACAAGACCCGTTTCTTTTGCATTCAGTGATTTTGGAGCAACAGGAACTTGAGGGTCGGTTTCACTACTAAATAATGAACCGATAAGGTTTCCCGCAATAGTCAAAGCTGCTCGCGCAACTGCTTGTCCTAAAATTCCACCAATACATGCACCCGCGGCACCAACACCCGCGGTCTTTGCTGACCGTTGTTGAGTCGTACTCCCATTACCTGTTTGTGCTAATGAGTTCGCACGTTGATTTACTTGCGCAGCATTTGCTTTTTGAGCTGCCGCCTGTGCCTGGGTGTTTTTAGCATCGGCAGCTTTTTGTTGTGCAGTTTTTGTTTGATTTGAAGAGTTTTTATTTATGTTATAGTCGTCGGGATTTAATGTTTGTTTAGAAGAAGTTTTTATTAAATTTCCATTTGCATCGTAGGTATAATCTGGATTTTGTTGAGAATTAACCTGTTCTTGTTGGTTTGTGTTTCCAAAAGTGTACCCTCCTTCGTTATTTGGATCTTGTGCACTTCCTGCATCAGCACCAGCCTGTTGCTGCTGAGCCTCATCACCACTTGTATCTAAAATTATAGCCGCAAAAGTTTGTAATGGAAATGCAAAAAATACTTGAGAAAGCACCATCACTAAAAAAAGAAGACTTGATGTTGTTTTTAGTGTGTGTGAATAAAATGTTTTCTTCATATAAAATTTATTGTAGGGTTTTTAGATTTTCCCATGCAAAACCTTGTTCGTTTTCATCAAAAATTATACCATTTTTTTGAAAATAAGTTGCGATACTTTTAAACAGGTCAAGTTGGTGGGCTTCAAGTGCCTGATATGTTTTTATTCCAAGCAAACCTTTTAACGGATCTTCTTGATACGAAGCAATATTTTTTAATGATTCATATTGTGCATTATATGTATTTAATATTTCCACATGTGTTGTTGCAAAAACTTTTGGCACAGAGATAAGTGAAAGTTTTTCGGCAACATTTTTGTAAACAATAATTTCTGTATTTGAAAGTAGTTTTGATTGATCTCGAGAAGCAAACTTCGCAAGTTCTTTTTTGGTGACTTCAATTATTTCGTTTCCATATTGTTTTAATTCATCATTATTTTTTGGTGTAAATGTATGAATACTTGTGATTGAATATATTGGCTCAGTTGACGGAACATCAATTTTTCCGAGTACATTTGAAACAATTTGTTCTCGGCCAACATCGGAAACCTCACCATTTTGTTGGTTTGACATGTACTGAGTAAATAATTCTTGAGAAAGTTTGTCAGACAAAGTAGTTTTTAAGGTTGTCGTTGAGCCATCTAATGTGCTTGATGCAAAAGATACTGAAGTTGTCATTGAATCATTGGGGCCAGCAATTCGTGGATCACGACTCATCGATATTTCGGCTCCATCAGTTGTTCCATCACCATCAGTATCTGCATTTTTTGGATCTGTTCCCCACACACTTTCTTCCCAATCTTTTATTCCATCACCATCAGTGTCGATATTGGATGCTGTATAAAATGCAGTAGAGGTACTAAAGTCCAAAACATTTTGTTCGTTATTTTTTGATGTTCGAGAAAAATCAATATTTGATATTTTTGAAAAACCAGCAATCGTTAAAATAATAATTGCAAAAATAGAAGCGATGAGTATACGAGAAGGTACTTGAGAAATTTTTGTGTAGATACGATTAAAGAAATTCATATCTAAATTATATATCAATTTTATATATGCTACAATTAAGTTATGAAAAAAAATATCCCCCCTTTTTTATTCTCTTCTATTTTTTTTATTGCACTCAGTTTCTCGGTTCAAATTTCTTCAGTTTTTGCTGAAAATAACGATTCACCAAATGTTGTTCTTACAAAAGATTTGCGTCTTACAATGAACGACCCCGAAATTGTTCATTTACAACAAGTTCTTAATGCGAGCGGTTTTGCTACGGTTTCTGTTGTGGGTGCAGGTTCTAAAGGAAGCGAAACTTCATATTTTGGACTTAAAACTCAACAAGCTGTTATAAAATTTCAAGAAGCATTTGCAAGTGAAATTTTGGCTCCAATCGGTTTAACACAAGGAACAGGCTTTGTGGGAGCAAAAACTCGAGCAAAAATGAATGAATTATGGTCAAATAACTACTTTTTCTCATATTACGGCATAGTTTTGCCAGCAAATACGACTGTTAATACAGATACAAGTACAAATACAGACTCTTCAAATCAAGATAATACTAATAACGCTAATAATACCTTTAATAACCAAGGTAATTTTTCTCAAACATCAAGTACAACAACGGTTGCAACAAGTACTTCTGCAACAAGTACTGCCACAACAACAAAAACAACCACAGCTTCAACAACAAAAACTATTTCAGGGACAGCATATGGAAGCTCAAATGGATATCGCCCCGGTAAAACCATTACAGACTTGTTGGGTGTATGGAGTGATCCGAATAATAAAGTGAAAGTGTATGAAGTAAATCCTTCTCAAGCAAAACGAGGAGATGAAATTTTAGTTGCAGGATCAGGTTTTACATCAAAAGATAATACGATTAAGTTGCGAGGAAAAAGTAAAAATATTTTGATAAAAGGTGTTGAGTCAAAAACAAGTAATGAATTAACTTTTATTCTTCCACAAGGTGCTGAGTACGGAACGTCAACTGTGTCAGTCTCAAATTCTGCGGGTACCAGTAGAGAAGATTCTGTAAAATCTATTGAACTTATTGTCAGTGCAACAACGACATGTGCAACGGTATGTGTCGACTCTGTTGATCAAAAAGGTCACGGTCTTAGCACAGAATTTATAGTTAAAGGAAGTGGTTTTACAGATTCAAAAAATTTAGTGATGTCACGATTTGGCCCAATTGGTATGTATGATTCTGAAAAGAAAGGAACAATCATAAATATAAAATTAATTGAATCAGGAGTGATTCTTAATGCGCTCCCTAACTTGAGTGGAAAAATTGATTTTCCAATTATCGTTGCTAACAAAAATGGTTTCTCTAAATTCTTTACGGTCACTGTATCGATGCCTTAATGCAGAGTGATAATTGTTAAAATAAATATGAAGTTATTTTTGTTAAAACAAATAAAAAAGATTATCCGGACATCAGCTCTCGTCTTTGTTTTTATTTGTTTTGTATCACTTGGTACATTTAGACATATATATGCGGCTGGTGTTGGTGGAGCTTCTGGAGGTGGAACTGGCGGCGCAACGAGTGGCGCAAGTGCAGGCGGTGGCGCAGGGGGTTCTTCGGGTGGTGGTTCTGGTAAAACAACAACATATACAAATTTTGGAAGTGAACGCGACACAGTGCTTCCTTGTTTATGTGATTGGGAAGAAGGAGAAATAAAATTTATTGTGTACCACACAACAATTCCTGACGGCAATTCATTAACTCTTGTGTACAATCTTTTAGAATCAAAAATAAAAGAAAATTATAACGTAACTGGAAAATATTATTTAGGACAATATTCATCTCAAACAGATACATGTAATTTTGGAATCGGATATTATTGCGTTGAATTAACTGGTCAAAAATGGCCAACATGGGGTGACTCATCAACCGGTATTGGAGCTTCTTAAAAATTATTCCGGGAGGTTTTTTGTAAAAGTTATTGTAAGACAGTTAAAGCGGCAGTAAGAGACATCCATGTTTCTACTTGTATGTCTTCTGCTCGGATCTTTTTATCCAACTTTATTTTTTCAAAAGCAGTTTCGAGTTTTTTTATATTATATCCAGCGGTTGCAAGATTTTTTAGTAAAAGTTTTCTTTTATGAGCAAAACCAGCATGCACGAGCGATGCAAAAGATGTTTCAGATACAGAATATTTTTGAAATAATATTTTTGAAATATGTTTAAAGGTAATGACTGCAGAGTCTACATTTGGAATCGGAAAAAAGTTTCCCCGTGCCACTTTTTGTGTAATAACGGGAGTGCAATATGCTTTTACAAAAATTGAAAGAATACTTTCTTTTTTATCGCGCGCAATAATTCTCTCTGCAACTTCTTTTTGTACTAAAATTGTAATTAATGATGGCTGTAAGCTTTCTTCACATTCAAGAAACTTTCTAATGATTGCACCCGTAATGTAATACGGAATATTTGCTATTAATTTGTAATTTATTTTTTGAGATTTTTTTGCAGGAGGTTTTTTATTTAAAAATATATCTTTTATTTCAATCTCCAAAATATCGCCATGAATAAGTGTAAAAGTGTTGTTCGCTACATAATTATTGAATGTTTCTGGAAGAATGTTAATAAGCCGATCATCTTTTTCTATAGCAAAAACATGTGCACCAGTGCTTAGAATTTCTCGAGTTAGATTTCCTGTTCCAGGCCCAATTTCAAGAACAATATCATCTTTTGATATTTCAGAATCAGTTACGATCTTTTTAAGAATGTACGTGTTATTTAAAAAATTTTGACCTAAACTTTTTTTAGCAAATACCATATATGTATTAGTATAATCGCAATATTAAAAATCAATAAATATTGCTTTTACACCTGTTGGTTTTTGTTCGTGTTCAATAAGATCTTCCTCGATATCAAATATAAATTCTGAAGGAACGTTTACTTGTTGCGTTCCAAATATTGTTCGTAGTTGTGCATATGTAAGAAAAACTTTTTTTCGTGCACGAGTGATTGCAACATAAAATAATCTTCGTTCCTCTTCTGCTTCCTCTTTTGTTATTTCATTTTTATCTAATCGTGTATGTGGAAACAAACCGTCTTCGAGACCGGTTATAAAAACATAATCAAATTCTAATCCTTTCGACGCATGAACTGTCATAAGCTTTGTTCCAACAGATTTTTCATCCAAAGAATCTTGATCACTCACAAGCATTGCGTCATCAATAAATTTCATGATTCCATCACCAAGTGGCATTGCGTCGTATCGAGCAGCAAGTGTTACGAGTTCTCGGACGTTTTCTAATCGTTCTAACTCTTCAGAATCTCCTTGTTTTAACATTGTCTCTATTCCCGATTCAAAAAGTGCAAGTTTTAAAACATCAGAAGGCGTTTTTTTGTAAGCCGCATCTCGGATACGAGCTAAAATGTTTCGGTATTGCAAAACTTTATCTCTAACGGCTCCAGTAAGTTCATTTTCTTTTCCTTCAAGAACTTTTAACATGGTTACTTTTCCAATTCCTCGAACCGGCGTATTGATTGTCCTTTTTATATCTCCAAGCGCATCTTCGTTAAGTGCGGCACGAAGATATGAAATAATATCTTTTACTTCTTTTCGTTCAAAATATTTTGTACCAATCAGATCGTATTTAAGTTCACGTCGCAAAAAAGCATCTTCGATTACTCGTGATTGAAAGTTTGCTCGATATAATACCGCGACTTGTTCCGGTTTTATACCTTTATCAGTAAGTTCTTTTGTTGTTCGAGCAATAAAATTCGCTTCTTCGTTTTCGTCTGGCGCAGCGAATACACTGATTTGCTCGCCTTCTTCATTTTTAGTAAATAGATTTTTCTTTTTTCTAATAACGTTTTTATCAATGACCGAATTTGCTGCTTGAAGAATTTTTTGAGTTGACCGATAATTTTCTTCAAGCAAAATAACGGTTGCCTCGGGATAATCTTTTTCAAAATCTAAAATATTCTTAATATCTGCACCTCGCCAACTATAAATATTTTGATCAGCGTCTCCAACCACCGTAATGTTTCGATGTCCTTCTGCTAATGTGTTTGCAATTACGTACTGTACTCGGTTCGTATCTTGATATTCATCAATATGAATATACTGCCATTTTTCTTGGTATTTTTTTCGAACCTCGGGAATATTTTTAAGCAAAAATGCAGTCTTATAAATTAGATCATCAAAGTCTAATCCCTTCTCTTTTTTCAAAATAGATTCATATTCTTTCCATACTTCAGCAACAATTGAACCAAAATACTCATCTCCTTGTTTTATTTCATATTCTTCTTGGCTTACATAGGCTCCTTTTTCTTTAGAAATAATCCCAAGTATTTTATTAGGTTCATATTGTTTTGGATCGTACCCTTTTTTTTCAAGAGCCTCTTTTACTGCTTTTTTTGAATCACTTCGGTCGTAGATACTAAAATTAGCAGGTACCCCAATCACATGACCGTCATGCCGTAATATATTTACACCAAGACTGTGGAAGGTTGATAAAAAAGGTTTTTCTTCAAAAGTCATCGGTACATTTAGGCTCGGATCTTCATTGATTAACTTAAAAACTCGTTCCTGCATTTCTTTTGCAGCTTTGTTTGTGAAGGTAATAGCTAGAATCTTTTTTGGGTCAACTCCTTTTTTAATAAGATTTAATATTCGATGGGTTACCGTATTAGTTTTTCCTGCCCCCGCTCCTGCAATAATAAGAAGAGGGCCTTCTTTGTGTTCAACCGCTTTAAATTGTTCCGGATTAAGGTGCTTCATTTGAGCTACTATAACATAAAATAGTAATTCTTGACGTTATTCATTTATCCCCTTCTAAACATAATAACCTTTGACTTTCTATACCATACCTATATCATATATATGTAGTCACACAGAACGTCACTAAACACTAAATGGCTTAACAGAGCCATTTTATACCGAGACACCAGAATTAGCCTTAATTTTAAGCTTATTTTACCAAACAAAGATAGAAGAAGCCGGTTTTATATATTTGTATGTCAATTAGGTGCCCTAGCTATGGGCGCTTCAATATTTTTGTGGCCGCTAGTTACTAATGCGGGCGCCCTCTCTTTTATCAATGATCTGTTTAAAACAGACCAAGCACAAGCTCAAAAGGTTGAAGTTAAATCAGAAAGTTCACAAACAATAGATCTTCCTGAGGCTGCTATAAACCCAGATCCTAACCCTATTAAAAATACTGTCTCTCCTACTATTGTTGGAGAGGCAGCTTTTGTTGCTGAATCTGGACCCGAAGGAACATCTGCAGATATTCAAAGTAAAACAATATCAAGCGACCATATTTCAGTATATGTTGTTCATCCTTCAGATACATTGGCTCAAATAGCAAAAATGTTTAATGTTTCACCAAATACAATTCTTTGGGCCAATGATTTAACCTCTGCTAAAGACATAAAACCAGGGCAGAGTCTCGTTATTTTACCAGTATCTGGAATCAAATATTCTGTTAAAAAGGGCGATACCATAGAGTCTATTGCTAAAAAGTTTAAGGGTGACGCTCAAGATATTACTAAATTTAACGATTTTGACTCTGATCAAAAGTTAGTCATTGGGGACACTGTTATTATTCCAGATGGTGAAATGGTTGTTGTGGTTAAAAAACCTACTATTGTCGTAAAAGGTGCAGGGATGAAAATCTTTAAAGATGACGGAAGCCTTGTAAAAACATTTTTGGCTAATACAACAGGATATTTTATGCGCCCTATTACTGGTGGGATGAGAACACAAGGTTTACACGGAAATAACGGTGTTGACCTTGCAAGCTCGTGCGGTGCTTCTGTTATGGCTGCAGCAGGAGGAAAAGTTATTTTAAGTCGAGAAGGAGGATGGAACGGAGGCTACGGAAATTATATCGTTATCAGTCATTCAAACGGTACTCAAACTTTGTACGGACACTTGCAAGAGACAAAAGTCTCAGCCGGAGAATCAGTTGATAAGGGTGAAGTGATTGGTCTAATGGGAAGCACAGGTAATTCAACAGGCTGTCACCTTCATTGGGAAGTTCGAGGAGGACGAAACCCACTTGGCTAATAGACGAGAACTATTTTTAAACCATTTTCTATTTTTTTCTAAATTGAATTGCTTCAAGCACGTGTTCTTTTTTTACTGTATCTGAAAACTCAATACAAGCAATTGTTTTTGCTATTGAAATTATTTTTTCTCTTGACCGCATTGATATACCGAGTGACTCGATGCAATTATTTACAAGCTCAAGAGCGTCTTTTTCTATACTAATATTTTTTTTATCAATTTTTCGCACCCGATAAATATTTTCTTGAATCACTTTATAGTTTTTTAATATCTCTGTTTCGTCCCCCACTATTTCTTCTTTGTTTTTTATTGCAGATACTTCACACCATATATCAATACGGTCTTGAATCGGCCCAGATATTTTTTTTAAATATTTTTTGATTTCAAATAGTCCACATGAACACAATTTAACATTTGAATTAAGATACCCACATGGACAAGGATTAAGTGTAAATATAGCTATAAAATCACAAGGGAAAGATACGAGTTCTTTGTTTTTGTATATTTGGATTACTTTTTGTTCAAGGGGTTGTCGTAAAGACTCAATAACTCTTCTATCAAATTCAGGAAATTCATCCAGAAAAAGAATTCCTTTGTGTGCAAGAGTTATTTCTCCAATCATATTATTTTTTACACCACCTATTATTTGTGCGTAAGAAGAAGTCGGATGCGGGTTTCTAAAAGGGACAGAAAAACAAATGTGTTTGTGTATCTGAGCAGCAGAGTATATACAACTAACTTCTAGTAAATCATCATCACTTAGTGCTGGTAATAAATGTTTTGCGATGTAAGCTAATGTTGTTTTTCCCGCTCCGGGTGGCCCTTGAAATGCAATATGGTGTTTGCCCGCACAAGCTATTTCAAGTGCACGCAGTGCATTTTTTTGTCCATACAATATCGGTATAGAATTTTCATTTTTATCTTGATTGTTCGATAAAGTTTTTTCAGAAATTTTATCGAAAATTTTTTCTTTATAGACTCCCTTAAAAAAGCTAATAACGTCCTGAACTTTTTCTATATAAATTATATTTTTTGATTGTATATTTGTTTCTAAAATAGAAAGCTCAGCTTTGTTTTTTAAAGGGACAAATATAAAGGACATGTTATGCTCAAAAACTTTTTGTATCATGGGTAATATACCTGTTGCAGAAAGTACTGTTCCATCAAGTGAAAGCTCGCCAATAAATAAAGATAATTCTGTCTGTTTGTTTTTTATTTCACCACAAGAGATAAGATATCCAACAGCAATTGCAAGATCAAACATTGAACCCTCTTTCTTTTGATCCGAAGGTGTCAGGGAGACAATTACTTTATGATTTTTTCTTTTTGGTGTAGGGAGTTTTGAATTTTTTAAAGCAGAACAAACTCTTTCTCTTGCCTCACCCACTGCTTTGTCCGGCAATCCCACAATTGAAAAATTATATAGTCCTATTGATACGTCAACTTCAACAGTTACAACGTAACCGCTTACTCCTTGTATTTGTGCTGAAAAAACTTTAGCTACACTCATTTAAGAAGTGTAGCTAAAGAAGTTAAAGTTTTTATTTATTTTTTATAAATTTTATTACAAGTTTCTTATTGTCGGTCGTTCATGTGTTCTTTGCATGTTCGAGCCGCAGGATATGCTTCAAGTCGGTCAAGCTCAATAGGTTTTCCACTTATCTCGCAGGTACCGTAAGCGCCTTCGGAGTTTATTTTTTCAAGTGCATGTTTAACTGCGTTTAGTTCAGTTTCTAACTGACGCAAGATAGCTGTATTTTCTTCGTAAGATTCAATTTGATCTGCGACCTCGTTTCGATCAGCTGTATCAATGTCCGCCGTGCTTGTTTTTGGTTCCCAATCAGCTGAATTATTTGGATTTCTTACCCCAACAGTTGCAAGTTCTTCTTCTAATTTTTTTAATTCTAAATTTAATTTTTCTTTAAAGTGTTGTGTATCGATGTTCATAGTATTAAGTATACAATAATCTACCTTTTTATTCTTTTAATTGTTAAACGATCTATAATTTCTTTTAAAGCCGTTTCGTCTGAAGTTATGACAAGTGTTTTTGAGTCAATAAAACAATAAAAGAAAATCAGATTTCCTTCTAGATTATTAAGAGAACGAATGTCTTTGTTATACATTAAACCATCTTGAAACTCAGGAACTTTATCTGCCGCTGTTGATGAAGACGCTATGTTTAATGATTTATCAGAATATAAAACATCATTTAGATCTTGTCCTAAATATTTTTCCCACCCAAGCATTCCCGCGTAAGATAAGTCATAAGAATTTGTTTTCAACACTAAAAATTTAATTGGTCTATCAGAATAAAAATTTCCAAACTCGAATACAGAATCAAGAGATCTTGTAAGTTCAGGAGGCGTTCCTGTCTGTAACAATGAAAATAGTTGGTCTGTACTTATAAGAGACTGTCCTTTTTTGATCTCATATAATTTTATTTTTCCTTGTTCTAATTTTTCTTTATCGTCATTTATTTTTTTTACAAAAGATGCCTTATCGTCTTCGTCAGAAACTTGAATTTCACTTATTGCATCAGAGTATAAAAAATGTTGAAATGTATTTTCTTCCGGCACCACTTGGTTTTTTTGATTATTTATATTTTGTACGTACACAAAAAGAATTGCTCCCCCTAAAAGAATAGAAAATAAAATAATTATGAAAACTATCCACCCCATTACCCCCCAAGGTTTTTTTTGTTTTTTTACAAAAGAGTTTTCATCTTCTAGTCCAAGGCTTTTTCTTTTTTGTTGCTCAGCAATTGCAATTTTTACGGTAGATAATTGGTTTGTTTCAACTGCTTGAGCAATATCGTCTTTAAAAGTTCTAACCCTCTGAATGCTGGGGTAGTCTTTATTTTCATTATTCATTACTTCACCAAAAGATGGTTTTGTAACTCTTTTTACCTCATACCTTCGATTTAGTTTCTGAGCCTCTTGAGATTTTAAATTTTGTTGAAAGTTTTGTTCCTCAACAATAGCCTGCCCAAGTTTTTGAGGAACGTTTAAACCAGGAACGTTTAAACCTTCTTGTTTGGGTTTATTTTGTCCAAACGGTATAGAGGGGTTTTGTTTTAAACGAAAGTCATCCATTTAAAAGATTATAACACAATCAGTGAGTCCAATTAGTATTTTTTCTGTCGAGACGGTTGGTTATTTTGGCCAATTAAATATCTTTTTGGCTGTTCTGCGAGATCTAAAAAGTCATCGGCAACTTCAATAAGTTTTGCCGAAGATGATTTTCCAAAAGAAACTACTTCCACTCGACAACCTTCATGTATTTTTAAATATTCAACAAGAGGAACAAAGTCTCCGTCCCCAGAGACAATAACCACCACATCAAGTTTTTGAGCTAGTTTAATAGCATCAATAGCTAACCCTACGTCCCAATCCCCTTTTTTTGTTCCACCTGCAAATATTTGAAGTGGTTTTGTCATAATTTCGATACCTATTCTTTCAAGTGCTTCAAAAAACATCTTTTCTTCACCAGATTCTGTGTTTATTACATAAGCAAGTGCGCGAATAAGAATTCTTTTAGAAACAGCGTCTTCGAGAATATTTGAAAAATTAACCCTTGAATGATATAGATTTTTTGCAGAATGATAAAGGTTTTGAGTATCTATAAATACTCCAACCCTTTGATTTTTATGTTTCATACGTGTGTTTAATAAAAAAAGTGCCTTTTTAGAGCACTTTTTGTTTTACTACTAAGCCTTTTTCTTTAATTCTAATTTTTTTGCAATAGAAGCGTATCTCTTTGGACTGTTTTTTTGTAGGTATTTCATGTGAGATTGTCTATCAGCAACCATTTGCAATAAACCTCTTCGAGAATGGAAGTCCTTTTTGTTCTTTTTTAGATGACCACTTAATTCCTCAATTCTTTTGGTTAAAAGACCAATTTGCACCTCTGGAGACCCAGTATCTGTGTCGTGAATTTTGGTGTTTGTGATCACCTTTACTTTCTTTGTCTTGGTTAACATGTGAAGGTATCTTATCACGAAACCAATTATTTTGCAATATCACTACAGAAGCAATAGAAAAGGTGCAATTTTAGCTTAAAAGAGCTATAATGTCGGAAAATATGCAGATAAAACTATCTGATTTAAAAAGGCAGTTTCTAGAATACTTAGAAATTGAAAAAGGCCGTAGTTTAAAGACAATTAGCAACTACGATCGTTATATTTCTAGCTTTTTAACACATACAAAAGAAGAAAACCCTTCTGCTATTAGTGATAATATGCTTCGGGAATACCGAATGTCATTAAATAGAAGGGAGTCCGGTGTTATTGAGAGTGGAAGACGTGCAACCCTAAAGAAAAAGACTCAAAATTACTACTTAATCGCAATAAGAGGCTTTTTAAAGTATCTAGCAAAGATAGGTATAACATCTTTACCTGCAGAAAGGATTGAATTAGCCAAAGTTGGTGATAGATCGCTTGATTTAATGAGTAATGAAGAGTTAAAAAGGTTATTAGCTGCTCCATCTGAGTCTGATCTCAAGTCGTTGAGAGACAAGGCTATATTAGAGATGTTATTCTCAACAGGGTTACGAGTCTCCGAACTTTGCTCTTTAAATAGGGATATTGACCTCACAAAAGATGAATTATCTGTTCGAGGTAAGGGTGATAAGGTAAGAGTTGTGTTTATATCTGAAGAAGCAAAAAATATACTTCAGCTTTATCTTAAAAAAAGAGATGATATGGACGAAGCTCTATTTGTTCATATTGCGCTAAAATCAGCCAAGTCTAAAGAAGAAGATGTTTCACGTAAAACAATTTCACGTGAAACAATGAGATTAACCAGCCGATCAATAGAAAGAATTGTAAAGTATTACGCTGTAAAAGCTGGAATATCAAAAAAAGTTACACCTCACGTCGTAAGACATAGTTTTGCTACTGATTTGCTTATAAATGGTGCAGATCTTCGCTCTGTGCAGATGATGTTGGGTCATGCAAATATATCTACAACTCAAGTTTACACACACTTTACTGATAAACAGTTAAAAGACATACATAAAAAGTTTCACGGGAAACAAAATTAAGTTATAGTTAAGTAACATAAATTTAATGTTACACATGAAACTAATATCTTGGAATGTTAATGGAATAAGAGCTTGGCACAAAAAAGAAGCCTATAAAGAGGTTTTTAAGCTAAAACCAGATATTCTTTGCCTGCAAGAGATAAAAGCTGAAGAATCTCAGATTCCACAGGATGTTTCATGTGTAACAGGCTACACAAGTATTTTTGAGTCTTCTAAAGCAAAGAAGGGTTATAGCGGTGTCGCTGTTTATACAAAGGATAAACCTGTTACACATGAAACAAAGCTAGGTGTTTCCGAATTAGATCAAGAAGGAAGGGTCATTGTGGCTATTTTTGAAAAGATAGTTCTACTTAACTGCTATTTCCCAAATGGTGGTGGAGGCCCAGAAAGATTAGAGTATAAACTCAAATACTACGATCAGTTTTTAAAAGTTATCGAAAAGTATCGAAAAGACGGTTACGGAGTTATTTTTTGTGGAGATATAAATACTGCTCATAAAGAGGTTGATCTTGCTCGCCCAAAAGAGAATGAAAAAAATACAGGTTTCTTGCCAATCGAACGTGCTTGGATAGATAAACTAGTTAGTTTAGGCTACGTCGATACTTTTAGACATGTTAATCGTGAAACAAAAGATGCCTATAGCTACTGGGATATGAAAACTTTTGCTCGACAAAGGAATGTTGGGTGGAGGATAGACTATTTTTTTGTGAGCCCAGACCTTGTTGATAAGATAAAAGACGCGTATATATTGTCTGATATACAAGGTTCAGATCATTGTCCTATAGTACTTGAAATCGATTTATAGCCTTATTTAACAAAGTGTTTTTTGTTTATTGACTCAACAGCTTTCTTGTTCTCTTCTTCGATTATTTTTCTTCCTTCTTGTCCTTTTAAAAATAGTTCCACATCACTTAAGGTATCTAATTCTTTTACTCGCAGTGTGAGTAGTTCAACAGTATTCATCTTAGGATCTTCTATAACTTCATAGAATAAAGCATACAGTATATGACCAATTCGAGGTCCTGCTTTTGAATTTGTTATTTCTATTATATTACCCCCATTCAGTTTTAAGCTTGTCACGGATACAGGATCACGCATGACCTCATCAATCATAGCCTTGTATTTACGAAGTCTATAAGGATCTTCTTTTGGTCTTCCTGTACCAATACGATCACACATTCGAAGGTTAGTAAGCTTTTCTATGTTTTCTTTTCCAACATTAGCAACAATTCTTCGAACAGCCGAAAGGGTAATATTCTCAGTATCACTAAAAAACATGTGCCAACGGATAAGTTTACAAACAGTTTCAATTAATCTTTTAGGGAATTTTAATCTTTCTAATATAATTTTAGCCATTCGACTTCCCACAACTTCGTGGTTATAAAAGGTCCATTCCTTCTTTTCTTTTGAAAACTCACGAGTTTTTGGTTTTCCTACGTCGTGTAATAAAGCAGATATTCTTATTTCAAAATCCCATTTTTTATCAGCGGCATGTTGTAGGCTTCGTAAAAGATGTTCAAAAACATCAAAAGAGTGAGCTTGATTTTGTTCACAACCAACACCTTCTAGTAATTCGGGGATAATATAGCCTAAAAGATTGAGTTTTTGAGCAAAAACAATACCTTGCATTGGTTTATCTGAATTTAAGATACGGATAAGTTCATCTCGTATTCTTTCAAAAGCGATGTTTTTGAGCAGTGCGCTATCGTTAAAAATAGACAACGCCGTCTCACTACTTATTGTAAAGTCTAATTCTGACGCGAGACGAATAGCTCGTAACATACGTAAGCCATCTTCTTTAAATCGTTGATCAGGGTCGCCAACAGCCTTTATAAGCTTTAATTCTAAGTCTTTTCTTCCGTTAAAAGGATCTATAATTAAATCTGCCGAAGAGTCGTAGGCTATGGCGTTTATCGTAAAGTCTCTTCTTTGAAGGTCTTCGTCAATTTTTTCACTAAACTCTACATTGTCAGGGTGTCTGTTATCAGAATAAGCAGACTCTTTTCGATAAGGTGTCACTTCAACTATTTTTAAGCTCGGTTCTTCACATTCTTCGTTAACAACACCGACTGTCCCAAAGGTGTTTTCATAAAATGTCTTTGGAAATAAGGCTATAATCTGGTCAGGGGTGGCATTAGTAGTTACATCCCAGTCTTTTGGAGTTCTACCTAAAATAAGGTCTCTTACACATCCTCCTACTAAAAAAGCCTCGAAATTAGCATTTTTTAGTGTATTTGTTACATGTGAAACCTCTTTTGGTATGTTAAACACTGTTATATTGTAGTATACATGAAAAGAATATGCTATAATTTCTTGAGCCTTATAAAATAGGCTTTAAAGTAGGTTTTATGCTCTTGTGGTGAAATGGATATCACAACGGTCTTCGGAACCGTTATTGTGGGTTCGAATCCTGCCAGGAGCACCATTTTTTAAAAACATCTGTGATACCAATGTTTTTTAATGCGGGTATGGTTTAGTGGTAGAATACGTCCTTGCCAAGGATGAGACGAGAGTTCGATTCTCTCTACCCGCACACGCTAGTAAGATAGACCGAGAAGGCTGAAAGTTGATAAATTACTACTCAAACCTCTTAAAATAAGTTAACATTGAGTTATATGAAAAATAAACAAAAAGGCTTCGTCGTTCCCTTGATTTTGGTAATTGTTGCGATGATTGCCGTAGGCGGAGGAGTATATTTGTATCAAGAAAATAAAGTACCTGAAAATATAGAGCTTGATAAAATGTCCACAACTACTTCAGTTTCAGATGAAAACAAAGATAAAAAGACAGAAGAAGAAACTCTAAAAAAAGAAGTTGCCCAAGTACAAAAATGTGAATTAGTAGTCACTTCTCTTACCGCTAATTCAAAGGTCTCTTTTCCTTTGAATGTAAGAGGAACAATTGATAATAGAGCTGCGGGTTGTTCTTGGCAGATGTTTGAAGGACAGGCAGGTACCGCCCAATTATTCTTCAATTATGAAAATAAAGGTTGGAAACCTATTGGAGTTTCAGTACCTATAAAAGTCGCTGATTGGGCAGCAAAAACGACTTCTTTTGAGGTTGTTCTTAATTTTAATAATGAAGGTATAGGGATTCCCTCTGGTACTCCTATGAAAATAGTCTTTACTGCGGAAAATGCAGCAGCGATTGAACCTAGTAAAAAACTTGAGTTACCTATTACTTTAGATCTAAATACAAGCACTGGCCAAACTGGAAGTGTAAAAATCATGTTATCGGACGGAGACTTATATGACAGCTCATTAACTATTCCTGCTCAGGTAACACTAGAAGATAAGAGTAATAAAGGAAGAGTTTATTCTGCACATTCCTCAAACGGTATTGCTGTTTTTAATGATATTTTAGCTGGATCTTACATGGTCCACATAGCAGCTTCTGGCTTTAAAGATGTGTACACTGATCTTGCGATAAAGTCGGGAGATAATGGTTTTGGCCTCTCAGTCGCGCTACATAAATAATTGCTTGACATCACCCCCCCCCTCAAAAAAAATCTAGCTATATTCCCGAATGAGTAATAAGGCAACTATTGAAATCATAGCTTCATCTTGGAAGCAAGGATAATTAGAGGTTTCAGGTTTAATATTTTGAAACTACCCAAAGAACCCTTGTGGGTCTCTTACCTAACACCGAGACCTTGAGCGGCACAGAAATAGTGTCAAAATGACCTTTAAACTGTGGATAAACATGTGAATTGTGTGTAAAAGACAGTCTTTTTAGACTTTTTGACGAACTTTTTACCTTATTTTGATTCATATTTTATCGGACAGGTATATATTTTAATATGTGAGACATATTAAAATAGGACTTTTAGGTGAACATTTAGCTTGTAAAAAGCTTGTTTCTTTAGGTCATAGTATTGTCCAAAGAAACTTTAGGACTCGCTTTGGTGAATTAGACATAATTACTCGAAAGGGTAAAAAAGTCTTTTTTATTGAAGTTAAAACAGAGTCTTCAAAGAATAGGGGACAGATAACTTTTTCTGATAGAATATCAACAATAAAACTGATTCGTCTAAAAAAGACATCTGATATATTTTTATATAATCATCCCGATGTGTTGTTTGAACATGTTGCATGTTTTGTTAGCCTTGATTTGTTTCGTAAAAAAGTATCTTTTCTTATAATGAGGAATATTTTATAGATTTGTTATAACTTTATGCTATACTGTCTTTCATATCGGGGCGTAGTGTAACGGCTAACATTCCTGTTTTGGGAACAGGCGACTCAGGGTTCGAATCCCTGCGCCCCGACAAATAAAATGATTTCTCGAATTGTAACTCATTTACGGCCTCATGCCGATGAATTAGTGGCTCTTATGCTTCTTCGTACCTTTAAACAAGGCGAAGAATTTTTTCCTGGTATTATGCAAGCAAAATTAGAATATATGGCCACTGGTCTTATTTCAGAAGGAAAGACGACTTTAGATTTTCCCGACACCGTTTTTCTTGGTTGTGGTGGTGGGATTTTTGACGAACATTCGACTTTTAAGACAGATCACAAGATTGGTTCTTGTTGTACGACTCTTGTTGCTGAAAAACTTGGAGTTCTCAAAGAAAAAGGACTCGAACGAATTTTGTTTCAGGTTTTACGAGAAGACGAGGTTGGTGCTAAGGTAAAACATGAAATTCCTTCAATAATTAAGCTTTTGCATAATAAGTATCCAAATGAACCTGAAAAAGTTGCTACGTGGACGGTAGAGGCTTACGAAGCTGTTTATAAGCATGATCTTTTAAATAAAATTTATGTTCAAGAACCAATAACTTTTGAGCATGTATTCTCTATTTTACAAAAGCAAAACTCGGCAAAAGCGATAGAATGGAAATCAATAGGGGACGGAGCGATAGATTATCAAAATCAACGTTTTCAAGAGGCAGGAATATATTTTAATACTCACGCACAAATAGAAAATTTGAATATACCAGAGATAGGGAACATAAAGATTGCCTCGATTATTACCGATAATGAAGAAACAAATAGAGCGGCTCGTTTTAAAGGTGTTTCGGTTCTTATACAATTTAATACTCGTGGTAATTGTGCAATTTTTACTGATTATAAGAAAAAACTTGATTTAACAAATACATTTGTTATGTTACGTCTAGCAGAACAATCGTATCGAGGCTCTGTTGAGATAAAAGACACTCATCTGTTATCAAAGGAAGGTTTCACAGAGGGTATCCCTTATTGGTTTTTATTTCATACTCGTCAAATGGGTTTTAATGGAAGTCTTACTACATCAGATATTCCTCCAACAATGATTCCACACGAAAAAATTATTAATATTGTAAAACAAGGGCTTTTAACAAAATTTCAGTAATAAAGTATAAATACATGTCTAAATTATTTAAGAAAAACAAAGAAGATTTTATTTGTGAAAAAGAAGATTGCAAAAAAGTTGTAAAAGGTAATGGTTATACGAATCACTGCCCGCAGTGTCTATGGAGTAAGCATGTTGATATTAATCCAGGGGATAGAGAAGCAACTTGTGGGGCTATGATGAAACCTGTTGATGGGGGTTCTGGAAAAAATAATTTTTATGTCATTCAACAATGTATTATTTGTGGACATCAAAAAAGAAACGAAACTTCACCTGAAGATAATTTTGACGTACTGACAAAAGTGATTGAAGAAAAAAATAAAAAATTACTTTCTCGTTAAGTTTAATTTGAAAGAAGAATCTCTGAAAGTTTTTTGAGATTGTTTAATTTGAAATCAGATTCTACACTATCTGCAGAATTAATTAATTCGTAGATTGTTTTTCCATAAGAGCTTATTAGGTTCTGATTAATATATGAAAGTGCAATCCCTCGAATGTTTTTTAAGCCATTATCAGTAAGCGTTGTTGCTACCATAATGCCAGTAAGTATTCCTTGTGATGAAAAAATTGCTCCTCCCGATGAACCTTTTTGTGCAAGAGTAGTTGCTTCTGTTGAAATAAGATCTTTTGTATCGTCCCCGTTTATGCCGTATAAATCAGTAATTGAAGAATTTTCAGAAACAAATTTTAAGTTTTTATCTAATTGATCAGCAGTAATATTTTCTGAAGGATAACCACCTAATATTATTTTTTGACTGATAGAATTTTTTTCTGTTGATATGTCTGAAGAAGTTACGGGATTAACAGTATTGTTTTGAGAAGATGTTTTTAATCTTAAAAATGCATAGTCATTTGCGCCTGTTCCAACTGAATTTAAACGAGTCAAACTATTAGAATTATTTGCCACCCATGTAGGTGATAAATATATGACATCAGCTTTGTAAGAGTTTTTTGCTGGTGAACCCGTTCTGATATTGCAAGAATAAGAAGGTGAATTCATATAATCTTCTAATAAGACATATTCGGCAACATGGGCATTTGTTAATACGATTCCTTTTGAATTAATTACAACGCCACTACCTGTTACCGATTCAATTAAATTACCTTTTGTTATTTTACAATAAATATTAACAACGCTATTTGTACTAGTCTCAGTTTGCCCCAGACCTTTTAGGTATTCTTCAATTTTCAGTAGACCGTCTTTATTTTCAGTTTCTACTGGTTCTGTCAGAGTTTTGTTTTGTTTAGTCGCGACAGATGTTTTTGAGGAGATTGCAATTTTTTGTTTTGGTTTTATATTTTCAATATGAACGGGAACTATTTTAGTAGGGGAATGTTGACGTACGAGTGTTTCGTTTGTGGTCAATCCAACAAAAGAAATAAAGTTCAATAGAATTCCTAATAAGTTTTTTATAACCACACTAGATTCTTGCATCTGAGTATTTTATCATAATTCATATAGATATAATTAACATTTGTACTTTTTTACGACTTTGCTATAATTCATGTAGATTTTAGAGCGGGATTAGTTTAGTGGTAAAACAACAGTTTTCCAAACTGTGGTTGGGAGTTCGATTCCCCCATCCCGCACCATTTAAAAATATGAATACAAACGGACCAGAAAATTTTCCATTAGAAGAACAAGCACTACCAGAGAGTGTTCCTGAAGCTAAACTTCCTGGGAACTTAAATGAATCTCAAAGAGGAGATCTACAACAAGCTTTAAGGGAACTGATGAACAATAGTGATATTACATAAATAAAAACCCCTCATGAATGAGGGGTTTTTATTTTATCCTTTATATAGATATTTTTATTTCTTTACTGCGTCTTTAAGAGCTTTAGCTGCTCGGAATTTAGGAACTTTTGTGGCTGGAACTTTTACACTTTCACCTGTTCGTGGATTTCGTGCTGTCCGTGCTGCTCGAAGTTTTGCTGAGAAAATGCCGAGTCCTGCAATTGAAACTTCATCACCTTTCTTGAGTGACTTTGTAATTGTTTCGATGATTGTCTCAACTACTTGTTCTGCTTGCACTTTTGTTCCTCCGAGTACTTGTTGTACTACTTCTGCGAGTCCTTGTTTGTTCATTTTTATATTATTAATTTAATAGTTCTAATTTGATTATATGGTATAAGGTTTTTTTAGCAATAGATATAAAATAAAGTGTGGAAAACTTTGTTTTCCACACTTTATAACATAAATTTATATTGATGCTATCTAAAACTATCGAGCAAATTCAATTGAACGACTTTCCCTTACAACCATTACTCTAATTTCTCCTGGATATTTTAGTTCATTTTCTACTCGTAATACAATATTTCGAGCCATTTCTCGAGCTTCTACATCAGAAACTTTTTCTGGATACACGAATACTCTAATTTCTCGTCCAGCTTGTAATGCGTATGATTTTTCAACACCTGGAAATGAATTAGAAATTGCTTCGAGTTCTTGTAATCGTTTAATATAGTTTTCGATGTTGTCGTGTCGTGCACCTGGTCGTCCACCTGATATTGCATCTGCTGTTTGAACAATACGTGATTCAACAGTTTCGTATGGATATTCTTCATGATGTGCTCGCATTGCTTTGATGACATCAAGACTCACATTAAATTTTTCAAGAATTCGAATACCAATTTCTACGTGAGTTCCTTGAACTTCATGATCAAGAGCTTTTCCAATATCGTGTAACAATGCTCCTGCTTTAGAGACTTGTACATTTGCCCCAATTTCTTGTGCAATCATTCCTGCAATGTGTGCCATCTCGATTGAATGTTGCAAAACGTTTTGTCCATAACTTGTTCTAAAGTGTAATCGTCCAACGATAATAAGTAGGCGAGGATCAAGATTATAAACTCCTGCTTCAAATGCGGCTTGTTCACCCTTTTCTTTTATAATTTTATTTATTTCTTCTTTTGCCTTTTCAACTTCTTTTTCAATTTTTACTGGTTGAACTCGTCCATCTAAAATAAGATTTTCAAGTGCAACTCGTGCAATTTGTCGTCGCACAGGGTCAAATGAAGAAATCGTAATTGTTCCTGGGGTATCGTCAACAATTACTTCTACACCGGTTTCACGTTCAAAAGCTTTGATATTTCGGCCTTCTTTTCCGATAATCTTTCCTTTTATTTCATCAGAAGGGATACTCACTGTTGTTGTAAATACATCGTGAGAAACCGAAGAAGCTAGTCGTTGAATAGATGTGGCAAGGATTTCCTTCGCTTTGCCCTCAAGGGTGTCATGATTAAACGTTTCGAGTTTTTTAATTCGAACCATCAAATCTTCTTCCGAATCAACTTCTATTTTTTTAAATAACTCTTCTTTTGCTGCCTCTGTTGAAAGTTTAGCGATACGCTCAAGCTCTGCCTTTTTACTTGCTTCGTATTTTTCTGCACGTTCTTTTATCTCACGAATTTCATTCGCTTTATTTTTTAAGCTTTCTACTTCTTTATCAATATCGATTTGCCGATTATCAAGAAGTTCTTCTTTTTTGATAAGTCGATCCTCACTTTTTTTTATTTGTTCTTCTTTTTCTTTTATCTCTTCTCGTACACCTTTAAGTGTTGACGCAGCCTCTTCCTCGGCTTCAAGGGTTATCTTTTTGGCCTCTTCCTTAGCCTTGAGCATAAGATCTTTAATATCATGCTCTATTGAATCTTTCTTGCTGATTGCAAGCATGATTCGAATCATATAGCCAAGTCCGATACCTACGACTCCTGCGATAGCAATCAGGAGAAACGCGGTTGTTGTTGACATGTGTTTTGCTCCGCACCCTATTTTTCTAAAGGTATTTCAAGGATTTAACAGTAAAAATGGTTTTCGTTCGGAATTAAATGTACAGGCTAAAAAGGAAAGTGCGAAAAATTAATTTCTAACACATTTACAATACTAGATAAAAGAGAAAATGTCTATACGAGTTGTACGATGTTTAGAGAACTTTGTCTATAACCCCGTATTTCTTGGCTTCGTCGGCTGACATAAAAAAGTCTCGTTCGACGTCTTTTTGTATCTTTGCAAGTGGCTGCCCAGAGTTTTTTGCCAGTATTTTATTTAGGTTTTCTCGGGTTTTTAGGATTTGCTTAGCGGTAATTTCAATATCTGTTGCTTGTCCTTGAGCTCCACCTGAAGGTTGGTGAATCATGATTTCAGAGTTTGGAAGTGAGTATCGTTTTCCTTTTGCTCCGGCTGACAAAATAATAGCGGCGCCTGAAGCAGCAATACCAACGCAGATTGTAGAAACATCCGGTTTAATATGGTTCATAGTGTCGAGCATTGCTAATGTTGAAGTTACTTGTCCTCCTGGTGAGTTGATATAAAGAGAGATATCTTTTTTAGGATCTTCTGATTGTAAAAAAAGAAGCTGTGCAATAACAATATTTGCAACATCGTCATCGATAGGGCCTCCAAGGAAAATAATTCGTTCTCGAAGCAATCGCGAGTATATGTCATAAGCTCGTTCTCCAAATTGTGATTTTTCTATTACGGTTGGGATTAACATCATTTTAGTATGGGTTATATTTAGTATGAAGTTATATTACAATACTGTTATGCGTTTGCATAGATTTCTTATAGAACCACAAATTACTGACATTTCAACAACATCACATGTTGTTATTAAAGACAGTGATCTTATTCATCAATTGTTGCATGTATTTCGTTATGAAGCGGGCACAGAGTTGATTATTTTTAATGGAAATGGAATCGATTATTCTGCGGTTATTGAAAGTATTGATAAAAAATCTGTAACAATAAATATCGTTTCTCAAAAAGCGAGTCAATATATTGGTAAAAGTTATATTTCATTATTTCAATCAATTACAAAATCTTCAACCTTTGATACGATTGTTGAAAAGGCAACAGAGCTTGGGGTTGGAAATATTATTCCAATAATTTCTGAACGATCAGAACGAAAAGATATAAACAGTGAGCGCTTAAATAAAATTATTAAAGAAGCGATTGAGCAATCAGGAAGAGGGGACACTGTTACACTCCAACAACCTGTAAAGTTATTTTCATTTAATAAAGATCCTCAAGATGTTTTTGTTTTCGATATGACCGGTCAACCAATAACAAGTATGGGAAATCTTCTTGAAATTACAAATAAAAAAGACCAATCAAAAGAAATTTCAATTTTGATTGGTCCAGAAGGGGGTTGGTCACCAGCAGAAATCTCTTGGTTTACCGAAAAGAAATTTAAAATAATTTCTTTTAATACTCCAGTTCTTCGAGCGGAAACAGCCGCTGTTTCCGCATTAGCTTTACTGCTCTGCACCCAATAATTTAGTTTAAAGCTTCGAGATACTGAAATACTTTTTCATTTGTAAGCATCTCTGCAACATATAATGTTGCTCGAACAATATCTGTCTCAGGATAATGTTCTTTAATATGACCAAGTTCTTTTTCAACTTCTTCTTTTGTCGGTTCTATTTTTTCTTGTTGTGCAATTTCGTGTAAAGAAAGTTGGATTTTAACTCGTTTTATAGCATCTTTGTGCCATTCTACCCGCATATCTTCTACAGTTTTATTAATATTTTTCAGGTAGTCTTCAACTTTTAATCCCATTCGTTCTATTTGTCTGCCAAAATCAGAAACCATTCTATCGAGTTCACTTTCAATAAGAATAGAAGGTACTGCAATATCAACTTTTTCTACAAGAGCATCAACAAGTTCTTGTCGTCTTTTTTCTCGAGCTTTAATTTCTTTTTCTTGAGTTAAACTTTTTTTAATTTGTACTTTAAAATCTTCAACATCGTTAAATTCTCCGAGGGTTGCTACAAATTCATCATTTAATTCAGGAAGAACTTCTGTGTTTTCTGACTTAGCTTTTTCTTTTTGAAGTTGTTCAATAATATGAGCCACGTCTTCAGGTGTTACTTCAATAGATTCTTTTTTAACGTTGATTTTTGCAAGAACATCTTTGTATTCGCCAACAGTAACTTTGGGCATGATTGCAGTTTTGATTGTAACTTCGAGAGGGTTTCCCTTTGCTAATTTTTTAATTGTAATTGAAGGTCGTCCAATTGCATCAATATTTTTTTCTTTTACTATATCAGAATACAGTTCACTAATTGTTATTTCAGCAGCTTCTTCGAGAATTGCATATTCACCAATTTTCTCAATAATCATTTTTTCAGGAACATGGCCTTTTCTAAATCCGTCAACGGAAACATGATGACTAATTCTTTCAACCGCTTTTTTCCAATTTTTTTCAAGAGCAGAAGGTTCAATAGAAACTTCAATCTCTTTTTCTGAATCTGGTAAATCTGATAAAGATACTACGTTATAAGGTTTTTTTGTTGTTTCTGTCATATATTTTAAGTACAGAAACAATACATGATTTGCTTATAAAAGTAAATAAAAACCCCGCCAAAGGCGGGGTTTATTTTATTTCTTCCAATCAACAAGTTGGGCGATTAAATTTTCAACTCGTTTTAAGTAACTTTGATCAAGGATCATTCCTTTTTCATCAAATAATTTTTCAATGTTAGAAAAATAAACAGCAAGAGGAATATTTACTAAACCATAATTAACTGCGATTTGCCGAAGTTGTTCTACTGCACGTACTCCTCCAAGACCTCCTGAAGAAACTCCACAAAATGCAACAGGTTTTTTTGTGTACTCATCAAGCGCGGCATCTAATAATATTTTGAGTTCTCCAGGATATCCGTGATTGTATTCTGGACTTACAATTATGAGTGCATCTGCTTTTGAAATGATTTCTCTATATGAATTTGTTTTTGGATTTGGTGTCCAAGGAGGAATCGTTGCTCCCCACATATAGTTTTTCACATCAATAAGTATTGTTTCGTGACCCGCTTTTTTTACTTCTTCAAAAACAAAATTTGCTGCTTTTTCTGAAAACCTCCCTTCTCGTGCTGTTCCTAAAATAACCGGAATAAACATTACTATTGAAGAGCTTGAAGTTCTGTATCGTTTGAAGCAAGGTCTTGATCGAGACCATTTAAGTCTGCACTCGCACTTGAGCTTGCTGTGATTTGTGTATCAGTAGATGTTGCTTTTGTAGGTTGAGGCGCAGTATTTTTTTGTTCCATGACTTTATTATCTTGGGTAGTATAATTTATCTCTGAGTTTTTTCCAAAGAAATAAATTCCTCCACCAATTACCAAAAGAAGAAGTACAACTACCCCTACAATTGGACCTGTTGTTGATGTTTTCTGTGGTTCCATAATGTGTGTATTATTTTATTAATTTGTTACTGTCGAAGTTGTAGCAGATGTTGAAGCTGTCACTGAAGTTGAAACCTCAACTTTTTCTTTTGGCATAGATTCTCGAAGGGTTTTTACAACAAGTCTAAGGCTTTGACGTGCTTTTTCTATAAGAACTCGAATATCTTTTGCTGGAGTACTTGTTCCTGCCGCATTACTTGCTGTCTCTGCTGCACTGATTGCTACATCTGCATCAACAAGTTTTGTTTGAGCAGCTGAAACATTTACTTTTCCTTTTGCACTTACTTTACTGATTACAAGAACAATTTTAGCTCGAAGTTCTTTTAGGTGTGCAATTCGTTCTGCAAAAATTTCTTTTTTCTTTGATTGAACTTCTTCTTTTCGTTGGTCTCTCATTTCACCAACTTTTTCTTTTTGGGTATTTTTTGAGTCTTCGATTTTCTTTCGATCCCCTTTAATTTCGTCTCTTTTTAATTTCTTTTCTTCTGCACTCATTGTAGTACTTGCACTCTTTATACTTTCTCGAGTTGTTTTGATGTCTTCTCGAATACCTTTTCTTTCAACTGTTCCTGAAGCCCTTACATTTTTTATTTCGTTTGCCGAAGTTTTTCTGATTACTTGAATATCTTTTCTAAGTTCTAGATGAGGTTTTGGGGCAGTAACGGTAGTATGTGTTTCAACTGTTGCATCTTCAGCGTGTGCAACGAAAGCACAAGAAAGAACAGCTACAAAAGCAGTGGTTCCTAAATGTTTGTAAAACTTTTTCATAAATATTTTTTTAAATTTTAAATTACCCGATTGATAATAATATAAGTATATCAAAAAACACTCCACAATTGTGGAGTGTTTTTTGATAACTATTTTGAATACAAGTTACTTTGTTTTTTGTTCGATATACATTTCACAACCTCGTTTAAACGCTGTGGTTGCAGCCTCTTTTCCTTCCCAGCTAAGAATTTTTACTTCTTTCTTTTGTATATTTTTATATGTACTAAAGAAATGCTCGATCTCTTTTATTGTGTGTTTGTTAATGTCCTTTAGATCGTGAATATCTGCAAAGCGGGGATCTTCAACGGGTACTGCAATTATTTTTGCATCTGATTCGCCAGCATCAATCATATTCATGATTGCAACTTCTCGAACCCGAACAAGAATTCCTGGAAACAGTGGATATGTTGTGAGTAAAACTACATCAAGAGCATCGCCATCATCCCATAATGTTTGAGGTACAAAACCATAATCAAAAGGGTAGTCTTGTGAAGTATGCATTACTCGATCAAGAGCAATCAAACCCGTTTCTTTGTCGATTTCGTATTTATTTTTTGAACCTTTATTGATTTCAATAATGGTTGTGATGTTTCCACTTTCTCCTGGTTTTAGATCGTGTAAATAATTCATATATTATTCATTATTACTTGATTCAACTTCGGCAGTTGCAGTATTTGATGTTTCTGCTGGTTGCTCGATAATTTCTTCCACAACTTCTTCGTCAACAGTGTCATCTAAATTTTCTGAAGCCCCTTTAATTGATTTAATATCAATTCGTACTCCAGTTAATTTTGCAGCAAGTCGAACATTTTGTCCGCCTTTACCAATCGCAAGAGATTGTTGATCTTCGATAACAGTGACGTCCATTTTTTTCTCTGCTTCGTTCCAACTTACACTAACTACTTCTGCTGGAGATAAAGAATCTTGAACAAATTGATCAATACTTTCTGACCATTCGATAATATCAATTTTTTCTCCACCAAGCTCGCTCATTACTGTCGAAACTCGAACCCCTCGTTGTCCAACCATTGAACCAACTGGATCAATATGGCTATCTGTCGAAGAAACTGCGATTTTTGATCGTGATCCTGCTTCTCGTGCAATTGATTTAATAACAACGCTTCCTGATTTAATTTCGGGAACCTCTGCTTCAAATAATTTTGCAAGAAATTGTGGATGTGATCGTGAAAGTCGAACGAAAATTCCTCGAACACTTTCTTCTACTCGAGCAAGATATGCCCGAACTCGCTCACCTTGTTTAAGTCGTTCACCAGGAATTTGTTCTTCATATGGAAGTACTCCGATTGCTCGTCCCATATCAATGTATACACTTCCTCGTTCTTGTCGTTGAACCGTTCCAACGATAATTTCACCTTCTCGTTTGCCAAATTCATTCATTACAGAAACTTTTTCCGCTTCTCGAATTTTTTGGATAATAACTTGTTTTGCAGTTTGAGCAGCGATTCGGCCGTAATCTGTCTGTGTTTCAAGAGGAAAGACTACTTCTTCATCAAGTTTTGCGTCTTTTTTAATCATGCGAGCATCATCAAGCATAATGTGGTGTTCAGAACTAAATCGAACTCGTTCGTCGTTAGGATCTATACTTTCTTCCTCTCCTTCTTTCGAGATAATTACTCGTGATTCGTCAACAACAATTTTTACTTGAAAAAAGTCAGCTTTTCCAGAACTCAAGTCAAATGTTGCACGAATAATTTGTCCGCGTTTTCCGTATTCTTTTTTGTATGCAGTTGCAAGGGCAGATTCGATTGCCTCGATGATTCGTTCTCGGGGGATTCCACGTTCTTGTTCAAGTTGATCAAGAACAGAGTGTATTACTTTTAAGTCAAACATATATTTGTTTTTTTATTGTGGCAGAATATTGCCACCTCTATTAAAAAAGTAAGCTCGCTCCCAGAAACTGAGGCGAACTTGACTTAAATAATATTATAGCATGAAAAAGGTTCGAGGGGCAAGGGAAAGGGTTTCCCCGTGTGGGTTATTTTTGAGAAATTATCACAGTGATAGGAGATAAAAAAAGACCCTCACCTGACAGAAAGGCGGGGCCTGTTCTGTTGGGTGAGGGAGGGATTACTTACTTAACATCATACCTTTTTGCATTCGGGGGAACTCGATGACTACGTGGGTCGCCCCTGTCCCTAGGAGTTGTTCCGTTTGGGATACTATTAAAGGCCCCATTTTCTCTTCGTAATCTGTTTTTTTGAGGATGGGAAGGATTTTTTTCAGTGCTTCATCAAAGTCTGCTCTGATTTTTTTTATAGATTCCTCAGCACCTTTTTTTGGTATTCCCACGAAACTTATCGCAAGGTAAGGAATTGCTGGAGGAATGTCTCCGGGGTTATAGAAATATATAGTCGTGTTTTGTCGCTCGACCTCGGGTTCGACTGCTTTGATCGCAGCGAACGAAGTAGTAGGGAAAGGGAGGAGTGCGAAGAGGGCGATGATGGTATGTAGTTTTTGAAGGAGCTTTTTCATTTTTTGTTTGTTTTTTGGTTTTAGACACAGTATCAGGTAATACGAGTGTACAGCCTGAAGTCTGTGTCTAAATTACAATAATTAAAAACAACCCTAAAAAATTTCTTATAAAACTATACTTTAAAGTTCAGATTTGTCAAATAAAACGTTGATAGACTTTTTCATGACTTATTCTCACCAGCAACTGCATTTCTGATTCAAACAGATGAAATAGTTTTTTCTCTAAAACAATTTTTTGAATTGCTTCAGGAGACAGTTGTTGATTAACGTATTTAATATGGCAAAAGTTTGATAGAATATATCTAATGTACATTGAGCAAAAACAACTCATCGATTTTATTATTGATTCCGGACTCTCGTCTCGGTCAGATATAGATGAATCACTTAAAGAATCTTTGGTAACTAAAGTTCCTTTTGAAAACGTTCTTGTTAAAAAAGGAAAAATAACCGAAGAAGATTTACGTCGAATTCAGGCGTATATTGTTGGAGTATCTTTTATTGATTTAAAAGATCAAAAAATAGATTTTGAAGTTCTTACTTTAATTCCTGAACCGATTGCCCGTAAACATAACATTGTTGCGTTTAAAAAAACCACAGAGGCTCTTGAAGTTGCGATGCTCGATACTGAAGATTTGTCTGCTATTGATTTCGTAAAAAAGAAAGTAGGAATAAAAATTCTCCCTCGTCTTACTTCTGTAGAATCAATGAAGAGTGCTCTTTTGCAATATCAAAAAAGTTTGAAAGCAGATTTTGGAGATCTCATTAAGCAGGAGTCAACACTTTTAACAGCAATTAAAGATAGTGATGGAAGCGAACCTCAAAGTGAAAGCGATCTTAAAAAAATTGCTGAAGATTTACCGGTAGTTCGAATTGTTGATACGCTCTTAAAACACGCCATTATTCAAGATTCTTCTGATATTCATATTGAACAAATGGAACATGAAGTTGTTGTTCGATATCGAATCGACGGAATGCTTCACGATGCGATGATTTTACCTAAAGAAGCTGGTGCATCTATTACTGCGCGTATTAAAGTGCTTGCGAGTTTAAAACTTGATGAAAAACGTTTGCCACAAGACGGACGATTTAAAATTGAACTAAACGGCGAACGAGTTGCGTTTCGAGTTTCTATTTTGCCAACATATTTTGGTGAAAAAACTGTAATGCGACTTTTGCGTGAAAACGTTTCTGGTTTTTCTTTAGAAAAATTAGGATTCCATGGTGAAGGCCTTGAACAAATTTATGCTGCAACTAAATTAACAACAGGAATGATTCTTGCAACAGGGCCAACTGGTTCTGGAAAAAGTACAACGCTGTATACTATTTTAGATATTGTAAATACTCCCGATGTAAATATTTCTACTATCGAAGACCCTGTTGAGTATCAAATGAAACGAGTAAACCAAACACAAGTAAAACCAGAAATTGGTTTTACGTTTGCCTCAGGTCTTCGTTCTTTGATGCGACAAGATCCAGACATTATTATGGTGGGAGAAATTCGAGATAATGAAACCGCTTCGCTCGGTATCAACGCTGCGCTTACTGGTCACTTAGTGCTTTCAACATTGCACACAAACTCTGCTGCAGGTGCCATTCCTCGATTAATGGACATGCATGCAGAACCGTTTCTTTTGGTTTCTACATTGAGTGTAATAATTGGTCAACGACTGATTCGAAAACTTGCAGGAGTAAAAGAAAAATATTTTCTTACAAAAGATGAACTTGCTGTATTAGGCCGACATGCTGACCTTGATCGTATCCTTAGTTTATTAAAAATAGAAAAAATTGTTGATGAAGGTGCGACATGGGAAAAAATTTCTTTTTATAAACCAAAGCCTTCACCGGAATCTGAAGACGGATACAAATCTCGAACAGGTATTCATGAAGTGCTTCGTATGACACCAACAATTCGTAGTCTAATTATGAAAGGTGCAACTTCAGATGAAATTGAAATACAAGCAAAAAAAGAAGGAATGGTTACAATGTTTGAAGATGGAATTTTTCAAGCAGTTCAAGGAACAACTACTATTGAAGAAGTGCTACGTGTTGTGTCAGAATAGTATTATATGAAATTCAACGTAAAAACTCGTACATCATCAGGAGAAGAAGTTGAATCTGTAAAAGAGGCTCAAGATAAGTATACTCTTTTTAAGGATGTAAAAAAAAATGGAGAAACTTTAATTTCTTTTAAAGCTGTTAAGGATGGTAGCTCATTTTTTTCTTTAAAATTCAGTGGAGGAAAAGTAAAAGAACTTGAAAAAATAACATTTGCCCGAAATCTTGGTTCAATGCTTGAAGCAGGTCTTGCTCTTTCAAGAGGACTTACTGTTCTTGAAAAACAATCTAACAAAGCTTCTTTTAAAAAAGTCGTGATTGGACTTAACAATGCAATTAGCGAAGGAAAATCTTTCCATGAAGCTATTGAAATGCATCCAACTGTTTTCCCTAAAATATTTTCTGCGATGGTAAAAGCGGGTGAAGAAAGTGGATCGCTTTCTGAATCACTTAAACTTGTTGCATATCAAATGGAAAAGATATTTCTTTTGAAAAAGAAAATTAAGGGGGCAATGATTTATCCCGGAGTTGTTGTTTCTTTGATGATCGTGATTGCAATTTTGATGCTTATTTATGTGGTACCAAGCCTAACTGCTACGTTTAAAGAGCTCGGTGCAAAACTTCCGGCGAGTACTCAATTAATTATTGATGTCAGTGATTTTTTGAAAGAACACACAGTTATGGCTTTCGTTATTTTGTTTGGAGGAGGGTTTTCGTTTACGCGTTTAATTGCAACAAAAAAAGGACAAAGATTTTCAGATTGGTTTGTACTTCATATGCCACTTATTTCTGAAATGGCAAAACAAACAAATGCAGCACGAAGTACACGAACACTTTCGTCACTTATTAATTCTGGAGTAAGTATCGTACAAGCTTCAGAGATTGCTGCCGAGGTTGTGCAGAATTCATATTATCAAGAAGTTCTAAATAAAATTAGCGCACGAGTTGAAAAAGGGGAAACGCTTTCTTCGGTGTTTGAAGAATACCCACATTTATTTCCTGTCTTTGTGACCGAAATGGTAAGTGTAGGAGAAGAAACAGGAAAATTAGGGAGTATGCTTTTGGGTGTTGCTACATACTACGAAAACGAAGTTGAGCAAAAAACAAAAGACCTCTCAACTATTATTGAACCGTTGTTGATGATTTTAATTGGTCTTGGTGTAGGATTTTTTGCGATCTCGATGATTACTCCAACGTATACTGTATTGAATAATATTTAATAAATTAATTTATGTTTATAATTGCAAACTGGAAGACAAATCCTCAAACCACATCGGACGCACTGACACTGGTTTCTTCTTTAAAAAAGAATTTAAAAAAAATATCTATCCCAACAAAACATTCTGTTATTGTTTGTCCACCACACACATTTTTGTCAGCAGTATCAAAGTCTATTTTAAAAAGTCGAATCAAACTCGGCGCACAAGATATAAGTGAATTTACAGAAGGTGCTCATACAGGTAGTGTAACTGCTCGAATGATAAAAGATGCGGGAGCGCAATATTGCATTGTCGGTCATTCTGAAAGAAGAAAAGCAGGAGAAACTAATATTCAAGTTGCCGAAAAAATTAAAAGATGTCTCGAATTAAAAATCACTCCGATTGTTTGTATCGGTGAATGGGAGCGTGATGAACAAGGTGTATATCTTTCGGTGCTTACAAAACAATTTGAAGAAAGCTTTTTACAAATAAGTAAACAAGATTTTGAAAAAATTATTATTGCCTATGAGCCGGTGTGGGCTATTAGTACTTCACAAACAATGGCCCCAACTGGTCATAAGACTTCAATGGATACACATACGATTCATGAAACCGTTTTATTTTTACGAAAAATAATTGCCGAGAAATTTAAAATCAATTCTTTGAAATCAGTTCCTATTTTATATGGGGGTTCAGTTGATTGTCATAATGCTCAAGATATTGTTAAAAACGGCCATGTTCAAGGCTTACTTGTCGGCAAAGCAAGTTTGAATGCAGAAGAATTTTCCCAGCTGGTCAAAAATGTTCTAGAATAGGTGAATGGCTCAATCAAATACGTCTGCACAAATTTCATATTTAAACGAAGAAACCAATTTAAAAGGTAAGCATGTTTTATTACGGGTTGATTTTAACGTTCCTATTATTGATGGCATTATCCAAAATGATTTTAGAATTCGACAAGAAATTCCAACAATTGAATTATTGCAATCAAAGGGTGCAAAAATTATTTTGATTAGCCATTTGACTGATAAAAATAATGTAACGCTCGAGCCGGTGGCTCGAGCGCTCGTTGCAAAGTTTCCTCGCCTTTATTTTATTACTGATATTTTTGATAAAAAATCACACGATATTGTTGATGCGATGAAAGAAGGGGATATTGTCCTTTTTGAAAATCTTCGACAATGGCCTGGAGAAGAATCAAACAGTGAAACCTTTGCAGACAATCTTGCTTCTTTTGCAGATGTGTTTGTTAACGATGCTTTTGCAGTTTCTCACCGACCACACGCCTCGATTGTAGGTTTACCAAAACGATTACCTTCGTACTGTGGACCTCTTTTGGAAACTGAAATTAAAGAACTTTCAAAAGTATTTTCACCAAAACATCCATTTTTATTTATTCTTGGTGGTGCAAAATTTGAAACAAAACTTCCACTTATTCAAAAATATTTAAAGACAGCAGACAATGTTTTTGTCGGTGGCGCTCTTGCACACGATATTTTTAAAACACGTGATTTATTTGTTGGTGATTCTTTAGTTGCTGATAAACCAATTGATTTGTCAGAAATTTCAAAAGATTCTAAATTAATTGTTCCCGTTGACGTAGTTGTTCGACATAAAGGAATTCTAGAAACAAAAACACCCCAAACAATTTCAGTTGGAGATAATATTATTGATGCTGGGCCCAAAACACTTTCTGAATTAAAAAAATTGATAGATCAAGCCGAATTTATTTTGTGGAACGGACCCATTGGTATGTATATTGGTGGTTTCAAACAAGGTACTCTAGAACTTGCACAAATGATTGCACAAAGAACTTCTGAAGGAGGATCGATGTCTATTATTGGAGGAGGAGACACCTTAGCTTCGATTGATGAACTTGGAATTGAAAATAAATTTTCTTTTGTTTCAACAGGAGGCGGAGCAATGCTTGATTTTTTAGCAGATGAAACACTTGTCGGAATTGACGCTTTAAAAAAATAAAACATAATTTTTTGCAGGTAATATATTTATGGAATTAAATATTCGAACATCTTTGACTTCAACAGAGTCAGAACCTTTTGGTCAACTTCACGAGCTTGTTGCGAAGCTTCTTTTTTATCGTGATATAAAAACAAAAGATGATGCCGACATTTTTATTAATCCAAATTATGATGTGCATGTCCACGATCCTTTTTTAATGAAGGACATGCAAAAAACAGTTGTACGAATTTTTGATGCAATGGCGCGACAACAAAAAATTGTTGTGTACGGCGATTACGATGCTGATGGAATTCCGGCGTCAGTAATTCTTCATGATTATTTTAAAAAAGTCGGATATAAAAACTTTTCTGTGTATATTCCGCATCGAGATAATGAAGGTTTTGGTTTACACATTGATGCAATAAATACACTTCATGCAGAAGAAGCAAAATTAATTATCACGGTTGATTGCGGGATTACAAATGTGAAAGAAGTTTTGCATGCAGAAAAACTTGGTATCGATGTAATTATTACCGATCACCATTTACCTCACGGAGAACTTCCTCCAGCGTATGCAATTTTAAATCCAAAACAAATTGGATGTGGATATCCATACAAAATGTTATGTGGTTCTGGCGTCGCATTTAAACTGGTGCAAGCACTTGCGAAATATCAGGATACAATAGACGAATCAAATTTTCCTAAAGATTTTATAAAACTTCCCGTCGGCTTTGAAAAATGGTCTCTTGATTTAGCAGGTCTCGCGACTATTGCCGACATGGTTCCGTTACAAGGAGAGAACAGAGCTTTGGCATATTATGGTTTACAAGTGATGCGAAAAACTCGTCGACTTGGTTTGCAAGTATTGTTTAAAAAATTGTCGGTTAATCAACAAAATATAACTGAAGACGATATTTCATTTACTGTTGTTCCACGAATTAATGCCGCATCACGAATGGGAAATCCATACGAAGCATTTAAATTACTTTCAACCACTGACTTTGAAGAAGCTCGTGAGGTTGTTGCTCATTTAGAAAAAATAAACAAAGAACGAAAAGGTGTTGTTGGTTCAATTGTTAAAGACGCAAAAGCTCGACTCAATAAACGTGACCTTGAAGATAAACCAGTTATTGTTATCGGTAATCCTGATTGGAAACCCGCACTTCTCGGACTTGTTGCAACGTCCTTAGTAAAAGATTATTCGCGCCCTGTCTTTTTATGGGGACGTGATGGAAAAAACAAAATCAAAGGATCATGTCGTTCTGATAAAACTGTTAATCTTGTTTCACTTCTTGAAGCGATGCCGGCTGATGCCCTTCTCGAGTTCGGGGGTCACGGACCAACCGGAGGTTTTTCTGTTTCAGATGATGCAATTCATACATTTGAAGAAAATTTAATAAAAGTATACCAAGAATCATTGGTTGCAGATTCTGTGAAACATGGTTCCGTAGAAATTGATGCAGAACTTTCTCCGCGTGATGTTACGTTAAATTTTTATAATCATCTTTCTAAACTCGCACCATTTGGTGAAGAAAATAAAAAACCATTATTTCTTTTTAGAGATGTCTTTGTTGAACAAACAAAACAATTTGGTCAGACAAAAAACCATGCCGAAATAATTCTCTCAAAAGACGGGCGACGCCTTAAAGCAATAGAATTTTTCTCGGACAGACTAGAAACACTTGCTGAATTTAACGGTAAAACAATTTCTATAATTGGTCATATTGAAAAAGACTTTTTTCCACAAAATAGCTTTCGGTTAAGAATTGTTGATATACTGTAATTCATGGATACGCTCAGTTTGTTTCACAAAGAAAGTTACACAGTATTTACTGACGGGTCTTCTCGAGGTAACCCAGGTCCGGGGGGCTTTGCGGCAATCGTTATATTACAGCGTATTTCGAATGTGTACTCATCTTGTGAAACATATGTTTCAGAAATCGGGGGATTTGAGCCGAATACTACGAATAACAGAATGGAGCTCAGTGCAGTCATAAAGGGGATTGCATATATTCTTCAAGATATAGAGTCAAAAAAAGTTTCTTCAGATGATATTCCTGTAAACATATACCTCGATTCTGCATATGTACTTAATGGAGCTACAAAATGGATATATGGATGGCAAAAGAATAACTGGGTAACATCACAAAAAACTTCTGTTGAAAATCAAGATTTATGGAAAGAACTTGTTGAAGCTTTGGTTATAGTCAAAGACAAGAATATAAAAATTACATGGACAAAAGTTAAAGGTCACAACGGTGTTATTTTAAATGAACGATGCGATGAGATTGCTACAAGTTTTGCAACGAAAGAAAATATTGTGTTATACACTGGTAAACTTGAAACATATCGCATAAAGATTACTACAGAAGAAATTAATAATGGAACTTTTTTAAATACTACACAAAGCACAAGTTCTATTAAAAAGTCTTCATCAAAAAATAAACCAGCCTACTCGTATATCAGTTTAGTAGATAAAAAAGTCTACATAGACCATTCTTGGATTGATTGTGAAAAAAGAGTCAAAGGTAAGTCGGGTGTGAAATTTAAAAAGTCTTTAAATGCTGAGGACGAGCAAAATATTATAGCGGACTTTAAAAAGTTTTTAAACTAAATTCAGTTTTTCTTTAGTTCTCTAGTGTAGGTTGTATACATGCGCACGTATGCGCTTTACATTATTACAATTGGTTTTTTATTAGGTGATATTTTTTCACTTTTATTAAATCTTGAGACTCGTATTTTTGCGATAGTTGTTTTCTGTTGTGCAACTATTTTTTTGAATTTAAAAATAACCGGATATAAAAATTTAAGTTCTTACTATTTTTCCCTCGCTATAGTTTTAGTTTTTTTCTTTGGTATGTATCGTGGGCAAGTTGCACTTTTTTATATTGATCACAATTCTCTTTCTTCATACATTTCAGAACATAAAAATAAAAACATTTTAATCGAAGGACAGATAGTCACCGACCCAGTGACGATTGAAAATAAAACAAGTTATGTTCTTGAGATATCCTCAGTTGAACACCAGACGTTGCAAAATAAAATTAAGGCGAAAATTTCACAAAGATTTTATTTCGATAAAGATTTAAAGATAGACGATGTTGTGAGTGTTGAAGGAACATTACAAACCGTTAAAAATTTTAAAACAAAAAATGGTAGAGAATTTGAATATCAAAAGTTTTTAGCGTCAACAAATATTTTTTATCAGTTTAAAGTTTCACAAATTATTTCACAAAAAATAATATATACATTACAAAAAAGTATTGTCGATTTTAAACATGAATTTATAATAAGATTTTTTACGTATCTTCCGTATCACGAAGCTGTTCTTATGTCGGGTCTTTTGGTTTCCGGAAAAAGTATGTTTCCGAGTTATTTAGTTACTCAGTTTCAAAAAGCTGGGCTGATACATATCGTTGTTCTTTCAGGTTTTAATGTTTCAATCGTTATTGGTACTGCGATGTTTATTTTTTTTCGAATTCCTTTTGTCCGCAGATGGCAGGTTTTGTTTTTAGGCATCCTTTCAATTTATTTTTTTGTTCTTATGGTTGGCAGTGACCCTCCCGTTTTGCGAGCGGCTTTTATGAGTTTTTTTGCTTTGCTCGCTCGACTTTTATATCGAAAGAATTTAGTTTCCCGAACATTACTTTTTTCTGTGTTGTGTATATCAGTGTTGTATCCATTAATGCCAATATACAACCCATCATTTTTATTGAGTGTAATCGCAACTGCTGGAGTTATTCATTTTTCACCTTTATTTTTAGATGTATTTTATTTTTTACCTCAAAAGTTTGCGGTACGTGATTTTATTAGTGCAACAATCGGCACTCAAATTTTTGTTTTACCTTTTTTATTGTATTTAACAGGTAATTTTTCGCTTATTTCTTTTTTGGTTAATATTATTGTCTTACCTTTTGTACCCATTATTATGTTGCTTGGGGTGATATTATTTATCTTTTCTTATATAAGTGTATATGTGTCGGTTATGATTGCTATCTTTTCTCATACACTCATCGCAGGTCTTTTTTGGATTGTAGAACATGCTTCAAATCTAAGTATCTCTACGATTCCAATACAAATGCCAATAGTAACAATGTTTTTTTGGTACATTGTCTTTTTGACACTGATTTTTTTAAAAAGAGATATTAGATAAATCTTTTTTCGACAACCTTCCAATTTGTATTAGCGAGGTAAGCGTCAATATATTTTTTCTTTTCAGAAGGAAGGTAATCAAGCATGTATGAATGCTCCCACATATCGATACCGTATAAAAATACGAGTCCATTGAGGTGTCCAAGATGTTGTTCGTCTACCCATGTTTGTACAAGAACATCTTGTTTTGGATCGTAGCAAAGTATTGCCCAGCCAATTCCTCGGGTCATTGCGATCGACTTAAATCGATTCATCCACGCATCAAAATTACCCCATGTGTCAGAAATTCTTTTGTATAGATTACTCGATGAATCAATAGGTGTAGGTCCATGCTCAAGTTGTTCAAAATAATATTCATGATTTCGCATTCCATCAAATTCAAAACCAAATCTTCTTTGAATTTCAGATATCGCATATGCATTTTTTTCGGCATCTTCAGGAGTTTGAGAATACTCTTTGATTTTTTCTTGAATAAGGTTTGCATGTTTTACATAACCAGCATATAGCTTTAGGTGCTCATCTATTGTTTTTTGAGATATGCCAACAAGTGCTAGAATAATAAACTTTTTTTCTGGAAACATATATTTTAATTTAGGAAATAATTTAATCTTTTTGTATATATAGTATATCTCATATTGCTATAACCTAAGAGGTGTCTTTTTATGATAAAACAGCTAACTTTTTATATTAAATGTATTTCCGGCTTTTGTTTGCTGGGTATTTTAGCATTATATGCTTTTAATCAATATCAAAACTATCAACTTAAAAACGATCCTTTTAAGGCACTTTTCTTTTTAAAACACGGCTCAGCATCTTTTTATATAGAAGATACTTTCAAAAATATATTTATATCTTTTTCAGATTCAATACCAGATGAGGTTCGTGTTTTTATGCCTCTTTTTAAAAAACAAATTAATTCGTATGTTGTGTTTAAAACAGTGAACAAAAAATTAGATAATCTAGGATGTTTTAAACCACAAGAAATTACACAAAGACTTATTTCTTTTGATAAAACAGAATGTTTTTTTTCAGGGATATTTTCTCTGCGTTCAAAAGTGTATAAAGATCAGACATTGCAAACATATTTTAGTAAGGATTCTATCTTTTTTAAACAAAACAAAACATTGTACATATTTAATTATTTTCTTTTTAAAAAAGAAAATGTTTCGATTGCTTTTTTACCATTAACTAATTCACAAATTAAAAAGAATGAAAATATTTTAATATCAAATAAAAAGTTATACGGCACCGCGTGTATTTTTACAAAACAAAAACTTTTTATGTTTGATCCTTTAACACAAAGTTATAAACAAAAAATGGTTTCCGATGTTATCGGAAACCATCAATTTGTTGACCTTACAGATATTTGTTTACTTAATTAAACCAGCTTTTTTGAGAGTTATGTAAGCGCCGTTTTTGTTGATAGTTTTGATTCCTCGTGCGGTAACTTCGATAGCAATTGATTTTTTAAGTTCAGGAACATACACTCGCTTCTTTTGAAGGTTTGGGTATTTTCGTTTTGTTCCGGTAGGGTTAAACTGAGTTGCTCGAGTTCGGTTTGAGTAACCCCCCATTACAATTGATGTTTTTTTAGTGATTGGACAAACTTTAGCCATATAATTTACGAATCTATGTCGGCTCAATATACCATAGTGTTATTTTTTTGCAAATAACGGTATACTATTATTTACATGAACGACTTCGATATTGTAAAACTAGTCTTTGGAGTCGTAATCTTAATTATTTCTGTTGTTGCTCATGAAGTTGCTCACGGCCTTGCTGCTTATAAACTTGGTGATCCAACCGCAAAGCTTCTCAATAGACTTTCTATGAACCCAATACGTCATATTGACCCTATTGGCTCTATTATATTGCCAGCAGTTACCTATATGTCAGGAGGTTTTATTTTTGGATGGGCAAAACCAGTTCCATATAATCCTCAATTTTTTAAAAATCCTAAATCAGGCGAAGGAATTGTAGCGTTTGCTGGCCCTCTAATGAATATCTCTATAGCTTTTATTACAGGTCTTTTTTTAAGATTTTCAGTGTTTATTAAACCTTTATTGATCTATTTCAATATGCATCCAGCAGTTGTTGGTCTTTTAGGGATGATTATTATTACCAATCTTATGTTGGCATTGTTTAATTTAATGCCAATTCCTCCTTTAGACGGTTCAAAAATTCTTTTTTCTTTTTTACCTTCAGATAGCCGAATAAAACACTTTCTTTCTCAATACAGTCTTATAATTGGACTTGTTTTTATATTTTTTGTATGGGATAAAATAGCTCCAGCAGCCTTTTTTATTACTCGTTTTTTGATTGGTTCATAGTTTTATCTTTTAAATACTTGCATTACACTATTTTGTATAGTAAAGTATGTGCCACAAATGCCAACAATTAATCAGCTTACAAAAAGGAACCGAACAAAGACAAAACGAAAGTCAAAGTCGGTAGCTCTTACTCGAGGTTTTAACACAATTAAAAACCGACCAATCTTTTTTAATTCTCCTTTTAAACGAGGGGTTTGTACAAAAGTAACTACAAAAACACCTAAGAAACCTAACTCAGCGGTTCGAAAGATTGCCCGAGTACGATTAACAAACGGTCTTGAAGTAACAGCGTATATTCCAGGAATCGGACACAACTTACAAGAACACTCTGTAGTAGTTGTACGAGGAGGACGAGTAAAAGACGTCGGACTTCGATACCAGGTTGTACGAGGTGTTCTCGACTCAACAGGAGTAGAAAAACGAGGTCAATCTCGAAGTCGATATGGAGCTAAACGGCCAAAAGCTAAGTAATAAATTTTATGCGAAGACCCTTAAAACGAAAACATACAGTAAAAGCTGATCCTGTATATGGTTCAGAAAAAGTTGAAAAGTTTATCAACTATGTTATGGAACGTGGAAAAAAGAACGCTGCTCGAAAGATCATCTACGGAGCTCTTGAAACAATAAAAGAAAAACTTAAAGTTGAAAATCCTATGGAAGTGTTTGATCTAGCTATCGTAAACACAAGTCCTATCATGGAAGTTCGATCACGACGAGTTGGGGGTGCTAACTATCAAGTTCCTCGAGAAGTTCGACCAGAACGACGACTACAACTTTCTATGCGATGGATCAAAGACGCTGCAAGGTCAAAAAAGGGTCAACCAATGCACATCAAAATTGCTGATGAAATTATCGCTGCTTCAAAAAATGAAGGCGAAGCTATTAAAAAGCGAGAAAACACTCACAAGATGGCAGAAGCCAACAAAGCATTTGCTCACTTCGCTTGGTAATCTCACTAAACTAAAAATTAAACAGGTCGCAAGGCCTGTTTTTTTATTGCAAAGATACAAATTTAATGCTATTTTATCTGCACGACCTAACTAAGTCGGCTTGTTTATTTATTATTATTTTTTATGAATAGAGACTACCCCCTAGAACGAGTTCGAAACTTTGGAATTATCGCCCACATTGATGCGGGTAAAACAACAACATCAGAACGAATCCTGTATTACACAGGTATGAGTCATAAAATTGGTGAAGTTCACAACGGTGAAGCAACAACAGACTGGATGGAACAAGAAAAAGAACGAGGTATTACAATTACCGCGGCCGCTATTACTTGTTTCTGGAACCCAACATACATGGGAGACGACAAGTCAATGATGCACCGATTTAACATCATCGACACCCCTGGTCACGTAGACTTTACGGTAGAAGTAGAACGATCTCTTAAAGTTCTTGACGGAGGAGTTGTAGTTTTTGACGGAGTAGCTGGAGTAGAACCACAATCAGAAACTGTATGGCGACAAGCTGACAAATATAAAGTTCCTCGAATTTGTTTTATTAACAAGCTCGACCGAACAGGTGCTTCTTTTGACCGATCATTTAACTCTATTCTTGATCGACTCAACAAAAATGCAGTTCGAATGCAACTTCCAATTGGTCTTGAAGATCAACACGACGGAGTTGTAGATTTGCTTACTCGAAAAGCATACAAATTCGAAGGAGACATGGGAAATAAAATCATCATGGAAGATGTTCCTGAAGATATGAAAGCAGATGTTGAAAAATATCGAGCTATTTTGATCGAAAAAGTTGCTGAACACGATGAAGTTTTAATGAATATGTATCTTGAAGGAAACGAACCTTCAGTACCTGAACTCAAAAAAGTTATTCGAAAGGCAGTTATTTCTAACTCATTGTTCCCAGTATTCGCGGGATCAGCTTTGAAAAACAAAGGAGTACAAATTGTACTTGATGCAGTAGTTGAATACCTTCCATGTCCACTTGATATTCCTCCAGTTCGAGGTCTTGATCCAGCAACAGGAGCAGAAATTTTCCGAAAACCTTCTGACACAGAGCCATTTGCTGCGCTCGCATTTAAATTGCAAACAGATCCTTTCGTAGGACAACTTACATTCTTCCGAGTATATTCTGGAACAGTTGAATCTGGTTCATATCTATATAACTCAACAACTGGTAATAAAGAACGACTAGGACGAATCGTACGACTTCAAGCAAACAAGCGAGAAGAAGTTAAAAAAGTTTTTGCCGGAGAAATTGCAGCTGCGGTAGGATTAAAAGAAGCAAAAACTTCTCATACATTTTGTGATGAAGCACAACCAATCGTTCTTGATCCAATTAAATTTGCTGAACCAGTAGTATCTCTTCGAATTGAACCTAAAACAAAAGCTGACCAAGAAAAAATGGGTATGGCTCTTAAAAAACTTTCTGATGAAGATCCAACATTCCGAATTTCTTCAAACCAAGAAACAGGAGAAACATTGGTTGCGGGTATGGGAGAACTTCATCTCGAAATTATGATCGACCGAATGAAACGAGAATTCGGCGTTGATGCAACTATCGGAAAGCCACAAGTAGCATACCGAGAAACTATTTTAGGAACTGCAGAAGCTGAACACAAATACATTAAACAATCCGGAGGTAAAGGTCAGTATGGTCACGTTAAAATTACTCTTAAGCCAATGGAAAAATTGGAAGAAGGAGCAAAGATTCCTAAAAACGTTAAACGATACGACGACTTTGAATTTATCGACAGTATTAAAGGAGGGGTTATTCCAAACGAATTTATTCCTGCTGTTGAAAAAGGAGTTCACGAAGCGATGGATCGAGGTATCGTTGCTGGATTCAAAATGGTAAACGTTTCTTGTGAACTTACATTCGGTTCATATCACGATGTAGACTCTTCTGAAATTGCATACAAAATTGCAGGGTCACAAGCCTTCCAAGATGGTGCGAAACGAGCAAAAGCGGTTATTCTTGAGCCTATTATGAAGGTAGAGGTAGTTACTCCAGAAAAATTCATGGGAGACATTACAGGAAGTCTTTCATCAAAGCGAGCTCAAATTGAAGGAATTGAAGACCGAGGACTTTTGAAAGTTATTCGAGCAATGGTTCCACTTTCAGAAATGTTCGGATATGTAACTTCTCTTCGATCAATGACCGAAGGACGAGGAAGTTCAACTATGGAATTTGATCACTACGAAGTGGTTCCTCCAAACGTTGAAAAAACTATTGTTGAAGCACGAAAATAATCTAAAACTTCTAGATTAAAATCAAAAAAAGAACAGGCTCCACTAAAAAAGTGGAGCCTGTTTTTTTATATTAAGCCGTAAGACCCTTTAAAAAGCAAATAAATTTGACACTTTAGCGATATTTGCTATTATATTGCCTAACGCTCGTTACGAGCTGTTTTAGTTTAGTCTTATGACACGATCACTTAAAAAAGGACCATATATTGAAGACCGACTCTTGAAAAAGATCGAAGGAAAAAAGCCACTTGACGTTGGTCCTATTAAAACATGGTACCGACGAAGCCAAATTTCTCCAGAAATGATTGGTTTTATTTTTGCGGTTTATAACGGAAAACAACACATCGAAGTTCTTATTAGTGAAGAAATGGTTGGTCATCGACTTGGTGAATTCTCTCCAACACGTAAATTCAACAAACACGGAGGTAAGATGCAAAAAGAACTTGATACAGCTAAAAAAGAAGCTGAAATTAACGCTGCAAAATCAGCTAAAGCTCCTGCAGCAACTGGACCTAAAAAATAATTAAATATCTATCATGAAAGCATCACTTATAAATTACAGACAATCACCACGAAAAGTTCGACTTGTGGTTGACCTTGTTCGAGGAAAAACAGTAAGTGAAGCAATCTCCCTTCTTAAATTTACTGAAAAACGAGCTTCAGAAGTTATTTCTAAACTTATCTCTTCAGCTTTTGCAAATGCAAAAAATACTGGAGTAAACTCTGATGCAACAGTACTTTTTATTAAAGAAATTTCAGTTGATAAAGGAATCACTCTTAAACGAATGATGCCACGAGCACGAGGATCATCAGCACCAATCCGAAAACGATCAAGTCATGTTGAGCTTGTATTAGGTGTTAAAGAAGTAAAAGAAAAAGTAGTAAAAGCAAAAAAAACTAGCTCAACAAAAACTAAAAAATAATTTATGTCACATACAGTACATCCATATTCACATAGACTAGGAATCATTCGCGACTGGAAAAGTCGTTGGTTTGGAGTTGATGCTGATTATCGACAAAATCTAAAGTGTGACATCATGCTTCGAGAATGGCTTCAAAAGAAAATGCGAGGTCAATATGTAAGTTCTGTTGAAATGGAACGAGATTCAAAAGCTCTTCGACTTATCATCAAAACTTCACGACCTGGATTTATCATTGGACGAAGTGGAGACGGAATCACTAAGCTTCGAGCAGAAATCGAAAAGAAGATGAAGAAGCTTAATGTTTTCCGAAAAAACGAAGAACTAAAAATTGATGTTGAAGAAGTGAAGTCTCCGGAGTCGAATGCTTCTATTGTTGCACAAATGGTTTCAGAAGGTCTCGAAAAGCGAATGCCTTTTAGACGAATTCTAAAACAAACTGTTGAAAAAGTAAGTGCTAACAGAGACGTTCTTGGTGTTAAAATTTCTATGTCAGGCCGACTAGGAGGAGCTGAAATGGCTCGACACGAAGTTCTTAAAAAAGGAAGAATTCCACTCCAGACATTTCGAGCAGACATTGACTATGCTCACTACGAAGCTTTACTTACCTATGGAAAAATAGGTATTAAAGTTTGGGTGTATAAGGGTGAAATTTTCAATAAATAATTAATACTACTACCATGTTTTTTCCAAAAAAAGTAAAATATCGAAAATGGCAAACATCACGACGAAATTCAAAACGTCCTCTTATTGCTACACGAGGAACTAAGCTTTCTTTTGGATTGGCTGGTCTTAAAGCTACATCTGCATACCGACTTAAATCAAATCAAATCGAATCAGCTCGAAAAGTAATCAGTCGATCAATTGGTAAAACAGGAAAAGTTTGGATTCGAGTTTTTCCAGATCGACCGTACACACAAAAACCTCCTGAAGTAGCCATGGGTAAAGGAAAAGGAGATCCACAAGGATATTGTTTCCAAGTTGAATCAGGCCGAGTACTCTTTGAAGTCGACGGAGTAACTGTACAAATTGCAGAGCAAGCTCTTTTAAAAGCAGCTGCAAAATTGCCTTTGAGTACAAAAGTAATAACACGAGTTGCATAAATATATGAAAGACTTACTTACAAAAGAAGTTTCTGAACTTAAAAAAATGATCGGAGAAAAAAAAGAAGAACTTCGAAAATTTCGATTCGGTGTTGTTAACGGAAAGACTAAGAACACAAAAGAAGCACACACAATCAAAAAAGATATTGCACGTGTTCTTACTGCAATTAATTCTAAAATGAAATAATATGCCTACTAAAAAAACAGAAGTAAAAGAAAAAGTAGTTTCACGAAAAAAAGAACTCACAGGAGTTGTTGTTTCAGATAAGATGAAAGACACTATTGTGGTTGCAGTAGATAACTACAAGAAACACGAAAAATATCAAAAATTCTTAAAACGAACAAAACGATTTAAGGCTGATGATAAAGGAAACACATGTAAAATTGGTGACAAAGTAACTATTCAAGAGTGTCGACCAATTTCAAAAGATAAGAAGTTTATCGTAATAAAGTAATACCATGATTCAAGAACGATCAATTGTAAAAATTGCAGATAACTCAGGAGCCAAAGTTGGCCGAGTGTTCAAAGTACTTGGAAGTGCGGCTAAACGATATGCGTATCTTGGTCAGCTTGTAATTCTTTCAGTGCAAAAAGCTGAACCTCGAAAAGCAGTAAAAAAGAAAGACGTTCTTACTGCAATTGTTGTTCGATCAAAAAATGCACACCGACGAAAAGACGGTTCATATATTCGATTCGATGAAAACGCTGTTGTTATTTTACAAAAAGCAGCGAAAGGAAAGTTAGAACCAATGGCTGGACGTATTTTTGGACCTATTCCACGTGAGATTGGTGAATTGGGATACCAAAAAATTGTTTCTCTTGCTCCAGAAATTGTGTAGTATTAGTCAATCTCGTAATTTTAAAAAACCATGAGTATCAAAAAAGGCGACAAAGTAATAGTGATTACCGGAGGAAACAAAGGTAAAAAAGGAAAAGTACAAACTGTTCTTCGACAAGAAGGAAAGGTTGTTATTGAAGGTGTTAATATGAAAAAGAAACACGTTAAAGCAACACGAAACAGTAAAGGAAGTGTTATCGAAAAAGCATTCCCGATTCATATTTCTAACGTTAAGATTGAAAAATAATATGATGACAATTAAAGAAAAAGTTCAAAAATCATTTGACGCGTTAAAGGGCGAATTTGGTTATAAAAATAAAATGGAAGCTCCACGACTTGTTAAAGTTGTGTTGAGTTCAGGTATTGGTTCTGTTAAAGATCCAAAACGAAAAGAGTTGATTGGTAAAAAATTAACTTTGATTGCCGGACAAAACGTGATAACACGAACAGCTAAAAAATCTATCGCTACTTTTAAAGTTCGACAAGGTGATGCTTCAGGTTACCAAGTTACTCTTCGAGGACAACGAATGTATGATTTTCTTGATAAGTTGGTAAACATTTCTCTTCCACGAACAAAAGACTTCCGAGGACTAAAACGAGAAGCAGTAGATGCAATGGGTAACTACACAATTGGTATTAAAGAAAATACTATTTTCCCAGAAACATCTGACGAAGATCTAAAAGATGTATTCGGTTTCTCAATCATCGTTGTTACCAGTAAGAACGACAAAAAAGAAACTCTCTCATTCTTAACTCATCTAGGATTTCCGTTTAAGAAAGAGGCGTAAATAAAAAATTTAAATAAATAAAAAAGAAAACAAGGTCGACTCCAAAAAAGAGTCGACCTTGTTTGTTCCAGAACCTTTCTTTGGAGGTTAACGCTCATCACCTGTTTTGTCTTGAACTTTTCGCTCAATCCGGCTTGCTATTTTTGCCAGATTTTCTATTGCGACATATTCGAGAGTGGTTTCTAATGTAGAGCATGCATTAGAGATTAGCAAAAGTGTTTCGCTTAATCCTGCTAACAAAACCAGTTTGTCGGCAGGGGTAATTTTACCTTTCTCGTGCCAGCAAATCCTTTTAAATTTTCCAGTAACTATCGCAACTTTTCCGGCAAGTCGACCTAAAAGTTCGAGACGGCTAAGCTTTGGTTTTCTGATACTTTTTTCGAAGTATTCTTTAAATGTAAGACAAGTCTTTCGTTTTGTTTTTTCTTCATGAATTCCAAGCAAAGCAATCTCCTCAAATGACGATCCAAGGAGTCGTGACAAAGAACAGGTATACCAAAGTATGTCGCCAAGTTCTTTGGTCAATAATTCTAAATCATGTTTACTAGGTGCTTTATTGTCTGAAATGATTTGCACAAGTTTTTCGATAAACTCAAGTGTTTCATCGCTGAAACCAAGGATGTTAGCAATAAATGCTGCGAATAGTAGAGGGGTTCCTACAGGACAATCTGTTCGAGACGCCACTTTTTGATAGCGATTAAACGTCATATGCATACGCATAATATTTCCTCCAAGTTATAGGTTGTGGTCAAAGAGCTATCATTCACCGTTGTTGGGAATAAAAGGTTTGACCGGTGTTAGCTAGTTATAGCACAGAAGATATTGTATGCAAATTAAAAAATCTTAAAAGTTAAAAGAGCATTTTCGTCATGATACAATATTGATTATATGAATTCAGATTCTCATTTTATCGACATTCACTGCCACACAAATATGGAGCAGTTTGATGCTGATTATAAAGAAGTAATAAAGCGGGCTCATGAAAAAGATGTGTGGATAATAAATGTGGGTGTGGATAAGTTAACTTCGCAAAAAGCTGTCGAAATTGCTGAACAATATGAAGAGGGAGTATATGCAGTTATAGGACTTCATCCGACTGATAGCCCAGAAGATTTTGACTTAGAATTTTATAAAAGTCTTGCGAAGTCAAAAAAAGTTATAGCTATTGGTGAGTGTGGCCTAGACTTTTTTCACATCGATCCAAATAAAGAAGAGAACCAAGTGAACAATGGTTCACTTAAAAGACAAATTAAAATATTCGAACAACAAATTGAGCTTGCTTTAGAGCTTGATCTTCCAATTATGATTCATTGTCGAGATGCTTACAAAGAGACATTAGAAGTCATTGACCGATATAAAGGACAAAATAAGTTTTTGGGCAAAAAGCTTCGAGGAGACGTTCACTTTTTTGCAGGCGATGTTGCCACAGCAAAAGCTTTTACTGATCGAGACTTTAGTTTGTCCTTTACAGGGGTGATTACCTTTACGCATGATTATGACGCAACTATCGAATCTGTTTCTGTCGATAATATTATGTCTGAAACAGATAGTCCTTTTGTTGCGCCAGTGCCGTATCGTAAAACTCGTAATGAACCCGCCTATGTTATTGAGGTCGTAAAACGACTGGCTGAACTCAAAAAAATGACCATTGAACAAGCCAAAGATACTATATTTAAAAACGCCTCAAATCTCTTTACTTTTAGATAATTTCTGTTATATTACATGAACGCATTTGCGCTTTTTTAATTTATAAAAACGCATTGTTAATTATCAGAACCGTCTTTTAGGTTACTTCTGAAGCCATAATAAGGGCTGGCAGAGGAAAAACTAGGGACAATTTAAAAATACTACATAATTATATGGCAGAAGTTTTTGAACGAACAAAACCTCACGTTAACGTTGGTACAATTGGCCACGTTGACCACGGTAAGACAACTCTTACCGCAGCAATACTTAACGTATTGGCTCGAGCAGGAAACAATTCTAAGGTTAAAGCTGTTGATCAAATTGACAACGCTCCCGAAGAAAAAGCTCGAGGAATCACTATTAACCTTTCTCACAACGAGTACGAAACAGCAGCTCGACACTACGCTCACATCGATGCACCGGGTCACGCTGACTATATTAAGAACATGATCACAGGAGCCGCACAAATGGACGGCGCTATTCTTGTGGTTGCTGCTACTGATGGAGCGATGCCTCAAACTCGAGAACACGTTCTTCTTGCTAAACAAGTAGGTGTGCCAAAAATTATCGTTTTCCTAAACAAATGCGATATGGTACCTGATAAAGATCTTATTGATCTTGTTGAAGAAGAAGTACGAGAACTTTTGACAAAACAAGGATTCGACGGAGCAAACGCTCCAGTTATCCGAGGTTCAGGACTTAAAGCTCTTGAAGCAACAGATAATACCGATGAATGGTCAAAGAAAGTTCTAGAACTTGCTGACGCTCTTGATACATACATCCCAGTTCCAATTCGAGAAACTGACAAACCTTTCCTTATGCCTATTGAAGACATCTTCACTATCGAAGGACGAGGAACAGTAGTAACAGGACGAATCGAACGAGGTATGGTAAAAGTTGGAGAAGAAGTTGAAATCATCGGAATCAAACCAACATCTAAAACTACAGTTACTGGTATTGAAATGTTCAATAAGCAACTTAACGAAGGAATGGCTGGAGACAACGCTGGTATTCTTCTTCGAGGTGTTAAAAAAGAAGATCTTACACGAGGTCAAGTAATTGCAAAAACAGGTTCAGTTTTGCCTCATACAGAATTTGAATCAGAAGTTTACATTCTTAAAAAAGAAGAAGGTGGACGACACACTCCTTTCTTTACTGGATACAAACCTCAATTTTACATCCGAACAACGGACGTAACTGGAGAAGTAACCCTTAACGAAGGAGTAGAGATGGTTATGCCGGGCGATACCGTAACCTTTAAAGTTAAACTCGTAGCTCCTGTAGCTCTTGAAGACAAGCAACGATTTGCTATTCGAGAAGGAGGAAAGACAGTAGGTGCTGGAGTTGTAACAAAAGTTACACTTTAGTCTTATTTGGCCTAGCCGACATTCTATGTCTACGAAAGAAACAACAAAAAAGAAGGCCGCTAAGTCTGGTGCTAAAGAAGAATCAGGTTCAAAACTTCGAATTCGAGTTCGAGCATATGAGCATAAAATATTAGATGCTTCAGTGAAGCAGATAATGGATACTGCTGTTCGATACGATGCGAAGATTGTAGGACCGATTCCTCTTCCAACTGAAATTCGAAAATATACTGTTAACCGAGCGTCATTCGTTTTTAAGAATGCTCGAGAACAGTTTGAAATGCGAATTCACAAGCGATTATTGGATATCATTAATCCAAATCAAAAAATCGTTGAAGCACTAACCAACTTAAGCTTGCCTTCAGGAGTAAATATTGACGTAAAGATGATATAGCCTATGAAATTCTTACTCGGAACAAAACAAAATATGACGCAGGTGTTCGATGAGGATGGAACTGTTTATCCGGCTACTATCATTAAAACTTCGCCAAACGTTATCTCTCAAATTAAAACTTTAGAGAGTGATGGATATACTGCAGTGCAAGTTGCATTCGGTACAAAGGCAGAGAAAAATATGAAGAAGCCGCAAAAAGGCCACCTCAAAGATTTAGGAAATTTCGCAACGTTGCGAGAATTCAGACTAACTGACGTTTCACCATATAAAGTAGGTGATAAAATAGAATCAAGTATTTTTACAGAAAACGAAGAGATTGAAGTTTCTTCAATTTCAAAAGGAAAAGGGTTTCAAAGTGCTATCAAACGACATGGTTTTCATGGAGGTCCACGAAGTCATGGTCAAAAGCACTCTGAACGAGAACCAGGTTCTATCGGTGCCGGAGGATACCAACGTGTATTCAAAGGAACTCGAATGGCAGGACGAATGGGAAGTGACAGAGTAACTGTTACTAACCTCAAAGTTCTTAAAATCAGTCCAGAAACTAATGAAATTTTCATTAGTGGAGCAATTGCAGGTCGAAGAGGAACACTTGTAGAAATTAAATCTGCATAATATGGAAACAAAAATATACAACCAGTCTGGAAAAGAAGCAGGAAAGGTAATTTTACCTGAAAGCATTTTTGGATTACCATGGAACGCCGATCTTGTTCATCAAGTAGTTACTTCGATGATGACAAACGCTCGAATCCATTATGCTCACACAAAAACACGAGGTGAGGTAAGAGGAGGAGGAAAGAAACCTTGGAAACAAAAAGGAACAGGACGAGCACGACACGGATCAACACGATCTCCGATCTGGGTTGGTGGAGGTGTTGCGCACGGACCACGAAATGATAAAAACTTTGACCGAAAGGTTAACAAGAAGATGAAAGCAAAGGCTTTGTACACAATTCTTTCTCAAAAAAATCGTGACGGAGAACTTGTATTCATCGATGATGTAAAAGTAGAAGGAAAAGCAAAAAATGCATTAGTAGTTCTTAAGAGTCTTTCAGCTGTAAAAGGTTTTGAAAAACTAACAAAGAAACGAACAAATGCCGCTATTATTGCTACTGCATCAAAAGATTTGTTAATTGAACGAGGTTTTGCAAACTTTGGAAGCATGTCTGTTTCAGAAGTTCGAAACTTAAACCCAATTGAAGTTTTGAATCACAAATACTTAGTAATTGTGAATCCACAAGTTTCGATCAGTATTTTAGAAGCTCGAAGCGCTAAGAAATAATTCTCATGAAAACAACTCATTCAGATCATATGGTAAAACCATACGTAACCGAAAAAGCTGCTCTTCTTGCGGAAAAAGATAATGCATACACATTTCAAATTTCAAAGACTGCTACAAAAACGGGAATTCTAAAAGCGATCAATACTCTGTATAACGTAAAGCCAACAAAAGTTAATATCATTAATCTTCCACGAAAAAAAGTTTTTGTACGAGGAAAAAATGGTGTAACAAAAGCAATAAGGAAGGCAGTCGTATTCCTTAAAAAAGGTGATAAGATTGATCTTGCATAATATATGAAACGATATAAACCAACATCGAAATCTCGTCGAGAAATGACACACGTTACATACCGTGGCGTGCTGACAAATTCAACACCAGAAAAATCACTTGTTAAAGGATACAAGCGTTCAGTTGGACGAAACTCATTTGGCCGAATTACAACTCGACACAAAGGAGGCGGACACAAACGACTATTCCGAGACGTTGATTTTAAATTCGACAAAAAAGACATTGCAGGAAAAATTGTATCAGTTGAATACGATCCAAACCGATCAGGATTTATTGGTCTTACTGTGTATCCAGACGGTGAAAAGCGATATGTGCTTTTGCCTACATCAATTAAAGTTGGAGACACAATTGTGACTTCAGAAAAAGCTGACATCAAAGCTGGAAACCGATTGTTACTTCGAAACATTCCTGTGGGAACTTTCATCTATAACGTTGAAATAAAACCATTAGGAGGTGCTCGAATTGCTCGATCAGCAGGTGACTACGCAGAACTTATTGCGCTTGACGGTGAATATGTTCAAGTTAAGCTTCCTTCAACAGAAGTTCGAAAACTTCCAGCTCATGCATGGGCAAGTGTTGGACAAGTTTCAAACGAAGAAAAGCATCTTGAAAACTTTGGAAAGGCAGGACGAAGTCGATGGAAAGGTATTCGACCAACAGTTCGAGGTACTGCTCAGAATGCGGTGGATCACCCATACGGAGGAGGAGAAGGACGACAAGGCCGAGGAACCAAACGAGCTAAAACTCGATGGGGAAAGCCAGTTGGAAAGGGTCAAAAATCACGACGTTCAAAGAAATACTCAAACAAGTTTGTTGTTACACGCCGAAAGGTTGGAAAGAAATAAACTTCAAAAGTATATCTCAAATAAAAACACTCTCATCTCGAGAGTGTTTTTATTTTGCGTAATTTTTATTTCTTCGATTCTAAAATTAGATTTCTTTTAGTTTCTTTCGGATATCACTCATGATTTTATCGCCAGTCTTTTTATTGTCTCGAAGATATTGTCGTGTTGCGTCGTAGCCTCGTCCAAGTTTTTCTTCTCCGTATGAATATGAGATTCCTGTTTTTGTAACGATTCCCATTTTTTCTCCGAGGGCAATCATTTCACCTTCTCGAGAAATTCCTTCGTTGTACATTAAATCAAATTCTGTTTGTTTAAATGGAGCAGCAACTTTATTTTTTACTACTTTTACTCGAACACGTCCTCCCATAATTTCTTCACCTTTTTTAATTTGAGCAATTCGTCGAATATCGAGTCGAACCGAAGTGTAAAACTTTAACGCTTTTCCTCCTGGGGTTGTTTCTGGGTTTCCAAACATAACACCAATTTGCATTCGGATTTGGTTAATGAAGATTACAATTGTTTTACTTTTTGCAACGATAGCAGTAAGTTTTCGTAATGCTTGTGACATCAATCGAGCTTGTTTTCCAACGTGAAATGCTCCCATGTCTCCTTCGATTTCATCTTTTGGTGTAAGTGCAGCAACAGAGTCGATAACAATAACATCAAGTTTTCCTGATCGAACTAAACTTTCTGTAATTTCTAGACCTTGTTCTCCTGTGTCAGGTTGTGAAATTAAAAGTTCTTCAATTTTTACTCCAAGTCGTTTTGCATATTCTGGATCAAGTGCATGTTCAGCATCAACGAATGCACAAATTCCACCTTTTTTTTGTGCCTCAGCAATAACATGAAGTGATAGGGTAGTCTTACCAGAAGATTCTGGTCCAAAGATTTCGATGATTCTTCCTCGAGGTAATCCTCCAACTCCAAGTGCTGCATCTAAACCAATTGAGCCAGTAGAAATAGCATCAACATCAGTATGAGGTTTATCACCAAGCATCATAATTGCTTCATCACCAAATTTCGTTTTTATTTCTCGAAGTGTTGCCTCGATTGAAATCCCACTGTCGTCTCTGCCTTTCTTTGATTTTTTTATACCAGATTCTTCTTCAGCGACTTCGGCCATTTCTTTGTCGGTTAATCCCGCGTCAGCTTCTGATCGAATCTCTTTTCCAGCGTCCTTTGCACCTTTACTTTTTTTATTTTTGATAGCCATAATAATTATTAATTAATGCGAACTACTGCTTGATGCTTCTACACTAACACTTGAAGATAAATTCTTTTCTAAAAAAACATCAATTTTTTTCTCTGTCTTTTTTCCAAACCTATCTTCTGCTCGTAAGGTAATTATAGTATACCCATATGGCACGAGCAATTTTTCTGAAAAGTTTCCAAACTCATCAACAATCAATATTCTATCGTTTATCGTTCGAGAAATACTATTTTTAATATTTCCTGATATGAGGACTTCTGAATTAGCTGTCCGTAGACTACTTTCAGGGCTTTTGAGGTTGATTATCGGTCCTTCACGGAGTCTTCTGGTCTGAAAAAAGCTATAAAAAACAATGATTCCAAGAAATATAAGGAAAATTACGATTCGTCTATAATCTCGGTATCCAATGCTCATTATTTTTTATAATTTATTCAAATTTCACTGCATCCTCACCAGATTCTGTTTTAGAAACAGGGTCAAGAACTTCTCGAGGTCGTGCGCCATCAGCTGCACCAATAACTCCTCGTTCTTCAAGCATATCCATAAGGCGCGCTGCGCGCGCATAACCTACCCGAAGCTTTCTTTGAATATATGAAGTTGAAGCTTTTCCCGCACTAATCACAGTTTCTTTTGCATCTTCATATAAATCATCATCGTCATCACTTCCTTCGGTATCGTCAGAGAATGAATTGAATACAACATCTTGAGCAGGTTCATCTTTTTGGCTTGCAAATGAAATCTCTGATTGAGGAAGATCATCTTTGTATGCATCAATAATATGTTTTACTACATTTTTTAATTCGTTTTCAGTAACGTAGGCAGACTGTACTCGTTCTGGTGTAGACATTTCACCTGACATATATAACATGTCTCCGGCACCAAGAAGTTTTTCAGCCCCACCCATATCAAGAATTGTTCGAGAGTCTATTTGTGAAGCTACTTGAAGAGCAATACGTCCTGGAACGTTTGCTTTAATAAGACCAGTAATAACGTTAACACTTGGTCGTTGTGTTGAAAGCATTAAGTGAATACCAACTGCTCGAGACATTTGTGCTAAACGAACAATACCTGCTTCAAGTTCTCGAGGATACGTTTGCATGATATCTGCCAATTCATCAATAATGAAAATGATGTAAGGCATTTGTTCTGGAACCTCTGCTCCTTCAGCTGCTTTTCCAACCTTTTCTAATTTTTTAAGTGCTGGTTCAAGAATAGTTTTATGATATGAACCAATATCTCGTACTTTGTGTTCTTCTAATATGTTGTATCGGCGATCCATTTCTTTTGCTGCCCACTTAAGTGCCAAGATTGCCTTTTTTGCATCGGTGATAACAGGAGTTAATAAGTGGGGGATACCATTATATAGAGTAAGTTCTACTCGTTTCGGATCAACCATGATGAATCGAAGGTTTTCAGGCGGGTTTCGATACAGCATTGAAGCGATGAGTGCGTGGATCGTTACTGACTTTCCAGAACCTGTTGCTCCAGCAATAAGAAGGTGAGGCATCTTTGCAAGGTTTGAAAAATGAGCTTTTCCTGAAACTCCTTTTCCAAGTGCCATAAGCAAATGTTTATCTGATTCTTGAAATTCTGATTGTGAAAGTAAGTTACCCAAACCAACAGTTGTTTTTATTGTGTTTGGAATTTCAATACCAACCAGTGATTTTCCAGGGATAGGTGCTTCAATACGAAGTGGGTGAGCAGCAAGTGCAAGCGATAGGTTATTTTGTAGTCCAAGAATTCGTGAAAGTTTAACCCCTTCTGCTGGCTTCATTGCATATCGAGTTACTGAAGGTCCAATTGAAATTTCATCCATCTCAACATCGATACCAAAGTTTTGCAGTGTTCGTTTAATGATGTTTGCATTTGCTTTAATATCACCAACACCAGGTTTTCCTTTGTCATCAGCGAGTAATGATAGTGGGGGAGGAGTAAACTTTTTCCCTAATGCAAAACGTGTTGCAGGAATAATAAAATCTTTTTCGATTTTCTCATCTTTTTTTATTACCGCACTAACATCTTTTTGTTTTTGAGCAGAAACTTTGTCATCTTCTTTCAAAGAAATTTTTGTATCTTCATCACCAGCTCCTTTTACTTTTACTTCAGTTTCTTTTGATTTTTTTATTTCGATTTCTTGTTGCTCATCTTCTTCTGAGTCGTCCTCATTTTGTTTCCAGAACATAATCCAATCTTGTTTAAGATGTGTATTAAATGTAATCAAAAGAGAAATGATTGTTGTCCCTAATAAAAAGAAGAAACTTACATATTCACCAAACATTGCGATCATTGGTTGTGCAACAATTTTTCCTAAGATACCACCGCTTTCTTCTGATGCAAGAGCAATAAGTCCGAGACCAGATAAAAAGAATAATGCTACCCCAAATATTTTTGTGATAGCAAATTTATGTTCAAGAGTTTTTAGAAAACTTATCCCCAGAAGAATTAAAGAAATAGGCAAAAGATAATATCCTAATCCAAGTAGTTTATCTCCAAAATAAAAAAGACAATTTCCAACTTTTCCAGCGTAACTAAAGTACTGACAAGTGGTCAAAGCATCTGTCGTTTTGTGTCCAAAAGCAGAGAAAATAAAAAAGATAGAAACCATAAAAAGTCCTATGGCAATAATGGCTTGAATGGTCTCACTTTGAAGGTCTTTTATAATAGGGATTCGTGATGAATTTGAGCTTGTTTGTTTATCAGGTTTTTGGTTTTTTCGGTGTTTCTTTGGCATGCAATAAATATAACATAAGTCCTTTACTTTTCTGATTTGTCGTAGCATAATGGACAACGTATTACTTACTATATATTTAAGACACCACATAGATTATTTTATGCACCAAGCAAATTATCAGACATCCCGAACAACAAATGCAAAAAGTCCTAAAAGACTTTTTGCTGAAAAGAAACTCGATAAAATAGTACGTGCAATTTACTTGGTGACCGATATAATTTCTGAGCAAGAATCACTCAAGTGGTCTTTAAGAAAATTGTCTTTAAAGATTCGTTCAGCTATATATGCCAATTTTAATTCAGAAGAGATCATGCCTCAGCTCTCTGATCTTCTTTATCAGATTGACTTGGCTCAAATGACCAAGGTTATCTCTACAATGAACGCAGAAGTCCTTAAAAAAGAAGTGTCCTTTATAAAGGACATTCTTGTTGAGTCATCTACCGTGTCAGAAGAATCAACTTTTATCGGCGAGTCTTTCTTTATGATTGAAGCAGAAAACCCAAACACTGCGCATGCTTCTATTAGTAGTCATCCAGTTATAATTTCTAATCAAGTTTCTATTCCAACCCCTTCTGTGTCTCAGTCATTTATAAAACCTCCCGTACAAAAGATTACCCACAATCAAAAGCAGGTTAGACCTCAAGTAGCCTTAATCCCCGATGCTCAAAAGTCAAAACGAAGGACAACTATACTCACACTAATTAAACAAAAAGGAGAGCTCACTATAAAAGATATTACAAATGTCATTAATGACTGTAGTGAAAAAACTATACAGCGTGAACTGATGTCCTTAGTAGACGATCGTGTCCTTAAAAGAGTTGGAGAACGAAGATGGAGCAAGTATTCTTTAAGATAGTAAATAGATTGACCAACAAGGTGTTTTAGGGTACTATGATATGTGTATATATTGGCGTAGCCCGTAGTTTATATGCTATGCTTTTTATACACCAAGTAAAAAGTTGCTTGGTCGTTCATTGAAAATTAAATAGGATAAAACTTTCCCCGAACAGAAGCAATGTACCTTTGATGACTGAACCGATAGAAAATTCTACACACATTTCCAACTAGCTATCCATGTTCGTGTCGATACATTAAAACAGGATAGATTTAGTGAAGCGTCATTTGAGTCGACACTCGATGACCGGCGTGAAAAATTATGAAAATAATTTTTCATGTAGATTACGCGATTGCGTCGCGTATCAACCGCATATGGTTACGTATGCAAAACAAAAACTGTTTCAATTTCTCAATTATAAAATTATTAGTATGAAAGAAATTGAAACAGCGTTAATTAGTTAATAAGCTTATTAAAGAAATTATGACATTTAAAAAAATTATCGTTAGTGCATTGTCACTAGCGATCGCACTTGGCGTTGCTGTTTCAGCAAATGCTGCTGCATACACATTCACTCGAAGCCTTACAGTAGGTTCACGAGGAAATGATGTTACAGCACTCCAAGAAGTTCTTGTATCTGGAGGATACCTTAAAGTTTCTCCAACAGGATATTTTGGAACACTTACAAAAGCTGCAGTTATTGCATGGCAACGAGCTGCTGGAGTTACTCCTGCAGTTGGATACTTCGGACCAATCTCACAAGCTAGACTTGCTATGAGTATGTCTGGAGGTATGCCTGCACCTGTTTGTCCACTAGGATTTACTTGCACATCTAATTCAACACCAGCACCAGTTTGCCCACTTGGATTCACATGTACATCTAACTCAACAGGATCAACAGGTTCAACAGTTTCTGGATCAGTTGGAACACTTACAAGTGTTACAAAGTTAGGTTCATACAACAACACAAAAGTTTCAGAAGGAGACAAAGATGTTGCGGTATTAGGAATCGAACTTACAGCTAAAGACGGAGACCAACGAATTGACGGTCTTAAAGTTGCTTTGAAGAATACAAACGGATCTTCAAACGCTAAGATCGCTAAATACGCTACTGAAATTTCAGTTTGGTTAGACGGAAAACAAATTGCACGAAAGTCAATTTCTTCTTTCTCAGACGATGCTAACGATCTTTACACATACCGATTT